>CALWDR010000240.1 GCA_944376745.1 uncultured Lachnospiraceae bacterium
ATGGGCTGACTCAGCCCGGAATCACCGCAGCCTGCCGCGGCGATAGATTACGGAAAAAGACGGCGCAAAAGCACCCCTCTCCGAAATGTATAATTATCGTAGCAGAAATTGAGCAGAATTGCAATCACTTTTTTCTGAATATCCCATCAAAAACTAAAGTAGCGGTTGAGTAGACTTGCCCCTTGCGGAGCAAATCTACTCAACCAAAGCACAAGCTGAAAAAAACAGGACAGGCACGCCGCAATAAGAGCCACACGAAAAAAAGCGTTAAAAAAGGGACCGGAATGACTCGCACGAATCACTCCGGTCCCTGTTTGAAACTATCTATCTCCCGACAGCCCCTTTCTGCTATCGAATTCCATTTTACACAATGATAAACTTCCCTCTGGAGCGAAGCTGCGCGTCCTCGAGAATTTCCGGCAGCTTCTCCAGGGGGGCCGTCTGATACACCATGGAGCTTACGTCGATCCTGCCGGAATCGATGAGATCGATGGCCCGCTGCTGGGTGTAGGGATTGATGTAGGAAGCCTTTATGGTGATCTCCTTCTTGAACAGCTCAAAGGGCCGGATCGCCACCGTGTCCTCGGGACGGGTCAGACCGAAGAGCATCACCGTGGATCTCCTGCCTGCTAGGGCGATGGCCTGGGCCACGGTCTCTGTCCTTCCCACGCACTCGATGACCACAGCGATCCTGTGGATTCCATGGCCAAGGAGCGTCTGCTTGACATCCTCCGCCGCCGGGTCGATGCACAGATCCGCGCCCAGCACCTCCGCCAGCCTGCGTTTTTCCGGGATGGGCTCCAGGAGGATCACCTTTGCCGCGCCCCGCAGCTTCGCCAGCTGCAGCATGATCAGCCCGATCATACCGCCGCCGATCACCAGCACGGTATCCCCGCAGCTGATGTCGCACAGATCGATTCCGTGGAGACAGCAGGCCACCGGCTCCGCCATGGCGGCTTTGGTATATTCCGTCCGGGAGCTGATGGGATACACCTGCGAGCGGGGAACACAGCAGTACTCAGCGAATCCGCCATTTACCGTTGTCCCAATTCCGGTGATATGCTCACAGAAATGACCGATCCCGCTCTTGCAGTAATAACATTCGTTGCAGAGCTTGTTGGGGTCCACGCATACCCGGTCTCCCGTCTGAATGTCCGTAACCTTCTCGCCCACCGCGGCCACTTCCCCCGCGAATTCATGTCCCAGGACCGTTCCCGGCGGGGTCTGGGCCGCCCCCTCGTCGCCGTTAAAAATATGTACATCCGTACCGCAGATACCGCAGGCTTCTACCTTGATCAGCACCTCGTCCTCCTTTGGGACCGGCACCGGCAGCTCCTCGATCCGAATGTCATGCTTTCCATAAAATACCGCTGCTTTCATATGGTTTCATCCTCCTTTTCCTCATTGGTCTTATTATAAAATTTATCCGCATTTCCTTCAATAGAAAAAATTCTACAAAAAGTTTGTTTTTCCAAATCACTCCTCCAGGGCAAAACTGCTCTCCTAAAGGGGCTTCGTCACCAGGAAACTCCGAAAGCCCTTCAGGTTCAGCTCTGACCGGATGCTCCCGTCAAAGCGGCAGTTTTCCCTCTGAATCTGGCTGTCATCTGCCGCTCCCGCCGCATACCGTTTCACGCGGATCAGATCCCGGACGTCCGCAAGCCCGTCGCCATCAGCGTCGCCCGGGGTTGTCACCTCCGCCGCCAGGTCTCTGTCATAGGAGGAAGCATCCCGGCCCCGGAAACGAAAGACGACATCCTCTGTCTGGGGGGTGCCGACGCCCTTGTACCGGAAGGAGACGAGGGCCCACTGGCCGTCATGCGGGCCATCCTGGCCGGTCAGCCTTACCGATAAACGGTCCCCCATGGAAGAGACAGTTTCCGCCACCCCTTCGCTGCAGGCGACAAAAGCCGATGAGTCGGTGGGTTCGTACTGCTCCGCGTCATACTCTATGGCGGCCGTCAGGCTGTCATAGGAGCCCGCCGTCTTGAGAAGGAACGTGACGATATCCCCCGCAAGTATCCGCTCTACCGAGACCTCTCCCTCCGGCTGCGTCTCTTCCAGGGACCAGGACAGGAAAGCGCCCTGATTGTTGCCGTAGGAATACAGGGAAAGGGCTCCCCCCTCATACTCCTCCGTAAGCTCCGCCGCGAACACATGCTCCGGCGCGCCGGAGTTCCACACGATAAGCCGTCCGTCCTGTACGCTGGCATCTACCGTGTAGATCTTCCCCTCCGGAACGCCGTCCGGAAAGAGGCTCTCCGTCTCGATGAAATTCTCTCCCCTTGTGGTGATCCCGGCATCCCCGCACTCCGCGGAATCGGGATCCACGGCTCCTCTGACCTGCAATCTCCCGTCGCTGGTATAATAGAGTTGGATTCCCTTCCCGGTGGTCTCCGGCAGGGTGCCCTCCTCCCCCACGATCAGGCCGTAGCCGGTATAGTTGGCCGCATACGCAAAGCTGGCGTGAAAACTCTCCGCCTCCTTGTCCTTCATGGTCAGCAGCGACCGGTGGATACCGCCGTCATTGCCGTGAACCGGAGCGATACCTCCATTCTGGACAATCCACTGTTCAGACGGGTTGCCCCGCTCCGGCTCCTCCTGAACTGTGTCAAAATAATAGGAATTCCAGTTTTCGTCCAGCTCCGCCAGATCCTGCACATCCCGAAGATCATGCCAGGTGCTGTGGGCGGCCTTCAGACGCAGGGACTCGAAAGCACCCTGGTTGCACCCGGTGGAATACAGGGAGAGGGCCCCTCCGGCGTAATCCCCGCTCAGGGCCACGGAAAATACATAGTCCGGGTATTCTTCGATCCAAACGGTAAGCTGCCTGCCGCTGACGCTGACATGCACCGTATAGGATCTATTGTTCACATCAGTATTGCCCATGCCCGGCACCGGGCCGCACTCCACGTAGCCGTCACGGGTTTTCGTGATCGATACCCCCGTGTAGGACGCGGTCTGGGAGTCGATGGAGCCCCAGACATACAGTTTCCCCTCGCTGGAGTAAAACAGCTGAATCCCTTCCCCGGAGACCTCCGGCAAGGTCCCCTCCTCCCCCACGATCAGGCCGTACTGGGTATAGTTGGGGACATAGGCAAATTCCGCGGTAAAATCCAGAACCCGCCGTCCCGGCACCGTCAGCAGGCTGATGGTGGAGGCGTCCCCCTGGGTATGATCCGGCAAGATCCCTCCTCCGGTATAACCGGCTCCGCTTACGGACCCGTCCGCCGGTCCCCACTGACCGGACACGGTTCCCTGCACCGCCGTTCCCGTGTTCTTGTCCATCTCATAGGAATCCAGCTTACCGTCCAGAGCGGACAGGTCGTCAAGGTTCTTAAAATCATAATACAGCCCGTCCTCCGTCCGCAGCCGGAAGGCCTTGAAGGCGCCGTGCAGCACCTGGTTCGTAAGCAGAGACACCTGTCCGGGGCGATACTGCTCTGCCAGCGCCACGCTGATATAGGCGTCCGGGCTTTCCTTCTCCCACACGGTCAGTCTGCCGTTTTCCACGGAGACACAGACCGTATAGGAATCGGATTTGTCATTCCCGTTTCCTGCGGGATCGATATCCCTTCCGGTCAGGGAATCTTCGGTATAGACCGAGGATGCGCCGGTCCATTTGTTATATTGGGAATTTACGTTTACTCCCTGCGCGCCCGTGGTCACCACATCCTGGGGATTGATGGCTCCGGCTATATGGACTTTGCCGTCATTTTCCATGGCGATCAGCACGCCGCTGTCGTTGTCACTCTGCCCGTCCAGAGACACCGGAAATACGCCTTTTTCCCCTCCGACAGCAATCCCATAGATGCTGTAGGTCCCCAGCATCTCATACTCCGCGTAAAAGTCGGAATCCATCTCCTCCTTGTAAGTCAGCATGTTGTAGCCGTCCTCAAATACATGGGAGGGCTTTAAGTAATTCTGCCCATAAGTTCCCAGATACGCCGTGGTAAAATACGAATGGCCGTCTGCGCTGTCCGGATCCTCATCCGAGGGCTTTACCGGGCCAACTGCCGCTTTGACGTCCTCTTCCGAATCCGGCTTGTTGTATTTATAGACCTCAAACAGGTCGTCCAGAAAGCCCACCCACTGATTCTCATTTACCAGAGCGAACTCGCAGTCATAGACGGATGCCTGCCCTGCCAGCTGAAACGTCACACGGCTCCAGTCCCCGTCAGCGCAGGAAACGATGGTCCGGTTCGCGTCCAGGTCCACATAGAAGCCCTCCTGCCCCGCCTCCGGCTTCTGCTCCAGACGCGCCAGCTCCCTGCCGTCCACGAACACCTTGTCGGCCCTTATGGCATAAGCCGTCAGGAACGCGGGATTCTCCCGGCTGTCGGAGGTAACGGTATAGGAGCCCTCGTCCTTCTGGGAGGTATAGGTGACCTGAGAAATGTCTGCACTGTCCGTAAGGCCCAGCTTCGCCTCATCCCTATACCAGGTCTGGGAGCGGGTCCCCTCCGCGGGTGTCACCAGCAGCGCGTTGGCCTCATGGCTCCCTGCATCCGAGGCGTCATAGCCATTGATGGCCTCCGTCAGCGCCAGGCTCTCCGTATCCAGCTGCACCGGAAGGACCGCGCCGCTCCTTAGGAAGGCCGGGGTGGTTTCCGCCGGAGCGTCCACCGATTGGGCCGTCCCATCGGAGGTCATGCGCTCCCCGGTATAGAGATCGTACCAGGTCCCCTCCGGCAGGGTGACCTCACGGGAAGATGCCCCCTCCGTATAGACCGGCGCCACCAGGATCTCATTGCAGAACATGTACTGGTCCTCCACGGCAAAGAGCTGCTTCTCCTCCGGAAATGCCACCGCCATGGACTGCATCATGGGCGTGCCGTCCAGCTCCGTCTGTAAATTCGTGCTGTACAGCGCCGGCAGCAGGTTCTGCCTGAGCCAGTAATAGTTTTCAAAAGCCTCCTGGGCCGTCTCACCGTAAGCCCAGGGATTCCGCTCCGTGATGCCGTGGGAGCGCATCAGGGGGCTGAAGGCCGCAAATCCCAGCCAGCGCATGTACAGTTCGTCCGAGGGAAGAGCGTTCCAGGTTGGAGCCTGGAGCCCGCCAATATCACTGCCCCATACGGAAAAGCCGCTGTTGGAAATGGATACGCCACCCAGCACCGCCTCTTTTAAGCCATCGAAGGTGGCTTGCTGGTCGCCTCCGAACTGGGCCGCAAACTGCTGGCTTCCCGCCGATCCGGCACGGGCAAAGAGCACAAAGTCGTCCCCCAGGGCCTCCTGCCACGCTTGCCGGACCACCTGATTGTAGGCATAAGCCTGATAATTGTGCATCTCATAGCCGGTCATGCCGTTGTAGACAGAGGTATCCGCCTCCACCCACTCCCCATAGTCCACCATGGCGCCTTTGATGCCCAGATTCCAATAGGTCTCATTGCCGTTTCCCGTCTGCATTTTTTCTTTTGCCACCAGGACTGCGCTGGGATGGGTGTAGTCAATCTTGCGAAGTCCATCTTCATCCGCGTAAAAGGCGGTTCCCTCCAGATTTCGGATCAGCGGAAGATTCGTGTTCAGACTGCCGTCATCATTCCATTCACTGGCATTCCAGAGCAGTCCTTCCGTCAGCGTGCCGTTCCAGCCGCTCTCCGTGGAGCCGCCCCTCCACCAGATATCGGGATGGTTCCAGCCCAGCATCTTGACGTTATAGTCCCGCGCCAGCTTGATGGCGTCCTCCCGCTGGGAGGGAAGCCCCTCCCCAAACACGGCGGTGGGCATCATTCCAAGCGCCTGGTACCGGGACAACACGTCCCCCAGCAGCTCATGATAGTAATGATCATTCGCCATGGCCGCATCCGGATCCGGAGCGGTATTTCCTTTCCAATACCCTGTCATTCCCCCGATCCAGTATCCCAGGGCCCATTCCGGTACAGAGGTCGGCCTGCCTGTCAGCGCCGTATAGCTCTGGATATTATCCAGGGGCGTCCCCGTAAAAATATAGAAGTCCAGGGTAGGCCCGCAGAAATCGAGCTTATAGGCGCCGGGATCCGTCCCGCCGATATCGGCCGTCCCCCCGTAATAGGAGCTGAAGAACAGACTGTACCCCTTGCTGCTGTGCAGAAAAGGCACATTCACATAGGACGCCGTCCCGGCATTTCCCGGTCCCATATCCATGTTCCACAGATCGTAGGTCTCCCCGTTCAGCACCGCTCCGGTATACCGCTCCCCCAGGCCAATAAAAATCTCCCCCGACTCAATGGTCCCGTAGATCCCCGCGGCCTTGCGGACGTTGCTGCCGTCCACGCTCTCATAATGGGCCTTGAGGTCTCTGGAAGTGACGCTCCACACCTCTGCATCGCCCGCGTAGGCGCTCAGGGTCCAGAACTGGTGCTTCTCATCCGCCTGGCTGTAGTTTAACACCAGCCTCTCCCCGTTCGCCTCCGCCGTGAGATGGCCCGCTCCGTCGTCCGTGTAGGTGATCTTCTCCAGCTCCTCCGGCTGAAATTCTCCCTGATATTCCGGGTCGCTGTCACAGATACGGATCCCGCCCGTAGACGGGAAGGTCACCTCCAGCGTCAGAGGGTTCCCGCTGGCTTTGGTGGGAATCAAAAGCCTCGTCTCTTCCTTCTGAACCTCGGAGAGGATAAACTCCATCCCGTGTTCCGCATGCGTAAACACAGGTACGCTGTCCGATCCCGCGGCGTCGCTTGTCAGCACAGAACCGGTAAGGTTACCGGCTCCCAGGGCGATGGCCATGCTCAGGGCGACGGCAAGCCCCCGCTTCCATGATTTTCGCAGTCTCTGCTTCATAAACCATCCTCCAAACATATCCGGCGGATCTGTGTTCCGCCCATATTCAGCGGCGGGATCCCCGCTTCCGGCATTGCCGCAGGGATCCCGCCTTCTTTGCTTCTGCCAGGGGCGAAAGGTAGCTTCCCACTGGTAGTTTTTCCAATGTGTTTTATAATATCTTTTACAATGTCTTCATCCAGTCCGCGATGATGGGCGTCAAGATCTCATAGCCCGCAGCGTTGGGATGTACGCCGTCCACTGTATATGCCGTGCCAAACCGCATCCCCAACAACTCCGGATTTCTGTAAAGGTCAAGATACGGGACGTCATATTTCGCGCAGACCTTCTTCACCGCATCCACAAAGGTGTCCATAGAGCCTATTTCAGCGCTGATATCAAAATTGATGATAAATCCAATTTTGGCGGCAGGATATTTTTCCTTTGTCTTACAGATCAGATCCTCCAGCGCGCCGTACCATGTGGCTGTATCAAATTCTGCTGTGCTGTCTGCTGAAGTAAGTTCGCCTAGTGCACCGTAGCCTGCCCAGACATCATTTACACCGCCATGCAGGATCACATAGTCGTAGGTGTCTTTTTGCGCATTTCCAAGCTGGTCTACGATTACGACACGTCTATCTCCACTTTCACTCGTATTCCCCTGCCATGTCCTGGTCAGAGTGGAAGCGCTGACGGCCACCACATCATTGTCCATTCCATAATAGTCCTCCAGCCGGCCGCCCCAGGATGTACCCGGCACGCCGTCATTTGCGCCATAGGCAATGGAATCGCCCAGGAAAAGTCCGGTTTTCCCATTCAGCGTCCCGAACTGTACGGTGCCGATTCCCAGCAGGGATTTTCTCAGTTGGGTGAAATTCTCGTCATCGGTATAATTTCCTCCGCCAAGCAGATCACTGTTTGCTTGATCAATGGTAACAGATGCGGAATCCTCGGCATACAGTTTCAGGCGGACAAGGTCCCGCACATCAACACAATTATCTCCGGTAACGTCCCCCCGGACTGTCTCAGCTTCAGCCATGTAGAACTTTGCCGCCGCAACGCCGGAGATCTCAGGCGTCAACGTGAAACCGCCAAAATCATTCTTATCCGATCCTGTGCTCTCAAAGAGGTAAGTGGCGAATTTCCCGGGCTCATTTCCGGTCACGGTGAAGGTAAGCGTATTCCCCTCCGCTGTTACTCGTCCCTCCTCATTCTCCGTCATAGTGCCTGGGTAGAGGCGCTCTCCCGCATAGGTATATTTGCTGTTGTCAAAGCCAATCGTACCGCTGAGCTTGCTGTAAGCCTGATCCGCAGAGAGGGTTACCGCCACTCCGTTGGCAAGCTGCTCCCACTGCGCCGTCACCGTCGCCGGTTCCGCCGGGGTATCCGCAAGTTCCAGGAAGGAGAAGAAATGGAAGCCGCCCTGATTGCAGCCGGTGGAATACAAGGAGATGCTTCCGCCAGCATAGTTGGCGGTGAGGTTGACGGTCAGTACTCCCGCATTCTCAAATTCTCCAATCCATGCGGTTAAGACTCCGTCCTGGACTTTGATGTGCAGGGTGTATTCTGTTTTGTTGGTTGCGGCATTGGATGCATCAGGACTTACATATCCGTCTAATGACGGTCCCCAAACCGAATGAGAGTTTCTCACATCCACGATACCGTTCCCGTTCCATACGGCTGTGGGGGCATCGATCGCGCCATTTACCCGGATTCTTCCCTCACTGTCCACATCGACCTTAATGCCGTTCTGGGAAGTTGCCTGCTCTCCCTCGGGAGCAATGATAAAGCCATACTCCGTCCAGTGGATCAGGTACTGCACGCTCGCCTCAAAATTCCTGACTTGCTGGTCCTTTAAGGTCAGGAGGGTCATGGAACCATCATTCTTATGTTTTGGCTTAAGCCTCCAGTTCCGGTAGTATCCTTCTATTTCTAAGCCATCTGGTACCTGTGCAGTCGTCCACAGGTCTCCTGCGGTTCCTTCTGTTACTGCCCCGTCCGAACTAAACTTGTAAGATTTGAATGCAGCGTTGTAATCGTCCGGATATTTCATACTATTATCAAACATATAGGTTTCCGGCTCTTTCACAGGGTCGGCATTCTTTTTTATGCCAAAACTCTTAAAGGAATAATGCTGCGCATGGGTCCCGAAGAAAGATACATAACCCCCCTCATACGTATCAGCCAATCCAACAGACACCTTGTTGGCACTATGATTTTTTTCATAAACCGTCAGTACGCCATCCTGTACTTCCACGCATACTGTCAGAGTAGCTGTGTCGTCTGATACCTCACTATTAGTTATATCCATCTTTGCGCCATCTGTCATTTCGGTCAGCTTCAATGCCGTTGTACCATTTACATAATTTCCCCAACTAGTGGGAGCCGTCTGCGCATTTCCCTCTGTCTGTTTATCTGTACTGTCTATTGCGCCATATACGAAAATACCCCCGTCATTTTCCATATAAATCGCCACGCCGGTATCATCTGCACTGTTTCCATTACAGGTAATTGGAAATACCGTTTTCTCTGTTGAGCCAAAGACCATTCCCACCGGAGTGCCATAACCTCCGTAAACCTCAAACTCCGCCTTGAAATTCGTCATGGTCTCCCGGTTATAGGTCATAACGGTATAGCCGCCAGCTCCATTACCTTCCTGGATGTATGTGGGTTTCAACCCGCCAATCCCCGTTTGTCCGAACCAGTTTGCGGTAAAATAACTA
>CALWDR010000241.1 GCA_944376745.1 uncultured Lachnospiraceae bacterium
TGGCGGTGGTGTCCAACAAATTTGACGCCGCCGTAAAGGAGCTGTGCCGGGACTTTTTCGGGGATACCATTGAGGCCGCCATCGGGGAATCTCTGGGGGTGGCGCGCAAGCCCGCGCCGGATACGGTGTTCGCGGCCATGAAGCAGTTAGGGGCTGCCCCGGAGGACTGCCTCTATGTGGGGGACTCGGATGTGGATATAGAAACCGCTAAGAATTCAGGAATCCCCTGCTTAAGCGTCAGCTGGGGATTTCGGGACAAAGCCTTTCTTTTGGCCCATTCCGCCACTTTTATTGCCGCCGACACCCGGGAGCTCCTCCAGGGCATTCACAGCTTGTGATATTGACTTTTTCCGGTATTTGGTATACATTGAAAACATAGCAGCAATTTAGATACCTGGACTACTACAGGCAATAGATCAGCAGCATTTCTACGAAACACCCTTCGGGTATACCTGTATGTCCAAAAAACGGGACAATAATATGGAAAGGAGATCGTATTTATGAATCTGAAAACATTTTTCAATATGTCATACGGGGTATATGTAGTGACCGCGCTGGATGAGGGACGGCCTGTGGGCTGTATTGCCAACAGCATTATGCAG
This sequence comes from uncultured Lachnospiraceae bacterium, assembly GCA_944376745.1. Lineage (GTDB taxonomy): Bacteria > Bacillota > Clostridia > Lachnospirales > Lachnospiraceae > 14-2. Next base: position 603 of record CALWDR010000241.1, read on the forward strand.
ATCACCTCCTCCCCTGCTACGGTGGCCATAAGCATCAATCACGACAATTATACCAACCGCTGCATTGCCAAGGACGGAAGGTTTGCGTTTTCTATTTTATCGGAGAAATCCGACCCCGCCATCATCGGCACCTTCGGATTTTCCTCCAGCCGGGACACCGACAAATTCGCGAAGATCCCTCATATCATGAAGGGGGGGCTTCCCGTCGTCAGCGAGTCCTGCGGCTATGTGATCTGTAAGGTCATAAACACCATGGAGACGGAGACCCACACGGTATTTCTGGGGGAGGTTCTCGACGCGGACGTCCTTGACGCCTCCGCCCCGGCCATGACCTACTCCTATTACCACAGCGTCATCAAGGGAAAGAGCCCGAAGAACGCCCCCACCTATCTCCAGGAGGACAAGCCCGCCGATACGGAGCCCAAGACCGAAACGGAGAAAAAGCTGGGCCGTTGGCAGTGTCAGGTCTGCGGCTACATCTACGAGGGCGAATCCCTGCCCAAGGATTTCAAGTGCCCGGTCTGCGGCCAGGGCGCGGATAAATTTATGAAGATCGAGTAGCACATTACTGCTCATGGGGCGGGGAAATATTCAATAAATAACCGTTTTGTCAGGAGGACGCCCTGGACAGCGATTTTGCTAACGCAGACACGCTCCCGCTCAAAGAAAGACGCAGCGGTACTAGATTCACCGCCCACAAGCGGCCGGTTCGTCAAGTGCCGGCGTCTTTCAATGGTCTGCTTATAACAAAATCGCTGTCCAGGGCTGTATTCCAGACATAAGCTGAAAATTTTGACATTTCCCCACCCCATAAAAAGTAACTGTAATCCAAAAGCAAGCTTGGATAATATATTATCTATACTTGCTTTTTTTCTGCATTTCGGTTAAAATATTAACCATGATAGACATTACTCATTTTAAAACCACCCCAAATGAAATTACCGTGGAAATCGTGGCAAACGTGAAAGCCAGACGAAAAGAGCAGCACCTTACTCAGGCCCAGCTAAGCGAAAAGTCGGGCGTCAGCCTGGGCTCCTTAAAGCGGTTCGAGCGGACAGGGGAGATCTCCCTGGTGTCCCTGCTTCGGATCGCCATTGCCCTAGGCTGTCAGGAGGATTTTCTTGGGCTTTTTGCCAGGAAGCAGTACCGGTCCATACAGGAGATCATTGATGAACAGGCTTAAAGAATTGGAGGTATTTTTCAAAAATCGCAAGGTGGGAACGCTGGCCATTACCGGAGACTTTCTTGTGGCCTTCGCGTACGACGGTCAATGGCTGGAAGACGGATTTCCCATAAGTCCCTTCAGCCTGCCCCTGGAGAACCGGGTGTTTCTTCCCAAACGAGACCCCTTTGAGGGGCTATTCGGTGTTTTCGCGGACAGTCTGCCCGATGGCTGGGGAAGGCTGCTGGTGGACCGCATGCTGCTGCGGGAGCACGCGGACCCTCATCAGGCAGACAGCCTCAACCGACTGGCCATTGTGGGAGACAGCGGAATGGGGGCCCTGTCCTACCGTCCCTGCCATGACCTGTGGACGGAAAGCCAGGCTCTGGACTATGACCGGATGGCCAGCCAATGCAGGCAAATGCTTTTAACCAATGAGACGGAGGATTTGGACGAGCTGTTCCGGCTGGGCGGCTCGTCGGGAGGCGCCAGGCCCAAAATTCTGACGGAGGTGGACGGTGAACCCTGGATCATTAAATTTCCCTCCTCCATGGACAGCGCGGACATCGGCGTGCAGGAGTATGCCTACGCCCAGTGCGCGAAAGACTGCGGCATAGAAATGAGTGAGACGCGCCTCTTCCCCTCAAAGGTCTGCGGCGGCTATTTCGGCACAAAGCGTTTTGACCGCTGCCGGAATACAGACGGAACCTTAGGGCGCAGGCATATGCTGACGGTGAGCGCCATTTTAGAGACCAGTCACCGGATTCCCAATCTGGACTACCACACGCTGATGAAGCTCACAGGCATTTTGACCAAAAACTACAACCAGGCCTTGCAGCTTTTCCGCCGCATGTGCTTCAACGTCTTTGCCCACAACCGGGATGACCACTCCAAGAATTTCTCTTATCTCTACGAGGATGCAACGGATTCCTGGAGACTGTCCCCGGCCTATGATCTGACCTACAGCAGCTCCATCGGCGGAGAGCACGCCACCTGTATCAACGGGAACGGGCGGGATCCCGGCAGGAAAGACCTCCTTGCGGTTGCCGCCCAGGCAGGCATAGAGCGGAAGGAGGCCGGACAGATCCTCGAAGAAATTCGGGAAAAAGTGATGAACGGCCTGGGACCATACCTGAGACAGTAAAGAAAAAACAACGGCTTTGCGGCAGCCGTAAAGCCTACCGATTTAAAATATCAAGAGGTACCATATGATAGAAATCCGAAAGGCCTGCCCTTCAGACCTTGACCATATCATGCCCATCTACCGGCGGGCCAGAGCCTATATGGCCGCCAACGGCAATCCCAACCAGTGGACCGGCGGTTATCCGGGCCAGGAGGACATTCTTGCCGACATTGAAGCCGGAAACTGCTATGTTTGCCAGGAGCAGGGACAGCTTCACGGCGTCTTTGCCCTGATTTTCGGCGAAGAGCCAAGCTACCGGACCATCGAGGACGGGCATTGGCTTCGGGAGGAGCCCTACGCCACCATCCACCGCATCGCCTCCGCCGGCACCCGTCCGGGCATCGCCCGACTCTGCTTTGCCTTTAGCTGGCAGCTTTGCCGGAAGCGGGGCGCGGGCCTTCGCATCGACACCCACGCGGACAACAAAATCATGCAGCGCGCCGTCACCGCCTTCGGCTTTCAGAAATGCGGCATCATCCGCCTGGCCGACGGATCTCCCCGCATCGCCTACCAGATGCTTGCGCCAGAGTCCTGACGCTCCTTAAGCACAGGCAAGCGGTGCGTCGGTTGCCGCAGGCTCTTCCCGCCTGCCTAATTCAGCCCCCGGAATCCCTTTCCGATGATCTCGCTGCTGTTGGTGATCATCAGAAACGCATCCGGATCGTGGGCCTTGATAAAATTCCGCAGCTCCACGGCCTGACTACGCTTCATGACGGTAAGGATGATATAGCGCTCCTTGTGTTCAAAGGTGCCCTCTCCCTTGAAAATGGTAGCGCTCCGGCCCAGGTGCTCATGGATATAGTCGCAGATCGCCTTCGGCTGGTTGCATACAATCGTAAAATATTTACAGAGATTGATATTTTCAATAACGGAGTCGATCACCAGGGATTTCGCCAGAAGTCCCGTAAAGGAAAAAAGTCCCGTGCGGATGTCAAAGACCAGGCAGGCCGCCACTGTGATCATCAGATCCACCAGAAACAGCGGTGTGCCGATATTGCTCATCCTGGTATGTTTTTTCAAGATCATGGCGATGATATCCGTCCCGCCGCCGGAGGCCCCGATGTTGAATAAAATGGCTGAGCTGAAGGCCGGCAGGGCAATGGCGAACAACAGCTCCAGCATAGGCTCATCCGTCAACGGCCCGCTCATGGGAAAGGCGTATTCCAGGAAGCTTAAGCCCACCGACATTAAGAGGCTCACGTACACCGTCTTGACGCCGAAGCTCCTGCCCAGAAAGAGAAAGCCCACCACCAGCAGAAGCATATTGATGATAAAGTTGATGGTACCCGCGCTTAAAGGCAGCACCTCCGCCAGCACAATGGCAATCCCCGTAACTCCCCCAAAGGAAAAATTGTTGGGGAACTTAAAGACATACACGCCCACCACCATGATCAACGTCGCCGCCGTGAGAATGGCATATTCCAATGCCACATCCCGCACCTGTATGCGCCGCAGGCGCTTTTCCAAATCCATCCGCTCCATAAACTCCTCCCGCTTTCTTTGACGCTTGTTGAAGGTTTCACTCTTGTTTCAGCCCAAGCCTGGAGCTTGAGCCATACCCTTTTTACTATAGCATACTCAGCGGGATTTTTCCATCAAAAACTGCCTTCCGCCGGCCCCGCCTGAAAGCATGGATTCAGCCCGCTTTCCAGTGCCTGCTTTCGCTCAAAGGCATGAATCCAGCCCGCTTTCCAGTGTCTGCTTTCGCTCAAAGGCGTGTATCCAATCCGCCTTCCGGCCTTTGCTTTCGCTCAAAGGCGTGAATCCAATCCGCCTTCAGGAAATAGATCAGGAAGATCACGGAGCTTAAGCACCAGGTGATGGGATACGCCCAAAATACGGTCCCGATCTCCGGCACCAGCTTCACCGCCACCGTAATGTAGGTGATACGGATGACGCACCAGCAGAGCATCATCACCAGCATGGGCACGATGGACCGGCCCGCGCCCCGGAAAATCCCCGCCAGGCAATGGGAGAAGGCCAGCAGAAAGTAAAACAGCGTCACGGTCCTGGCCTGGGCCACTCCGTATTGGATCACCTGGGCCTCGTCGTTAAACAGGCGGATCAGCCACGGTGCGAAGAAATTGATGGCGATCCCGATCAGCTCCGCCATGGTGATGGAGCAGATGATCCCGAAAACGGCACCCCGCTTGGCCCGGTCATATTTTTTGGCTCCCAGGTTCTGGCTGATGAAGGTGGTCAGCGCCATGGAGAAGCAGGTGATGGGCAGAAAGCCGAAGCCCTCGATCTTGGCGTAAGAGCCGCAGCCCGCCATGGCATCCGCCCCGAAAACATTGATGTTGGACTGCACCACCACATTGGCCAGCGCAATGATAGAGTTCTGCACCCCTGCCGGAAGGCCGTTGGAGATGATCTGCATGAGCATGCTGCCGTGGAAGCGGATTTTGGAGGGCACCACCCGGTAAGCGTTCTTCTCCCGCAGCAGGCGCACCAGGCAGAGGGCCGCGCTGACAAATTGGGAAAGGATGGTGGCAAAGGCCGCCCCTCCCACCCCCATCTCAAATCCGGCCACAAACAGCAGGTCCAGCACCACATTCAGCAGGGAGGAGATGATCAGATACACCAGCGGATGCCGGCTGTCCCCCACCGACTGCAAGATGCCCACGAAAATATTGTACATCACAAAGCCCAGAGACCCGGCAAAATAAACCCGGAAATATACGATGGAGTTGGGCAGCACATCCTCCGGCGTCCCCATCAGGCGCAGGATGTGGGGCGTGAAGGTCATGCCGATCACCGTCAGCACCACCCCTGCCACCAGACCGAAAGCCACCAGGGTGTGCACGGCCTTCTCCACCAGCTCATACTTTTTGGCCCCGTAATACCGGGCGATGACCACGCCGGCCCCCAGAGAGATCCCGTTGAAGAATCCCACCATCAGGAAGATCAGGTTGCCCGAGGAGCTCACCGCTGCCAGGGCCTCGCTTCCCACAAAATTTCCCACGATCAGGGAATCCGCCGTGTTATAAAGCTGCTGAAACAGATTTCCCAGAAATATCGGTATGGCAAAGGCGATCATCTTCCTCCAGATAGACCCCTCCGTCAGCAGTACCGCCGTCTTACTCTTTTCCACTTTATCCATCCTCTCTTTTTCGCGATAAAAGAGTGCCAATCCGATCTCTCAAACTGGCACTGCAATTAATTTTATTATACTATTCTTTTTTGAAAGTGCAAGAGGCATTTGGCAGAAAAAAGTAACCATGAGCTATCTACTTTTCAAGAAGCGCTTTCGAAATATATGCGCCATTGTCATACAGGATCTGGTCAATATACTGCGTGGTTCTTCTTACGTAATCTTTTTTCCTAATACTGCTGAATGAATCCCGATTACTCTCATAAAATGCTTCCGCAACTTTTTCCAACTGTTCTGATTTCACATAATACATCGGATATTCTTCGCTTATATAGGTAAAATCGATTGTCAGAAATGGCTTTCCATATCTCCAGCCTTCCTCATAATCGGGCCAGCAACACCGGCCATAGCCTACGATTGTTCTCTCATCGTCAGGCAGAACATAAACTTGCGTACCCTTTTCCAGCGTGAGAATCGGTTCGGAATCCTCCTTTGATTCGTAATACTCCACATCACAGGGCAACGATATTTTCCTGTCATAGTTATACAGAATCATAGCCCTGATTTTCGGAAAATAGTCATCATACACCTGGAAATCCATTTCATCTAACGGTATCTGGCGTGCATAGGGTTCATTCTTACCATTATCTGTAAAATTTTCTTCGACTTCCTTTTTATAGCCCGCAGAACCGCAGGCGGTCAGCATAAGAAATATCATTGAAAGTATCACAAATAATTCAGCCATTCTCCTCTTTTTTCTCATAGGAATCCCCTCTCCTCAATTTGTTTTTACGCTAAACCCAGCGTCAACAGCAGATATATAAGAGATGCGTACAGGCAGTGATGCATATGTACCAGTAATATGAATCCCCCCATAGCTGCTGTTCATTGTTTGTGATCAACTCGGAAACGCTCCCACTTCACGCTCTATTTATATTATAATTTTAGGTTCTAAACGTTCAATTGTCAATACTATATTTTATTTTTAAATTAATATGTGATAATATTCGTGAGATTATATTTATAATTTTATAATAGGATAAGATTCAATATTAAGGCAAAAACATCAAATGATACATTGCTATATTAAAATAACTGACCCAATATCTGCAAAAAAAGAAAAAGCCGGAACGACCTCCCCTTTCCAGGGAAAAAGCCGTTCCGACCTTATTCCGTCGATATTCAAAATATTGCCGAAAAAACAGATCTCATTCCAGATGTCGGGCTATCTACCCCCTCCGCTTTCCTCCTCTGCGCTTCGCCACGGTCAGCGCCGTAACCGCCGCGCCGCTTGCGCCCAGCACCGCGATCCACAGCACGATTGGCGCCAGATCCCCGGTTTTCGGGTTCTTCGTTCCCGGCTTCGCCGGCGTTTTCCCATCGTCTCCCGGTTTGACGGGCGTC
>CALWDR010000242.1 GCA_944376745.1 uncultured Lachnospiraceae bacterium
CGAAAGTATCACAGAGGCGCTTTTGCGATTGATGGAACAAAAGCCCTTTGCGGAAATCACCATATCGGAACTGTGCCGGAAATCGGGGGTCAGCCGGATCTCCTTTTACCGCAATTATGAATCCATGCCGGATATTTTAGTACAGTACCTGAAGCATTGCACGGATGCCTGGTGGGAGGAATTTGTCAAAAAGCCGGAAAAGGAGTTTATCAGCGACTTCTGGCCGGAGCTTTTAGAACAGTATAAGAAAAATGAGAGACTAATACGATTGCTGGAGAAGAACCATATGACTTACATTCTGAAGGAACATATTTTTGCCTGCTGCGGGCCAAAGGAGGGGCAGGAGGAGCAGACGGCATATACCTGCGCCATGCTGGCAGGCCTGATCTATGGTTTGGTAGACGAGTGGGTCCGGCGTGGGATGAAAACTCTGCCGATGGGATTTGGAATTGACCGGATGATAAAAATAGCAAATGAAAGCAATGTGTGATCGTGAAAAACAGGGAGGAAGACTCGTATGAAAGAACAAAGGACGGAAAGAAAAGAACGTGACCGGAATCTGTTTTTTGACAGAGCGGATCTTGCGGAGACGGAAGGTATCAGAGAGCGCTGCAGCAGGGGATACGTTGCTGAGCATTTAAGAAAAAGATTTCCGGGGGAAGAGATAGAGATCGTATCCGTGATGCGCAACGAGACGGGCAAATATGTAAACAAGTCAAAGGGGATTCTGGGTAGACTGCTGCCCATGCACCATGTGGAAGGCCTGCCGGCTTATTGTGAAGTAAGGATTCGCCATTGTACCGGAAGGCACCAGGAGCATATCATCATATGGGTGCCTCTGGCCTGGAATGACCGGTTCCTGGGAACGGGCGGCGGCGGTACCAGCACAGGAGGGGATGGCTATCTGACCCGCCCGGATAATACTTCCCGTGGGCTGACGCTTCCGAAAGCGGTGTTGAACGGATTTGCCGCCGCGACCACGGACGGCGGCGCCAGTACAAAGGAGTGGGGACTGGACCGGAAGACGGGAAAGACGGATTGGGAGTTGATCGAGAACTGGCGGGCGCGAAGCACCCATACCATGACCGTGTTGGGAAAAGCGGTTGCGGAGATACTTCACGGGCGTCCGGTACGCTTCGCTTATTTTCATGGAGGCTCCGGCGGCGGGCGGCAGGCCATGGTAGAGGCGCAGGAATTTCCCGAGGATTACAACGGCGTCTGGGCGTCCTGTCCAGCGATGAATTGGACAAAATTTTTGCCTCTGGGCTTCTGGGCAAATGCGGTGATGAACAGCAGAAAACATGTTCTGACAGCGGATAAAATCTGGTATTTTATGAAGGCCGCACAGGACAGCGTCGGGGGAAGCGAGGCATATTACCGTTATGAGGGAAAGGTGGAATTTGATCCCTTGAATTTAGTGGGACAGAAGACAGAGAAAAGCGTGATCTCCAAAGAGGACGCTGAGGTTATGGAATTACTATGGCAGGGACCCAGGCGTAAAAACGGAGCGCGCATGTGGTATTATTTCCGGCCCGGCGTGATGTTCTGGAACGTAAATATCCCGGTAGGCGCATTTTATTACAGCCTGTTTGGAAAGAAGCCCAGGCCTTTTTTCCTATCCACTTACTATGCGAGATGGGTCACGGAACAGCCAAAACAGCGTTTTACTAATATTACGATAGAGGAGTTCCAGAAGCTGTTTGAGGCAAGCGTCACAAAATTTGCGGCAGCAGCGGCTGATCAAGCGGATCTTACCGCTTTTGCCGGGAAGGGCGGCAGACTCATCCTGGATCACGGCATAGATGACCCGCTGATCCCGGTGGACGGCACGCTGGATTATTATGAAAAGGTCTTGGAGGCCTGCGGCGGACAAGAGAAGGCCGATGGATTCTTAAGGCTTTATATCACGCCGGGGGATGGGCACGGGACCTGTAACTGGCACGGACCGGGGATCACAGAGAGCGACGGTATGAGGGCTCTGATGAAGTGGGTGGAGGAAGGCGAAGCCCCGGGAGCGATCCGCACCGTACAGGTAGATAAAAAGGGAGATATTTTGCGGGAGCATCGGCAGGAGCCATATGGAAAGCGCCGGTAAAGCGGTGATGATATATCCGTGGGCTTTCATAGTAAGTGACGTCCGCGTCAGCGGACATGAAGGTTTAGATACAAAAGTGAAATGAGGAGGAGACTATGGGAAAAGGAATCAAATCGATCTTGCGCAAGCTGGACAGGCGGCTGATGTTTTTTATCTGTCTTACGGTGATACCCGTCAACATACTTGCGATCCTGCTAAGTCATATGGTAGTGAAGGAGGCGCAGGAACGGGTCGCTGTTACCTATGAGACGGAGTTTGAAATTTTCATGGGAAGAAAATTTGGACAGATTGAGATCATGGAGCAGTGGTATACCAATCTGGTAGCGCAGAATCAGCGGAGCTTCATGGCTTTGGAGGGGTTCAACGAGGTAAAGAGCATCATGCTGGCCAATGAGGCAGGGGAGGCATTGAATCTGTATGGTCTGCATGGGTTCTTTTATCTGAAGGAAAATGCCGGCGCCGGGAAAGCCTACATGAGCGCCACCGCAGGCTTGTATTCCCCTGAGGAGACACAGCAGATGAAACGGGAACTGGAAGCTATGACAAAGGCGTTGGAGGACGGGAAAAACTGGGAGATCCTAAAGATAGGAAATCATTATTTTTTCCTTACCTTTTATGCGTACCGCAGTTATGAAGTGGGATTTGCCATGGATGTTGGGGCAGAACTGGAGGAATGGTTACAGTCAGAGTATATGGAGGACTGCGGCGTGATCCTTTCAGACTCCGCGACCAGTCTCCTCTGCCTGCCGGATGGTTTGCGGGAGATTACGGCAGCAGAGGCGCTGGCGTACCGGGAGGGAGAGCGCGGTGACTGGGAATTGTCCGGCACGGTGCAAAGCGATAGTGCCAACATTTGGGCGGAATTTTATTATGATGATCGATTGTATTCGGCGCCGGTGCTGTATGTGGTGCTGCAGTGTATGGCCTGGTTCGGCATGGGGGTTCTGGTTTTGCTGTGGTTCCTGATCCGCAGGCAGGCGGTTCAACCGCTGAAAGTGCTGGAGGAGGGAATGAGACGGCTGGAAAGGCAGCAGTGGCAGTATCGGATCGAGGAGAGAGCGGTTACGGAGGAGTATGATTATGTGTATCAGGAATTTAACCGGATGGCGGAGGATATCAGGCAGGCAAGAGAACAGGAGAAATTACTGTATGAAACGCAGCTGAATAATCTGAAGCTTCAGGTGAATCCCCATTTATTGCTGAATTCTCTGAATATGGTATATTCCCTGGCAGAGACACGGCAGTGTCAGGTGATCCAGAAATATACCATGAACCTTGTGGAATATTTTCGTTATTGCCTGCGGGAAAATAATGATCTGGTGAAGCTGGAATCGGAAATGCGCTTTGTGGAAAATTACCTGGATATACAGAAGATCCGTTATCCCGGAGAGGTATCCGGCGTGTATTATATGGATGAGAGCCTGAAGGACGCGCTGATCCCGCCCCTGATCGTCCAGAATTTTGTGGAAAATGCGGTGAAATACGCCAGGAAAGCGGATGAGGCCATAGAGATCCTGATCTATATACGCAGGGAGGAAGAACGCTTGTTTATCTCTATTAACGATACGGGAGCCGGCATAGAGGAAGACTTGCTAAAATGCCTCAATGCGGAAGCACAATACGAGGACAGGGACGGGAGAAAGCATATTGGGATCTATAATTGCAGAAAACGTCTGGAGCTGTTTTACGGAAGACAGGCCAGCCTGAAAATCAACAGTACCATGGGGGAGGGGACGCAGGTGTGGATGGAGCTGCCGTATCTTACCCAGACAATGTCCGATTTGTGTTAGTTTTTGCCCGATTTCTATCCATACAAAAAGGAGTGGACAGAGGATAATGGAGGTATATCAAAAACAGGTAGTATTTGACACTACCCAAAAATAGAAGGAGGAAATCGTATGAAAAAACACATCAAAAGAGCAGGGGCGATGATCCTCTGCGCGGCAATGGCAATGTCCATGCTGGCCGGGTGCGGGGAAGAAGCGCAGGAAGAACAGGACAACAATAATGTAACGGAAGATGATGAGAACACGGAGAACAGTACGAATGAAGGGGAAGATACTCCCGAGGAAGGCTGGACCGGAGAAGTATCCCATATTATCGTTACATACCTGACATTAGGACAAACGCCTGAGGATCTGCAGATGGTACAGGATGCCATCAATGAGCGGTCTGTGGAAGATGTGGGTGTGGAGGTGGAGCTGCGGGCGGTATCCGCTTACGATGCCATGTCCCAGTTTACCACATGGCTGGCAACCGGCGAACGGTATGATCTGATGATGCCGCTGCTGCAGGATCTGAATACCTTTAAGGATCAGGGACTGCTCATGCCGTTGACGGAGCTGATCGCGGAAAACGCGCCTTACATTCAGCAGATGACGGATGAGGGGTGGACCTATGCCAGCAACAACACCATGGACGGAGAGATATGGGCGGTATCCACGGTGCCGAATGTAACGGGCAGCGGCGGTGGATTTGTGGTAAAGAAGGAATATGTGGATGAGACCGATTGGAGCTACGAGGAAGGCAAGGTCTATACCCTGGACGAGCTGGGTGAGCTTTTCGCGGCTATCAAGGAAAAGCATCCGGATATGTATCCCTGCGGTCAGACGGGAGCTACCGCAAGCTACGGCTATGTGGGAATGTATGACGCCATGGGCGCCGATCAGTCCACCGGAGTACTGATGGATACGGACAGCACGACGATTGTGAATCTGTATGAAACCGAGGAGTATCAGGATTATATAGAGCATCTGCGGGAGTGGAATCTGGCAGGATATATCTATCCGGATGCTGCTGTTACGGATACCACACAGGAAGAACTGGTGGATTCCGGCGTGTCGGCAGGATATTTCATGGTAAGCGCTCCGGTGCAGACAGAGGATACGGAATATATGATCCGCCTGACGGAGGTGTATCAGAATACCCAGGGAATGGGCGGATGGGTCATCCCAGCTACGGCGGAGGAGCCGGAGGCGGCCATGCGGTTTTTGAACTATGTGTGGGAAAATGCCGATATCGCGAACCTGATTCAGTGGGGGATTGAGGGAGAACATTATGTCGTCCTGGATGAGGAGAAGAACCTGATCGGATTCCCGGAAGGGGTAGACGCCACCACCAGTGGATATTACAACACGCTGGGGCTGTATGGCGACACCAGAAAGATTTATGTATGGAGCGAAAGCCAGTCCCAGGCGGACAATGACGCGTATACCGAGGAAGCTATGGCGAATCCCATGCAGTCTATCGGCGTCTTGTACAGTCCCTCCGAGGGGGCGGCCACGAAGATTGCGGCCATAACTGCCGTAGTGGCGCAGTATAAGCCGGCACTGGAGACAGGAAGCGTTGATGTGGACCAGTATTATCAGGAATTTCTTGCCGCGCTGAAAGCGGCAGGGGTTGAGGATGTGATAGCGGAGAAGCAGGAACAGCTTGACGCCTTCCTGAACAGCAAATAGGTCTTAAGACAGGAATTGGGGAGGAAGCTGTACCGTGTGTATGGCTTCCTTTTCACAAGGAGGAAAAGAATGGAGTTAAGAAAAAAAAGCCCGAAGATACAGCCTTTTATTGAAGTCAGAGAGACGGATTCCCTGGAAGAGATACGGGAAAAATTTCGGGCTCTGGCGGATATGGGGATCACCTCCGCGGTCCTTCAGTATGCGTCTTCCGAGGAAAAAAAGCAGGAAAATGGCGGGATATACCCCTTTGATCAGGAATATTTTGAGACGCTTAAGAGAATGTCCCGCGTATGCCGGGAGCTGGGAATGACCTACTGGGTGCAGGATGCGGCTCCCTTTCCCACAGGCGCGGCCAACGGGGCCTTTGGCCGTCCGGAATATTTTGAAAAAGGGAAGCTGTATCTGGAAGAACGCCATACCCATGTCCAGGGGCCGGTGCAGGATGCGGAGCTTTTGGTTGAGAATTTTAACGGACTGCCTACCGGGGGAATCGCGAATATTTTGCAGAGCCTGAATCGGAAAGGGCCGGAACTTACCAGCAAAGGGAAACTTCTTGGCGTGGCGGCAGTGCCGGCAGGAGAACGGAGGATGGAGTTTGATGCCGGCCAGGCGCTGGATCTTACGGACTGCGTGGACTGGGAGGAAGGTGTTCTGAAATTTGATCTGCCGGAGGGAAACTGGCGTATTTTTTTCCTGTATGAGACGCATATTGGCAGCGGAAGGAAATTTTATATGAATCTGCTGGATGATGAGTCGGTGCGGATACAGATGGAGGAGGTTCATAAGCTTCATTATGAGAAAATGAAAGAGGAGCTGGGCGTGACCTGGGAGGGATTCTTTTACGACGAACCGGAAATTGGGAATACAGGCGGCTACGATTTTGACTGCCTGCCGGGATACCGTAAGGACAGAGCCTCCATCACCCTGCCCTGGAGCAAAGAGCTGGCGAAGAAGCTGAAAGAACGGCTGGGGGAAGCCTGGATGACCTTGCTGCCCTGCCTGTGGTATGACTGCGGGGAAAAGAGCCGGCTGGTACGGTATCACTATATGGACACCGTAACCAGGCTGATTCAGGAGAATTATAACGGGCAGGTGCTGCCCTGGTGCAGGGAAAGAGGAGTCCGCTACATCGGTCATGTCCTGGAGGATGAAAATTCTCATGCCAGGCTGGGGTGCGGAACAGGGCATTTCTTCCGGATGGAGCGGCATCAGGATATGGCAGGGGTGGACCTGATCGGCGGACAACTGCGGCCTGGCATGGATATGCCGGGAATCCCGTGGTATGGCAGCGAGGATGGAGACGGAGAATTCTACCATTATGGTCTCTGTAAGCTGGCCTCCTCCGAGGCGCATATCAATCCGGAAAAAGAGGGAAACAGCTTCTGTGAGGTAAATGCTGTTTATCAGGAGCTTTCCAATGGGAGATATTACAAATTCCTGTTGGATCATCTGTTTGTCAGCGGCATCAATCATCTGGTCCCGGTGATCACGGATGCGCTCTCCAAGGCGGAGGGAGCCCTTTTGTTTCCTTACGGGGAGCGGATGTGCCGCATGCTCGAAGCGTCTCAGGCTGTGGTTCCGGCGGCAGTCCTGTATCACGGGGAAGCGGAATGGGCCGGAGATACCATGTATTTTCAGACGCCTGGAGCAATTTTGGCACGAAATCAGATCGATTATGACGTGATCCCCGGAGATGCGCTGACTGAGCGGGAGTTTTACGGAACCAGGATTCTTCCGGGAAGGTTTGTGATAAACCATATGGAATACCGGGCGCTGATCGTGCCCCGGTGCCGTTATATCCGCCGGGATGTGCTGGAAACGATCTTGAAGCTGCGGGAAGCCGGCGTAAAGGTGTTCTTCGTGGAGGAGCTGCCGGAAGGGTATTGCGAAGAGCTTGGTGAGATTGACTGGAAGGGAGAAACGGTTCCGGCAGTACCGCTGCATCGGCTGGCAGAGGAGCTTTGGACAGCCGGGATCTTTGACATTCGCTGCAGCGGCTGTCACCCCTGGCTTCGTTATTCCCATTGGAGGAAGGATGGACATGACTATTACATGTTCCTGAATGCGGATGAGCGAAACCGTCTCACGACAACGGTAACTTTCCCAGAGTCGGAAAGGATCTGGAGGCTGGATGTACGAAAACAGTGGAAGGAAGAAATGATGGCAAAGCCGGGAAATGTGTCCGGCAATGGACCGGCGGCAGAGGAAGGGCAGCACGGCGGAAGGCGGCAGGTGTCAATGACGCTGGGATGCCTGGAAAGTACGGTGTTCGTCCTTGGATCGTCTCCCTCGGAAGAGGCAGCGAACGTGCAGCTGCCGGGCGCAGTTGGTTTTCGGGAAATGAAGCTTGCCGCCGACAGAAATTTGGATGCAGAACCGGACAGGCCCATGGTCTGGTCTGTGGAATACCAGGAGGGCGATAAGGTCCAAAGGATGGAGCTGAAGGACTTACAGGATCTGGGCGTCAGGAAAGGGATGCAGCGCTTCACCGGAGAGCTGATCTACCGGACGAAGGTGGATTTTGGAAAAGAGCTTCCCGGTATTCTGGATCTGGGAGAGGTAGGGGACAGCGCCCATGTATTTATAAATGGAATGGATCTGGGAATGGAGATCGCCGCCCCTTATCTTTTCGACATTTCCGCCGGGGTGCGGGAGGGAGTAAACGAGATTGAGATACGGGTGCAGCCGTCCAAGGCCAGAGGGGTAAATACCGCAGGCGGCTTTGATCTGGCCTCCCTGGCCAGTCCGGTCAGCTATACCTGTATGCCGAGAACCGGACTGATCGGCCCGGTGATTTGGAGATAATGACAGAAAGGGGATGGTCAAAATGAATTTACTGATCGTGGATGATGAGCAGCAGATCTTACAGGGCATTTTGCAGGGAGTGCAATGGGAGCTCCTGAATTTTACCGAGGTTTTTACCGCCAAAGGGTATGAACAGGCAGTTCAGGTGTTTGAAGCTCATAGGGTAGAAATTCTGTTGTCGGATATTGAACTGGACCGCAGGAACGGTCTGGATCTCATCGAGTGGGTGAACGACCATTCCCCTGAGACGGCCTGTCTGATCTTATCCTGTCATGAGGATTTTAATTTTGCCAGGCGGGCGGTGAAATTAAAATGTCTGGATTATATTTTAAAGCCCGTACCATACGAGCAGCTTACGGAGATCCTGCTCAGAACCAAAGAGCGGGTGCAGCGGGAACACAGCGCAACCCTTCTCGAAAATTATGGGAAGGTGTATATGCGGCAGATGAAAGAAAACCTGACCCCGGAGAATACGGAGGATTCCCTGGAGGAGGCCGTCGATTATATCCGGAAGCACATTTCAGAGGAGATGACGGTGGAATTTCTGGCGCTTAAGGCCCATGTGAGTCCCAGGCATTTAAACCGCCTGTTTCAGAAACGGTTCGGACAGTCGGTGGGAGATTATATCTCGAAACAGCGCATGATGCTGGCGGGCGAGCTGTTGAAGGATGAGCGGCTTTCGGTCACCATGGTATCGGACAGGGTGGGGTACGGAAATTATTCTTATTTTACAAAGCTTTTTAAAAAATTTTATGGAATGACTCCCCGGGAATACCGGATGAAGACTGCCGGGGAGCGGGAAGGAGGACATGATGGAGCGAATAAGAAAGCGTAAGAAGGTGCGCTGGAGATGGATGCTGCCATTCTACATTATGATGCTGCCCGGGCTGCTTTATTTTCTGATCAATAATTATCTGCCCATGGCGGGAATCGTGATGGCTTTTAAGAAGATCAATTACAGCAAAGGGATTTTTGGAAGTGACTGGAATGGACTGGCCAATTTTGAATTTTTGTTTGCGTCAGGTCAGTTTGGGACGATGGTGAGAAATACGATTCTATATAATGCGCTGTTCATCGTGGTGGGGACCGTGCTGGCCATTGGGGTTGCTATTTTGTTAAATGAGATCCGCTCAAAGATCGCAAACCGTTTTTATCAGACCATTATCCTGCTTCCTTACTTGATGAGCTGGGTCGTGGTGAGTTATCTTGCCTTCGCGTTTTTAAGCAATGAGACAGGGTTTATCAATAACAGCATTTTGGAGAGCCTTGGCGCATCCAAGATCAACTTTTACCAGGAGCCGAAATTCTGGCCTTTTATCCTTCTGTTTGTGAATGAGTGGAAGAACGTGGGATTTTCCATGATCGTTTATCTGGCGGCTATCGTGGGGATCAGCCATGATTATTATGAGGCGGCCAGAGTGGACGGGGCCACAAGGTGGCAGCAGATCACCAGGATCACGCTCCCCTGCCTGAAACCCACGGTGATCACCATGTTTATTTTAAGCGTCAGCAAGATGTTCTATTCGGACTTTGGGCTTTTCTTCCAGGTACCGAAGAATTCGGGGATTCTGTATTCCACCACAATGACCATTGATACCTATGTGTACAATGCGTTGATGAAACAGAATAATCCGGGGATGTCGGCGGCAGCAGGCTTTTTGCAGGCCATTGTAGGCTTTGTGCTGGTGATTTCAGCCAATGCCCTGATCCGCAAGATCAGCAGGGAAGACGCTATTTTTTAAGGAGGACAGAAGATGGGTGGAATATTGTCAAGACAGGAAAAAATGATGCAGGTGCTGGCCCATGCGGTGCTCGCCTTGATGTCCATCATAGCGATCATACCATTTTGGCTTTTGATAGCGGCATCTTTTTCGGACAGCAACTATGCCGTGGCGGAGGGCTATCAATTCTTTCCAAAGGAATTCAGCTTGGAAGCGTATGAATATATTCTGCGGCAGTGGTCGC
>CALWDR010000243.1 GCA_944376745.1 uncultured Lachnospiraceae bacterium
AAGTGGAGAGCCCGGCGAAGGCTACGGCGGGAGCGGAGAGGCCGAAAGGTATACAGACCCGGCGGATCATATTTTCCTTTACAGCCTTTCGGACCCCAGAAGGGAGCTGCTTTTCATCGCGGGGGAGATCAGGCGTCTGATCCGGGAGGAGGGCTGCCGCTACAAGGACATCGCCCTGGTCTGCGGGGACGTGGAGCTTTACGGCAATTATGTGCCGGAGATCTTCGACAGCTTTGAGATCCCCTATTTCTTGGACAAGAAAAGATCTATCACCTTCCAGCCTCTCACGGAGATGGTGAGATCTATCCTGCTGGCGGTGGAGCAGGATTTTTCCTATGAGAGCGTCATGGATTACCTGCGCTGCGGTTTGAGCAATGTCAGCCGGGGGGAGGCGGATCTTCTGGAAAATTATCTGCTGGCCAATCAGATCCGCGGCTTCTCCCGCTGGAGGAGCAAGTGGGTGCGGTTAAACGGCGTGAGCGATACCAGGGAGCTTGAGGCCGTCAACGTCCTGCGGGAGCGGATCGCGGCACAGTTCGAGGAGGCCCGCCCCATTTTGCAGAAAAAGGATACCACTGTGCTGCAAAAAACGAGGGCCCTCTATGGGATGATCGCCGCCCAGCGGGTACAGGAGCAGTTGGAGGAGCGGCGCGTAAAGCTGGAGCGGGAGGGCAGGCTGGCCCTTGCCAGGGAGTATGCTCAGATCTATAAGCTGGTGATGGACCTTTTGGATAAGCTGGCCCGTCTGCTGGCGGAGGAGAAAATGGAGCTGTCCGAATACCGTCAGGTGCTGGAGGCGGGCTTTGCGGCTTCCTCGGTGGGGAATATTCCGCCGGGCTATGACCAGGTGCTGATCGGGGACATCGAGCGCACCCGCCTGCCGGATATTCAGATCCTTTTTCTGGCGGGAGTCAACGATGGGCTCATTCCCAGAGCGGACAAGGGAGGCGGACTCATTTCCCAGAAGGAGCGGGAATATTTTGCGGCCCGGGATATGGAGCTGGCGCCGGGGACCCGGGAGAAGGCCTTTATGCAGAGATTTTACCTGTACCTGAATCTCACGAAGCCCTCCCGGAAGCTGTATCTGACCTGGCACCGGGTGGACGGAGAGGGGAAGGAGACCCGCAGATCCTATCTGGTGGGGAAGCTTCAGGGGATCTTTCCCTCCCTGTCGCCGGTGCAGGCGGAGAGCGGGGATGGCCTCCGCGGACTGGCCACCCCGAGGAGCGGCCTGCGCCTGTTGAGCGAGGGAATGTCCCGCGCCCGGGAGGGGGAGGCGAGTCCCCAGTTCCTGGCGCTCTTCCAGTGGTATTTAAGCCATCCTGATTGGAGCAGACAGGCCATGGACCTCTTTCGCGCGGCCTTTTACTCCTACGAGAGCCATCCCATGAGCCGGGAGGTCACAAGGGCCCTCTACGGGGAGGCCCTTGCCGGCAGCGTGACCCGGCTGGAGCGGTTTGCATCCTGCGCCTACGCTCATTTTATGGCCTACGGCCTGGGGGTGAAGGAGCGGCAGCTTGGAGAATTTGCTCCGGTGGACATGGGGAGCCTTTTTCATGAGGCCCTGGAGCGCTATTCCCTGAAAATGGAGGAGGCGGGCTATCACTGGCAGGATGTTCCGAAGGAACAGCGGGAGGCCATGGTCCGGGAGGCCACGGCGGAGACCGTGGAGGAGGCGGGATACCTCCTTTATCAGGACGCCCGGACGGCCTACACCATCCGGCGGATGGAACGGATCCTGGCAAAGACCGTGGAGACCATCAGCGATCAGATCGCCCAAAGCAGCTTTAAGCCCGAGGGCTACGAGGTGTCCTTCTCCTTTGTGCAGGACCTTGCGGCGGTGAATTTTACCCTGAGTGAGCAGGAGAAAATGCGGCTGCAGGGCAGGATCGACCGGATGGACGTGCGCCGGGAGGAGGATACGCTGTATGTGAAGGTGGTGGATTACAAGTCGGGAGCCAATCAGTTCCAACTGGCGTCTCTCTACTACGGATTACAGCTGCAGCTGGTGGTCTACTTAAACGCTGCCGTGGAGATCTTAAAGCGGGAGAATCCGGGCAGGGAAGTGGTGGGGGCCGGTATGTATTACTATCACATCGACGACCCGGTCATCGAGGTCAAGGGCCAGGAGTCGGAGGAGGAGATCCGGGCCAGGGTACTGGAGCAGCTGAAGCTTGCCGGCGTGGGCTGCGATAGCGGGGATGAGAGCGTCAGCCCCAAATCCCGGCAGGCCAGCCGGGAGGAGGTGGAGCTGCTGTCCCGGTTTGTAAATCAGAAGATCCGGGAAATCGGCAAAGACATTTACCGGGGGAACATCGCGGTAAGCCCCTACCGGATGAAGGAAAAAACAGGCTGCGACTACTGTCCCTACCACAGTATCTGCGGCTTTGACGGGAAAGTGCCGGGGTATTCCTTCCGGCAGCTTAAGGAGGAAAAGGATGCGGAGGTCCTTTTGGAGCAGATGAGAGAGGAGGTGTCCCATGGGGATGACGTTTACGCCGCAGCAACAGAAGGTCATTGATCTGCGGGACCGGAATCTTTTGGTGTCCGCGGCGGCAGGCTCCGGCAAGACCGCCGTCCTGGTGGAGCGGATTCTTCAGCGGATCACCGACGAGAGATGTCCGGTGGACATTGACGAGCTTTTGATCGTGACCTTTACCAGCGCGGCGGCAGCGGAAATGCGGGAGCGTATCGGGGCGGCCATCGAGAAACGGCTGGAGGCTGAGCCGGAAAATACTCATCTCAAGCGCCAGCAGACCTTACTGTACAACGCCCAGATCACCACCATCGACAGCTTCTGCCTCTATGTGATACGGAATTATTTTCACCGTATCGACCTGGAGCCGGATTTCCGGGTAGCCGAGGAGGGGGAGCGAAAGCTCCTTCGGGAGGACGTGGCAAAGGAGGTGCTGGAGGAATATTACCGGCAGGATGCGCCGGAATTTACCCGGCTGGCGGAGACTTTGGCCACCGGAAAAAACGACGAGAAGCTGAAGGAGGCGATCCTTGCGCTCCACGGATTTGCCATGAGCCATCCATGGCCGGAGGAATGGCTGCAGAGCTGCGCTGCGCCCTATCAGTGCGGCTCCATGGAGGAATTTGAGGCCCTTCCTCTGGCGGGGGCGCTGCTGTCCTACTTAAAAACCGTCACAGGCCAGTGGAGCAGCCTTTTGGAAAGCTGTGCGGAGGTCTGCCGGGAGCCGGACGGGCCCTCCGGCTACGAGGAGCTTCTGGCAAAGGAGGCCGAAATGACGGAGGGGCTTTCCGCCCTTGACAGCTATCCGGCCTTCGGGGAGGCCATTTTAAGCCTTACCTTCGAGCGGCTTCCGGCTCTTCGCAAATTCACGGGAGACGCGGGCAAGAAGGAGTATGTGAAGGAGATCCGAAATCAGGTGAAGGACTCCCGCAAAAAGCTGCTGGAGCAGTTTTTCTTCCTGCCCCCGGAGGAGATGGTGGGAAATCTTTCCAGAAACCGGGAGCTCATTCAGACGCTGGTGCAGGTGACATTGGATTTCGCGGAGGCCTTTGAACGCAGAAAGCGGGAGAAAAATATCCTGGATTTCGGCGATATGGAGCATCTGGCCCTGAAGATCTTGGTGGACCAAAAGACCAAGGAGCCCACCCAGACGGCCCTGGAGCTGAAAAGCCAGTTCGCGGAGATTATGGTGGACGAGTACCAGGACAGCAATTACGTCCAGGAGACCATTCTGGAGGCGGTGGCCAGGGAGAACAACCGCTTTATGGTGGGGGACGTCAAGCAGAGCATTTACCGGTTCCGCATGGCCAGACCGGAGCTTTTTATGGAAAAATATGACACCTACACGGAGGTGGACAGCCCCTGCCAGAAGATCGACCTGCACCGGAATTTCCGGAGCCGTGGCCAGGTGCTTACGGCGGTCAATGACATTTTCTATGCCATCATGGGCAGGGATCTGGGAAATGTGGAGTACGATGAGGCGGCGGCCCTCTATCAGGGGATGGCCTTTCCGGAGCCGGAGGGGGCGCCCCAGCCGGAGGGCGCGTTTCAGCCGGAGGGGGCGTCTCAGCCGGAGGGCGCGTCTCAGCCGGAGGGAACGTCTCAGCCGAAGAGCGCGTTTCAGCCGGAGGGGGCGGATCTGTTCCGCCTGGAGGTGCTTCTCGCGGACCCCGGCCAGTGGGAGGGGACGGAGGAGACCCAGGAAGGCGGCGCACTGGAGGGAGCCTTGATCGCCGGCAAGATACGGAAGCTTCTTCGCACCCAGCTTGTGACGGATCGGGAGAGCGGGGAGTTTCGCCCTGTGGAGTACCGGGATATTGTGATCCTTCTTCGGGGCATTGGCAGCTATGGCCAGCAGCTTCTGGAAGCCCTGAAAAATCATGGGATTCCCGCCGTGACAGCCACGGGAACCGGTTATTTTGACGCCGTGGAGGTGCAGACGGTGCTGAACCTTCTGCGGCTTCTGGACAACCCCCGCCAGGACATTCCCATGGCCAGCGTACTGCAATCCTATATCGGGGGGCTGTCTGCGGAGGACCTGGCGAAAATACGCGTCCAGTTCCCGGAGGGGCCCTTTTACCAGAGCGTTTTTTCCTACGGGGAGGCGGGAAAAGAGCTGCCCCTCAGGGAAAAGGTAGGGCATTTTCTGGAACAAATAGAGGGATTTCGGGAGCGCGGCAGCGACGTGCCCATCCATGAGCTGCTGTATCAGGTGATGGAGGAGACCGGGTATCTGAATTATGTACACGCCCTGCCGGCAGGCGGCGTGCGCCGGGCCAATCTGGAAATGTTGCTGGAGAAGGCCGTTGCCTACGAGAAGACCAGCTACCACGGCCTGTCCCAGTTCATCCGCTATATCAACCAGCTTCAGAAATACGAGGTGGATTACGGAGAGGCGGAGGCGGAGAGCGGGCAGAACGCGGTGCGGATCATGACGATCCACAAGAGCAAGGGCCTGGAATTTCCGGTGGTGATCGCGGCGGGCCTTGGCAGGCAGTTTAACCGCCAGGATGTGAGAAACCGGATGGTGCTGCATCCCCAGTACGGCATCGGGCTGGACATCACGGATCTAAAACGGCGGGTGCGGATACCCTCCTTGAGCCGTCAGATCCTGGCCCGCCAGATCCAGATGGAAAATGCCGGGGAGGAGCTGCGGGTGCTGTATGTGGCCCTGACCCGTGCCAGGGAAAAGCTGATCCTCACCGGGACCTTCAAGAAAGCGGAGGAGAAGCTTGCCTCTTACGAATACCAGCGCTGGGACAGGCGGGGGCATATGGGATTTCTGACCCGGCTGTCGGCAGGCTGTTATCTGGACTGGGTGCTTCCGCCGCTGGTGAAGAAGGGATATGAGATCTCATTGCCTGCCCCCGGGGAGCTTCTGGAGGAGCAGGCGGGGGAGGCCCTTGCCCGGAATATGGACGGAGCGTGGATTTTAAAGGCTGCCGGGGAGGTAAATCCGGAACTGCTTTGCAGGGTGGAGGAACGGCTGAATAGCCGCTATCCCTATGAGCAGGAGCGGGAGCTTAAGGGGAATATGTCCGTCTCGGAGTTAAAGCACCGGGCCATGGATCTTCTCAGGCAGGAGGAGCAGGAGGTCGTCTACGCCTTTGAGGAGCCGCCCGTTATCCCCTACGTGCCGGAATTTATGGCCCAGGAGGATAGTGTGCCGGAGGAAAATATTGCCGCCCTGCGGGGCACGGCCATGCACCGGGTGCTGGAGTGCTTTGATTTTTCAAAGGGGGCAGAGTCCCTGGAGGCTCAGCTTGCGCAGCTGGCCCGGGAGGGCCGCATAGAACCCCGGCTGATGGAGCTTCTCTCCCTGCCCCAGCTTGCCCGGTTCCTCTCCACTCCCCTGGCGGAGCGCATGGGCCGGGCGGCCCGGGCGGGAAAGCTCTACCGGGAGAAGCCTTTCGTCATGGGCAAGGAGGCCAGGGAGGTGCAGCCCGAGACTCAAAGCGGCGCTCTGGTGCTGGTGCAGGGGATCATCGACGCCTTTTTTGAGGAGGACGGAGCGCTTGTGCTGGTGGACTACAAAACCGACGCGGTGAAGACGGAGCAGGAGCTGGCCAGGCGCTACCAGGCCCAGTTGGAGCTGTACGGGGAGGCCTTGACCCGGGCCACCGGAAAGCCTGTCAGGGAGAAGCTGCTGTACTCCTTTAAGCTTCGGAAGGTGATCCCGGTGTGAGACTGCGGGTACCCCTGGATGCCATGCGGCAAAAAAGAGGAAGCACCCTGCGGGTATCCCTGGATGCCATACGGCAAGAACAAGGAAGCACCCTGCGGGTATCCCTGGATGCCATACGGCAAGAACAAGGAAAGGAAGAATGAACATGCGAAAAGTGATATTGGCTTCGGCCTCGCCCCGGAGAAAAGAGCTGCTCAGGCAGGTGGGGGTGGATTTTGAGACGCTTCCGGCTGTGGGGGAGGAGATCACCACCAAAGAAGATCCCGCGGAGGCGGTGCAGGAGCTGGCCCTTCAGAAGGCCAGCGAGGCGGCGTCCCGGATGGGGATTCTGGCGAGGCCGGAGGCAGGAGCTGCGCCCATGGGGAAGGATTTGGCGCAGGCGGCGTTTCGGCAGGGAGATTTGGCGAGGCCGGAGGCAGGAGGTGAGGGCCCGGAAGAGTTTCTGATTCTGGGGGCCGATACCGTGGTGGCCTGCGGCGGAGCCATTTTGGGAAAGCCCAGGGACGAAGCCGACGCCGTCTCCATGCTCACGCGGCTGAGCGGCAGGACCCACAGCGTGTTCACCGGGGTGGCGCTGATCTATGGGAAGGACGGCGGGACGGAGTGCCATACATTCTATGAGGAGACGAAGGTCACCATGTATCCCATGAGCACGGCGGAGATCGCGGCCTACGTGGCCACCGGGGAGCCCATGGACAAGGCAGGTGCCTACGGCATACAGGGAAAGTGCGCCATCTATATCGAAAAGATCCAGGGGGACTACAACAATGTGGTGGGTCTGCCCGTGGCCCGGATTTATCAGGAAATGAAAAAGTTGGGCATTGCCATTTTTTGAATTTTATACTATGATAGAGAAAAAAGCAGGAGGTACGTCCCATGAATGAATATGATGAGATTGTTTTAGATACATTTTTGAAGCATCAGACGCAGCTTTTTGACGAGAAGGTAGCTTCCAATCCCGAGGAGGCGGAGGTATTTCTGGAGGACTGCATGGCGGTGGTCCTTGAAAATATCCAGGAGGTCCGGGACTATTTTGAGGAGATCGGCGCGGATATTGCCAGCATGAGTGACAATGAGCTTTTGGAGGCCTCTGAGGTGTTCTCTCTGCCGGACGGAAGATTTCTGGTGGTGGAGGCGTAAGCGGGATGAAGGCACGAAGGATGGAAGGAGCGGGAAGAAGGCTGGCCCTGTTGCCGGTTCTTGCGGGCTTGCTGGCGGCGACGGCTGGGTGCCGGGTGGGAGACACAGAGGTGGTGCTGAACTCGGACTCCAAAAATGAGGTGTTCCGCATTGAGGATGAGCGCTGTACGCTGGGGGAGGCCAAGGTGTTTCTGGCCAATTATCAGAATATTTACGGCACGGCCTACGGGGTGGACCTGTGGGGTCATGATTTCGGCGGCAGCAGTCTGGAGCAGTATGTGAAGGATCTGACCGTCTCTCAGATGGCGCAGATGATGAGCATGGATCTGCTGGCAAAGGAGCAGGAGATCAGCCTGACGGAGGAGGAAACCGCCAGGATCGAGGCGGCGGCTGAGGCCTACTACGACTCTCTCAGCGAGGCGGAGCTTTCTTACATGGGAGTGGACGAGGCGGATATACGGGAACTGTACCGCCAGTACGGGATGGCCAACAAGCTGTATGCCAGCCTGACCCAGGGCATCAGCGGGGAGGTCAGCGACGACGAGGCCCGGGTCATGGAGGCCCAGCAGATTTTTGTGACCTCTGACGAGAACGTGAAGGCAGTGGAGGAGGCTCTGGCGGCGGAAACGGATTTCCTGTCCCTGGCGGGTACATACAATGAGGCGGCTGAGACGGAGATCACCTTTGGCCGGGGCGAAATGCCTGCGGCGGTGGAGGAGGCCGCCTTCGCCCTCGACCCGGAGGAAGTCAGTCAGGCGATTGAGACGGAGGACGGTACCTACTTTATCAAGTGCGTCAATAATTATGATCAGGAGCTGACGGACGCCAACAAGCAGAAGATCCTGGAGCGGCGCAGGAAGGAGGCCTTCGATGATGTGTACGACGCCTTCGTGGAGACCTTGTCCTCCACGTTCAACGAGGAGCTGTGGGCCACTGTCCGGGTGGAGGTGTCGGAGGAGATCGCCACAGACAGCTTCTTTGAAGTGTATGAGGAGTATTGCGGGAGGTAGAGAAGATATTGCTTTGTGTGTGATATTGAGAGCATCTGTGAAGTTGTATGAGCAAAAAATAGTCCCGCATTTGAGGAGGTCAATTTGTGAGATGGATAGAAGAGAATATAGTGCGGGCGCAGTGAAAATGTCTTTTTGGTTTGTGGAGTTTCGCAAGGTTGTGGGGCTTCTTTATGAAGGTAAAAATATTGATCAGATAAAGAACCTCGCTTTGAGTGAGAACTTGTTTGCAGCTCCGACCACGCTGCGAGCAAATCAGATTTTCAGTACTGTTACAGGCCGGATCAAATCATTGGCTGAAAGTTTTATACCTATTTTCATGCGCAGCGACCTTGCAACGCAAAAACTCTTGGCCCTGATTGCTGCTATGGCGTATGACACGCTTTTCTTTGATTTTGTCTATGAGGTGATCCGTGAGAAGATGATCCTTGGGAGCAACGAGCTTGCAGACAGCGATGTGCGCGTATTTTTCAAGGATAAACAGCAGCAGAACGACAAGGTAGCC
>CALWDR010000244.1 GCA_944376745.1 uncultured Lachnospiraceae bacterium
CCGGCATAGAAGCCCAGGGTGCCGTTTCCCGTGGCATCCACGAAAATCGGCGCCGTCAGCCGGAAGCGCATCTCCGTGGTCTCCTGGACGCAGTTTACCGCCGTGATCCGGTTGTCCTGAACCTCACAGCCATACATCACCGTATTAAAATAAACCTCCAGCTTCTTCTCCGCCTTGGCCTTGTCAAAGAGCACCATATCCCAGATGGAATAGCTGAACTGCTCATTGCAGCTCTTATTTTCCAGCATCAGTTCGTACAGAAGCCCGCCCTCCGCGTAATCCGGCTGCTTTAAGGACTGGTCTGCCCCGGAAATATGGACCCGTATCTCGCTGGAGGCATTGCCTCCCAGCACGGGACGGGCATGTATCAGCGCGGTACGGACTCCCTGGCGGGCCGAAGCAATGGCCGCGCAGAGGCCCGCCATGCCGCCGCCCACCACGATCACCTCATAAGCTTTTTCCTCAAAACGAAGCTTCATTTTTCTCTCCTTCTCATTTCCCGTCTTCTAGCGGCTCCTGGCCCTCCAAAAGCGAATCGTATCCGCCGTACATAGTGAACCTGTCGGTCCCCGCAACGGAAAGCTCCTCAAAATCCTCCATAAAATAATCCGGAAGGAATTCCCGGCTGAAGCTCAGCTCCTCCTCCACGGTATTCATGGAATAAATATAGACAATGGCGCAGTCCTCTTCATCGAGCAGCGCGTATTCATAGCAGAAATCATATCCTCCGATGGCGACGTAGGCCGGATACCCAAAGGACGTCTCATCCCTCTGTACGGAGATCCTTCCCTTCTCTCCGCTCTCCCAGGAAAGGGAGGAGAGCCTTTTTGCCTCCTTCTCATACGCCTCCCCGGAAAGCGTGCAGGACAGATAGATCTGGCACATGGGCCGGTTCCAGCCGCTCTCATATTTGTAATAATATTCCACCTGTTTCGCCTGGGCGGGTATGTCCTCCGGGAAAATGAGAAGCTTTGTATACCTTGCAGGCACCGACCAGCTGCCGTAGTCCGCCGGATCTTCCGAGCTTTCCCGCACCTCTCCCCGCAGCAGCCCGTACAGCAGGAAGGCCCCCGCCATCAGCGCGGCAGACAGCGCAATGCTGACTGCCACCGTTATATATTTGATCCACTTTCGCTTCATACTTCTCTCCTTCCGGGCCCGCTCAGCCCTTGACCGCTCCCACCGTCAGACCCTTCATAAAGAATCTCTGCCCGAACAGGAACACGGCAAAGACAGGGATCGTGGCCAGACAGCAGGCGGCCATCATCAGGCCGTACTGGGTGGATTCCATGGTCACGAAGTTGTCCAACAGCAGCGGCAGCGTGTACAGCTTCTCCCGGTTGATGAAGATCAGCGGGTCCAGATAGCTGTTCCAGGCGCTGATAAACTGGGTGGTGAAAACAGCCGCCAGGGTGGGCTTGATAATGGGCACCATGATCCTAAGGAAGATCCGAAATTCTCCGGCCCCGTCGATCTTGGCCGCCTCCCGCAGCTCCTCCGAGGTCCCCAGAAATGCCTGCCGCATCATGAACGTGGCGTTCACCGCGATGATCTTGGGCAGGATCAGAGCCCAGTGGGTGTTCACCAGCGCGATTTCCGAGAAGATCACAAACCGCGGGATCAGCGTCAGCTGGGAGGGGATCATCATCTGGGACAGGTACAGTATAAACAGGGCGTGAGAGCCCTTAAACTTCAGCTTCGCGAAGGCATAACCGGCCAGACAGCTGCTGGCTGCCGCCACCCCGGCGGACAGCGTGGAAACCTTGATGGAATTCCAGTAGCCCCGCATAAAATGATAATTTTTCCCGCCGGAAAATCCAAGGACCCGAAGATAATTCTCTGGATACCAGTAGCCCGGAAACCATCCGATCCCCTGCTTCATAACGTCGGCCTCCCGCTTCAGCGAGGCCCCCACCATCCAGATAAAGGGGGACAGCATGATCAGGCACAAGGCCCCGATCAACAGCACCATCAGAAGGCGGAACCTGCGTTTCTGGGGAGTGTTGCTCCCCACCGCTCTTACTTTTGCCATCATCCGCCACCTAATCCTTTCTGCTGTTGTGCCGGTACTGAACGACGGTCACCAACAGCAGCAGAACAAACAGCACCACCGCCACGGCGGAGGCATAGCCCGTTCTGCGGTAATCAAAGGCCAGCTTGTATATGTAGTACACCAGCACATAGGTGGAATCCTTGGGACCTCCGCCGGTCATGACGTTCACGTAGCCGAACACCTGAAAGCTGCTGATGATGCCTGTAACCGTCATGTAAAAGGTGGTGTTGGTCAAAAGCGGGATCGTCAGCCTGCGGAATTTCTGCAGGCCGCTGGCCCCGTCCAGAGACGCGGATTCGTAAAGGTCCACGGGAAGCGCCTGCATGGCCGCCCCGTACAGGAACACCCAATAGCCCAGCCGGGCCCAGATCACCACCAGCATGATGGCCGGAAGAGCCCAGGTATAGCTCACCAGAAATTTGGGCGGGTCCTGCCAGCCCAGCGCCCGCATGAGATTCGTAAAGGGCCCGTAGGAGGAATACAGCGTCTTCCAGATGGTGGAGGTTGCCACAATATTGCAGATATGGGGCATATAAAGAGCGATCCGCACCACCCCCGAGGTCTGTTCCCCGCAAAAGCTGTCGATCAGGGCCGCCGCCACCAGCGCCAGGAAAATGCCCACAGGCACTGTGACAACGGTGAAGATCACGGTATTTCCCAGAGATTTCAGAAACCAGCTGTCGCTCCACAGATCGATAAAATTTTGAAATCCTACAAAATTCCAGTTCCACAGCCCGTTGGTATATACCCAGTCCGTCAGCGAGATATACAGAGAGATCAGCATGGGAAGCAGGCTTAGGAGCAAAAGCCCCAGCAGGCTGGGCAGGAGGAAGGCATACGCCATCCCCGCCTCCCTTCTGCGCTTTTGCTGACGCCCCTTTGCAAGGGACGTCTCCACGGACCATTCCTTTTGCTCTTGTTTTATTTTTGTCATACGGTAAACCTTCTTTCCCCTCTATTCGGCCAGAAGGGCATTGCCCCGCTCTGCCGCCTTCTGCATAGCCTCCTTAGCCGTGGGCGTCTTGCCGTACAGGAAATCCTGACACTCCTCCCACAGAATGGTGCTCAGCTCGCTGCTCTTGGGATTCACGTAGCTGGGCTTGGTGTAGGAGGCCCGGTCCGTACCAAACAGGTACTCCAGGGAGGTGACATCCACCGAATCCCCCGCGACCTCCTTGACATAATCGAGGATAACGTCCATATCGGTCCCCAGCCACAGGGGATAGCGGGCCGACTTGATCAGGGGATTCATGCCGCCCTGGATATACCAGCGGGCAAATTCGCAGGCGGCCTCCTTATACTGACAGCCGGAAGCGATGCACATAAAGTCCCCGGAATAATTGGACTGGGCCTGGGTCTTAAATTCCGTGAAGCTCTCGTCCGGTACCGGGAAGGGCACCAGGGCGGTGGTGAAGTCGTGGGGATAGGTCTCGGTATCCATGGCCAGACGCAGTTGGGAGAAAATGCCGAAGATCGCGCATTTTTCCTCCAGGAACATGTTCTCCACCGTCATGGAATCGGCGATATCGTCCGCCAGGGTGGGGGCGTAGCCCTTCTCAAAGGTCTCCATGACCAGCTCCAATCCCTCGATCCAGACCGGGTCCTCCCAGTTGACGGTTGTCATGCTGTCGTCGGCAAAGGTCTCGTTGCTGCCCAGCACGGAATTTATGTAGGCCCGCCATTGGCTGTCGCTGAAATCAAAGCCCCAGCACATGCCGTACACCTTCTCCTGGCCCTCCCCCTCTGTGAGACTGGCTATGGCCTCCAGAAATTCCTCATAAGTCCAGCCGTCGTAGGGGATATCGATGCCGGCCTCTTCAAACATATCCGTGTTGATCATCAGGTACGCGCCGTTGTCGAACTTGGTGGGCAGTCCCCAAACCTCTCCGCCCTCAAAAATGTACTCTGTGGCGGCATTCTCTCCCAGTTCCTTGGCAATGTCGAAGCCCTTCTCCTTAAGATAGCCGCTGTAGTCGTACAGAAGTCCGGCCTCGGCCCGCTCCGCCACCTTGGACTTGTTGCCGTAGCCGATAAACACGTCCACGCCGCCTTCCTCTCCCGCCATCAGGTAGGTCTCAAGCTGCAGATTTCCCTCCGTGTCGTTCTTGTAGCGGTTGTACTGAATCTGAACGCCCTTGTCCTTGTACTCCTCGTTGAAATTCCGCTCGATCTCGTCATATCCGTACTCCGGCTGGATACCGCCCCAGAACTGCAGCGTCACCGTCTCACCGTCCTCGGTGCCGAACCACTCTCCGCCGCCGGAACCGCCCTTGACCTCGCCGGAACCGTCCTTGACCTCACCGGACTGGTCCGCATCCCCCTGCCCGGCCTTCTCCTCCGGCATTCCAACCTCCGCTTCCGTCCCGCCGCATCCTGCGGCCAGGCCCGCCGTCATGGCCATAGCCAGCAGCACTCCCCATGCACGTTTTACTTTCATGTGTTCTCCTCCTTAAAATAGGTTTCTTTTTATCTGTAAAAGGTTTCCCTCTACATTCCTGTCATTACATGCTGCTGGTGAGATTCTTCTATGGATCTATTTTTTCTCCCGCATTTCTCCGGTGTTCTGCTGAATTTCATGTGGCCATTATATCCTCTGGTATCTCTTTCGTCAATACATGTATATACATTTTTAATTCTATTTTAACATGTATTTACATCTCATTTTCAGGGTGGAACTCTAGTAGCTTTTAAAAAAGAATCCTGCTTTGCAGGATTCTCCGCCTGCGGCGGGTTGCTGAGTGCCAGTGGCACTCGTTTAGCAACGACCGGAGCGAAGCGGAGACCGCATAAGCGACAATATTCCTTTCCGCCGCAGTGTGATCCTGCCCGGAGGGCTTTTTGATTCTATAGGGAAGTTCGGAGAACTTTCCTATAGAATCAAAAAAACTGCCGGTAAGCGGCGCGGCCATTGGCCTTCTCCGCTTACCGGCAGTTTTCCGGCATGCTGCTATTTTCTTTACACACTGATCTTCAAGAGAAAGGTATTCCGGTCCGAGGGATAATAGCTGAGGGTGTACTCCACCACCTGGCTTTGGTCCGCCATGCGGCAGACCGCCCGGATCAGAATCCCCAGGCTGTTCTCCGGCACCCCCAGGATTCGGGCGATCTTCCCCTCGATCCGGATCGCCTCGATATTCTTCTCCAGATACCTGCGCTCCACATGATTGCGCTTCAGCACGCTGGTCAGGGATTCCTCCTCAAAATTGCTTTTTTGCAGAAATTCATACCGCCCCGGAAAATACGATACGTTGTACACAATGGGGCCCTCCTGAAAGGAATCCTTCACATAGCGGAGCCTGACCAGCTTGATCACCTCGTCTCCGGGCGAAAGCCCCAGCTTCCCGGCGACCTCCTCATCGGCCTCCGTCACCCGGTGCTCCAGCACCTCCGTCTGCACCTGCATTCCCTTCACCGCCAGCTCCCTGCTGAAGCTCTCCAGGAACACCGTGCTGTCCTCCAGGATCCTGGGCTTGGAGACGAAGGAGCCCTTGCCCTTCACCCGTTCCAGATACCCCTGGTTCACCA
Source organism: uncultured Lachnospiraceae bacterium (assembly GCA_944376745.1). GTDB lineage: Bacteria > Bacillota > Clostridia > Lachnospirales > Lachnospiraceae > 14-2. The sequence goes on from CALWDR010000244.1 coordinate 5,579, forward strand.
GCATGGACAGGGCGGCGCGCACAGTGGGACGGCTCACATGGTACTGCTGACAAAGCTCCTTCTCCGACGGGATCATGTGGCCCGCGCCCCACTCCTCCGTCTTGATCTTCTCCATAATGGCATCCGCAATCTTGACATATAATGACATACGATACTCCCTCGCCTGAACACCTTGCTATGTTTGTTATACATGGTATTCATTATATCTACATGTAAAGACATTGTCAACCTTTTATTGCCCGCTGTACCTCACGATCAGAAGCTCCACCGCCAGCCTGTCATTCATATTTCCGGTCTTGACATCCTCCTCGGTCTGCACGCAGCCGGTCACAGCCCCCAGAAGCTGCTCCCTGGTAAAGCTCCTGGCCTGGCCCTGGCTGCGTCTTAGGGCGAACTCGGGGACTCCGGCCTTCTGGGCGATAAATTTGTTGTCATGGCCCTTGCCGCTTAGCTCCTTGATCTGCAGCAGGATCTGAAACTGCCGGGCAATGAGGAATAAGATCCGCATGGGCGGCTCCTTTAAAGCCAAAAGATCGTAGTACAGATCCAGCGCCTTTCTCTGGTTCTTCTCGGCGATGGCGTTTACCATGTCAAAAATCTTGCTGGTGGTCTGCTGTACACAGACCGCCTCCACATCAGCGGCTTCGATCACGTCCTTGTCCATGCAGTAGCACAAAAGCTTTTCCAGCTCCCTGTCGATATACTCCATGTCGTCGCCCACGGTCTGCAGCAGCTTCTGCATGGTAGACTGGGTGAGATTCTTGCCCTCCCGCTTCAGCCTTCCCAGGATCCACTGGGTCAGTACCTGCTCGCTTTGCCGGGCAAACTCTACCACCCGCCCCGCCGCCTTGACGTTTTTGAACATCCTGCCGCGCTTGTCCACTTCCTCCTCCACAAAGAGGAATACCGCTGTGGGAGAAATATTTTTCATATACTCCGCCAGCTCCTCGCTGGCAGTTTTAAAGAAACCGCTGTTTTCCACAAGGATCAGACGGCGCTCGGCAAAAAACGGCATGGTCTCCGCCAGATCGATCAATTCCCCCGGGCGGATATCCTTCCCCTCAAAATTTGCCAGGTTCATGGTGTCCCCGGCGGGCACCAGCGCCTGCCTTAATTTGTCCCGGTATTGTCTTTTCAGGTAGGCCTCCTCCCCGTACAAAAGGTATACCGGGGCGAAGGTACCCGCCTTAATGTCTGCGTCTATGGTTTTCATGTGGAATCCTTTCTTCGCCAAAAACTCTTTTTCCATTGTATCACACAATCCCTTTTTCCGCCACCGCTATTCCTCTTTTTCCACAAACTCCTCCACCCAGATCCCTTTTTTGTCGGCGCCCACCGTGATCTGTCCGCCCTCCATAGTATAGAACATCAGACTGCCCTGGGCTTCCATCCGCTCCACGGCATACTTTCCCGGATGGCCGTAACTGTTTTCGGCGGCGCAGGACACCACGCTGACCCGCGGCCTTAAGAGTTCCAGCAGAGCCGCGCTGTTGGAGCCGTCGGAGCCGTGGTGTATGGCCTTATATAGATCCACCGGGCCGCGGTCATACCCCTGCGCCAGCTCCCGCTCCGTTTTTGTGGACAGATCCCCGCCGAAAAAGGCCGTCAGATGCGGGGAATCCATATAGAGCGCCATGGAGGCGTCGTTTCGCTCCGCCCCCTCCTGCCGGGGATAAAGGCAGGTAAAGGAAAGCTCTCCGCTTCCCACCACATCCCCCGGACCAAGATACACGATTTCGGTCTCATAGGCTCTGGCCAGACGGCACAGCTCCTCCCAGGCCTCATCCCTCGGAATGAATTGGCTGAGGAAAAGCCTTTCCACGGGATAGCCGCTCTCCCACACCTCCTTTAAGCCGGAAATATGGTCCTCGTCCGCATGGGAGACGAACCATCCCTCCACCCTGCGGACGCCCCGGCATTTGAGAAAGCTCAGAATCCGGTACTCTCCCACCTGACTTTCGCTGGTACTGCCGCCGTCCAGGAAAAAGCTGCCGCCATGCTCCGCCCGTATGTAGATGCCATCCCCCTGGCCCACATCCAGGAAACAGACAAGAAGTCCCGGATCGGGGCGGTAAAATACCAGTAACAGCAGGGAAAAGAGTACCAGTCCCAAGGGCCAGAATCCCAACATCCCCCGCGTCACCGGTCCCGGCTTTCGCGCGTCGCCCGCTTCTCTGCTCTTGTCTCCCGGACCTCTTCGCCGGCTCAGCAGCCACAGAGCCAGCGCCAGCACCGCAAAATAGGCAAACAGCGCCCCCGTGCCGGGCTGGCCGGTGATCTGCATGGCCCCCGGCAGCCTGCCGAACAGGCTGCAGATCTGTTTATTCCATTCCAGCAGCAGATATGCCGGGCGCAGCAGCAAAAAGGCAAGGCCCTCCAGCACAGCCCCGGCCGGTCCGCCCCACAGGCCGCCCAGCACCCCCGCCAGACCGCCCAGAATGCCGGACATCAGAATGGGCCCCATAAAGGGCAGCAACAGGCCGTTGATGATCACCGTGTAAAGGGGAAACTCAAAATAATAATAAACCGTCAAGGGCAGCACGGCCAGTTGGATACAGGTGCTGACAAAAAACGTGCTCTTAAGCTCCCGTTTCCACCGCAGCAACCTGCCCTTTAAGCTTTTTCCCCGGGCCAGCTGGGCCTCCCTGCGCCGCTTCTTCTCTCTGGATCTTCCTCTTTCCGTCTCCGTTTCCCGGGTTTTTTCCAGGAAGACCTGCTCTAAAATCCGCACCGCCACCACCATGGCCAGGACCGCGCCGTAGGAAAGCACGAAGCCCGCGTACCACAGGCAGAGGGGATTGTCCCAAAGCTGCAGCAGGGCGGAGAAAGCCAGCGCCGTGACGGAATCGTAGGCCATGCCCAGAACATTTCCCGCCAGCATCACCGCGTACATGACCACTGCCCGGGCCGCGGACAACTCCATGCCGGAAAGCACCCCGAAGCAGAACACCAGGGCCCCCGCAATGGTCCCCGCCCACAGATAGGAGAGGCCCCGCCTGCGCAGGAACTGATACACGCCGGCCCCCAGAACGGACACATGCAGTCCCGAAATGGACAGGGCGTGGGAAATCCCTGACTGTTGATAAAGCTCTTTCACCTCCGCGCTCAGCAATTCCTTCTCCCCCAGAGTCATCACCCCGAGAACCCCGGCGGCTTCCTCCGGCAGCATTTTCGCAAACACCTGCTGCATATCCTTCCGCAGACGGTACAAAGCTTCCCGCCACAAAAAAGCCGGACGCTTCACTAGCGTAAGCTCCTCTGCCCAGACGCGGAAAAACACCTCTTTACTGTGATAATATGCTCTGGAATCAAAATTGCCCTGGTTGCGCGCTTCCTCAAAGCACTCCCCCGTACCTGTGACTGTAATGGTATCTCCGATGGAAAAATCATCGGTTTCCGAATAAATCAGAACCTGGCCGCTTGGCAAAGCGCCGGTTTCACAAATGATGTAAGAATCTTTTAAATAATAGCTGACCCTCTGGTCCTTCTCTTCTTTTTTGTGGAGGGTTCCGGCCACTGTGACATGGCTCTCTTCCGCCAGGTACTGCTCCACCGCTTCTATGGTCTCCTGCTGGCTTTCGTACCGGGCGCTTCCCACTGCGCACAGCGCCAGGCAGACCGCCACCCGCAGCGCCGCCGGCAAAAGCCATCCCTTTCCACGCCGGAGCGGCTCCGCCGCCGTCCTGCAATTTCGTCTGGAAAGCGGATTTCCCTGCCGGGGCGCATCCGCCGCCGTCCTGCAATTTCGTCCGGAAAGCGGATTTCCCTGCCGGCTCTCTCCCTGTCTTTCTCTGCCCTGTGGGCAGGCCCTTTTACGCTCGCAGCAACAGAGGGCCATCCAGCCCACCGCCCAGCGCCACCCCCCGCAGAGTGCGTACCCCCACCACCGCCCGTACCGGGCGGCAACGATCCCAAGAAGAAAAGAAACCGCGGCCTGCACCAACACCCGTGCCGCCATTTTTTCTCTCCTTTCCCTGCCATAGGTTTCTCTCTGCCGCGCCGTCGTTCCCGTCCCTCGCGGCAGCACTTCTCCTGTATCCCCAGCCTGCTGCCTTAAACTGCAGTGCTGGTCTATTCTCCCTGTCCTTCCCCGTTCTGGGCCTCCTCCCCGTTTCCGTTCTCACCGGTCTCCGCTCCCGGCTCCTGGGACGGCTCCTCCGCCGGAGCCATGTAGTCCAGGTTCCGCTCATAGACCGCGGCCAGGGAGAATTTTTCCCGGTAGGTGATGCTGGTATCCCCGTTTACGGAGATCTGCACCTTGTTCACATTGGAAAGCTCCACCAGGGAATTGACGATGGAGTAGATGACCACCCCCTCGTCGATCTCATAATTCTGATTCAAAAAGCCCTCATCCAGATTCACAAAGCAGACGCCGTCTAAGACCGACACGCTGATGAGCTTGGTCCCCGCCGGGATGGCCGACTGGCCGTTTCCGCTGATGGGCCCCTTCAGAAGCTGCTCCATCACCAGCTTTTCCAGAGAAATATTGCTGTTGTAGTGCTGCTCCTGTACCTCCTGGATCAGCCCCGTCCCCTCGGCGTTGGCGAAATACAGCGTGATGGTGGCCGTCTGAATGGAATTGATCTGCTCTCCCGGATTCTCGATAAAGCTCTCCGCCGTCATCACGCCCACCGGCTTGCCGTTTTCGTCCATCAGAGGCGCGTCCCCCACGTAGAAGGAAATGCTGTCCACGCTGCTGACCTGGATCAGCGTGCGGACCACGGCCGCCCGGCAGAGCACCTCGGTGACGCTGTCCATCTGATAATACTCGCTGCCAAAATATAGCTGTAACTGGCGATTTTCCAGAGTCCAGTTCAAGATCCTCAGATTTCCCACCAGGGGCTTCTGATAATCCACGCTGCCCGGATTCTCCGAAAGCCTTGCGATCATGTCCCCCACAATCTCTTCATCGCTGTCAGACTGGGGCTCGTAGGCCACCGGAACATTCTGGGTGCGCTCCTTGTTGAGATAATAAATATAATAATCCGCCTTCTCCTCCTGCTCCTGTCCGCATCCGGCAAGGCTCATAATAAGGAGGGTCAGCGCGCCTAAAAATACTAGCAGTCCTTTCTTTCCCATGACTTCCTCCTACGCAATATAATTTAACGGAATCCGGACGGTAAAGATCGTCCCCTCCCCTTCCTTGCTGTGGGCCTTGATGGCGCCCCGGTGCATCAGAACGGCATTCCGGGTGATGGCCAGCCCCAGACCCGTGCCGCCGATCTCCCGGGAATGGGATTTGTCCACCCGGTAAAAGCGCTCGTAGATATGCTCCAGGGACTCCTCGGGAATCCCGATGCCGGAATCCTCGATGCGGACGAAAAAGTACTTGTGGTCCGCGTTTAAGGACACATGGACCCAGCCGTCCGGGCGGTTGTATTTGATGGCGTTCTCGATCAGGTTGGTGAGAGCCAGCGTCAGCTTCACCTCGTCCACCTCCGCCGTCACCGGGCGGAAGCTCTCCAGCACCATCTCCACATCCGCCTTCTCGGCGATGGGCTTTAAGCGCTTTAAGATCTGCTCCAGCAGATCGTTGATATTCACATGGGTGATATTCATTTCCCCGGCAGATTTGTCCAGCTTTACCAGGGAGAGCAGATCGTTGATGATCTTATTTTCCCGCTCGATCTCCTCGGCAATATCCGTCATGAACTCCTTGTAAAGCTCCGCCGGCACATTTTCCTGGCTCAGCAGGGAATCCGCCAGCACCTTCATGGAGGTCAGGGGCGTTTTCAGCTCGTGGGACACGTTGGACACAAATTCCTGCCGGGACTGGTCGATCACCTGCATGCGCTTGATCATCTGGTTGAAGGCGTTGGAAATAGCCTCCGTCTCCGTGTAATCGGAGACGTCCAGCTCCTCCTGCTCCTCTCCGGTCTGGATGGCGTTGATGGATCTGGTAATCTTCCCGAAGGGCCGCACCAGCCGGATGGCGAGAAAAATGGCCAGCGCCGCCGCCACGATCCCCAGGGCCGTCTCAAGCACCATGGCGTTCCCCTCCAGGTACTCGTAATTGAGCTGAATACTGTCCGTGGAAACGCTGACCATCATGACGCCCAGGATTTCCCGGGTCTCGCTGTTGGTCAGAGGAATGGTCATCTCGATATAGCGGTCCTCCGAATCGTACTTGGTGATCTCCTCGCCCTTAAAGCTTCGGATGACCTCCTCCGAGATGATGGTCTTGCCGGTGTCCAGGTTGTAGGTGTCCGTCACGATCTGAAAACGGCTGTTGATCAGCAGGACCCGCCCGTCGTAGATCTGGGAGAGCAGCTCCAGCTGCCCGCTGATGGTCTCCTGGGCGGAATTGTTCAGATAATCATTGGTGACGATCTGGGTCCCCAAAACCTTTGCCTGGCTTAAAATATCCATGCTCCGGATCTCCACCGCCTGGCTCTCATAGGTCCGCAGCAGTCCCATCCGAAACACCATCCCCGGCAGAATCCCCATAAGGGCCAACAGCAGGAAAATGCGAAATTTCAGACTTTTGAAAAATTTGAATCGTTTCATTCCCGGCCACCTGTCTTAGCCCTGATAGTAATAGCCCACGCCCCATTTGGTGTGGACATACTTGGGTTCGCTGGGATTTGCCTCGATCTTCTCCCGCAGGCGGCGCACATGAACGTCCACCGTCCGCACGTCTCCCGGATACTTATAGCCCCAGACCAGGTCCAGCAGATTCTCCCGGCTGTACACCTTGCCCGGATTCGTCACCAGAAGCTCCAGCAGATCAAATTCCTTGGCTGTCAGGTTGACCTCCTTATCCAGGATATAGAGGCGGCGGCCCTCGCAGTCCAGCTTCAGATCCCCGTTCTTTATCACCTTACTGTCATCCGGCTTTTGCTGTCCCTGGGAGGCTCTTCGCATGATCGCCTTGATCCGGGCCTTCACCTCCAGGATATTGAAGGGCTTCGTTATGTAATCGTCGGCGCCGTATTCCAGCCCCAGAATCTTATCCATGTCGTCGCCCTTGGCCGTGAGCATGACGATGGGAACCATGGAAAAATCCCGGATGTGCTGGCAAACCTCAAAGCCGTCCATCTTGGGCAGCATAATGTCCAAAAGGATCATATCATAGGCATTCTCCGTGGCCAGCCGCAGGGCCTCCTCGCCGTCGTAGGCGCAGTCCACCTCCATCCCGTCCTGCTCCAGGCTGAACCGGATTCCCTTCACAATTAATTTTTCATCATCGACTACAAGAACCTTCTTCGCCATTTCTTCACCTCAATCAACTTTAATGCGGTCCTCAAGCTTGGAAAATACCCCTTCCTTGATTCCCGGGATCTGCATGATATCCTCCACGCTGTCAAAACCGCCGTTTTCCTCCCTCCAGGAAAGGATCGCCTCCGCCTTGGACTCGCCGATCCCCGGAAGGGTCATCAGCTCCTCCATAGAAGCGGTGTTGAGATTCACCCTTCCGTCCCCGGCCTCCTGACCGCTCTCTCCGGTTTCTTCCTGCCCGGTCTGTCCCGGAATGCTTCTTGGCTCCTCCCCAACGGCATAGACGTAGATCATCTGGCCGTCACTCAGCACCTGGGCCTGGTTCACCGAGGCCAGATCCGCCTCCGGGGTGGTACCTCCCGCCAGCTCTACGGCCTCAAAGATCCGGCTTCCCGCAGGAAGCTTATAGACCCCCGGCTTCTGAACCGCCCCGGAGACCTGGACGTAGATGTCCGCCTCTTCCCGGTCAGCCTGCCCGCCGGCTTCGCCGCTCTCCTGATCCTCTGCGCCAGGCTGCCCGCCGTTCTCCCCGGAGGTCGCGTCCGCCGTCCCGCCATTTTCCCCGGAAGCCGAGTCCGCACTCTCGCCAGTTTCCCCGGAAGACGTGTCCGCACTCTCGCCAGTTTCCCCGGAAGACGCGTCCGCCGCCTCGCCGTTCTCCCCGGCACCTGCGTCCGCCGCCTCGCCGTCCTTTGTCACATAAAGGTCCTCCCGGCTCTCACAGCCAGCCAGAAGTAAAACCAGGAGACAGCCGGCCAGAAGAAGGGCCGAAAGACAGCCGCCCGCCAATATGCTTCTTATCCTGTTCTTTTTTCTTTTCATATTCCATTCCTTTCCGGAACGGAATTTCCATTGAATCAAATATCATTGTATCGAAAAATTTCACCGAATACAAGAGCATTTCGAAAAAATTAATATATTGGCGGTGCAGGTGGGTACTTTTCAGGGGGTGGGGAAATATTCAACATAACAGTTTTTGCTGGAGGACGCCCTGGGCAGCATGCCAGACAAAAGCTGCAAAGCTTGGCTATTTTCCCCACCCCATGAAAAGTATCGTGCAGGTTATTCCCACTTAAATAAAATGATCCCGCCGATGCAGATCCCCATGCCCAGAAGCCGCCGCCACTCGAAGGCTGCCTTCTCCACGCCGAAGAGGCCGAAAAGCTCGATGAGGTAGGCCACGATCAGCTGGGCCGCCAGGATCAGCATGACGGCCTGGGCCGGCCCCAGAGACTCCATGCTCTTAATGACCGTGTAGGTGATGAAAGCTCCGATCACGCCGCCCAGGAGAAGATATTTGGGCTCCAGGGTCAGGATTCCCCCGAAGCTGGTCCTGTCGCAGAAAAACCAGGCCACCAGGCAGATGATGAGGGCCGAAAACTGCACCCAGGCGGCGGACACCCAGATGCTGGTGCTCTTGGTAACCTGGGTGTTGAACACTCCCTGCAGGCTCATCAGCGCCCCGGAAAGCAGGGCAATAAAAATTCCAATCATGGTACAATCCCCTTCCGTTCTTTTTTCATAGGATTGCCCATCATTGGAATTTTATTCCCGCAAGCGGCGGGTCAGCAGACACCGCCCAGAGCCGGCCTCAGCCAGCGCCGCCCAGAGCCGGCATCTACAAACGCCGTCTCAGCAGACCTCAGCCAGCGCCGCCCGAAGCTTTGTCAGCATCTCGTCCACATGCTCCCGCTCAATGATAAGGGGCGGCACCAGACGAAGCACATTGGTACCGGCGGTGATCACGATAAGTCCGTGCTTCTGGGCCCTGCGCACCACCTCGCCCACGGGGACGGCAAGCTCCAGCCCCTGCATAAAGCCCAGACCCCGGCGGGCCGTCACGGCCCTGCTCTTTGCCGCCAGCTCCTCCAGCTCTTCCGTGAGATAAGCGCCCACTTCCCGCACATGGGCCGGGATATTTTCCC
>CALWDR010000245.1 GCA_944376745.1 uncultured Lachnospiraceae bacterium
GTCTTTCCCTTGATTTTTCTTTCTTATACTAATACATTTCTCCCCAAATTACAACCTTGAAAATGTCACCAAATTTCATCCATTTTCCAAAGGCCTTTGGGCAAAATTCACAATTTCCGGCAGCCTATTTTATTGAAAACGCCAAAATCCGGCTTCCGCTCACAGGCTGCCGCTCGCTGTCCGCATTTGTTCCCAGCTTTCGCTCACAGGCTGCCGCTCGCTGTCCGCCTTTGTTCCCGGCTTTCACTCACAGACTACATCTCGCTGTCCGCACTCACCCCGGCCTCCTTGCGCCAGTCCTCCTTCAGGTATTCCTTCTCCAGATCGATCACCCGCTCCATGGCCTCTTTTCCAGGAGCGCCGATGGTCAGACGCTTGTTCACGCAGGTTTCCATGGAAATGGCCTCGTAGACATCCTCCTGGAACACGGGGCTGATGGCCTTCAGCTCCTCCAGGGACATATCGTCGATGGCCATATTTTTCTCAATGCAGTAAAGGACGATCTGCCCCACGATCCCATGGGCGTCCCGGAAGGGCACCCCGTGGTTCACCAAGTAATCCGCGGCGTCGGTGGCGTTGGTAAAGCCGTTGTTGGCGCTTCTCCGCATCCTGTCCTTATTGAATCTCATGGTATCCAGCATGCCCGTGAACAGGGCCAGACAGCCCTTCACCGTGTCCATGGCGTCGAAGGTCAGCTCCTTGTCCTCCTGCATGTCCTTATTGTAAGCCAGCGGAAGCCCCTTCATGGTGGTTAAAAGGGACATCAGCGCGCCGTAGACCCGCCCGGTTTTGCCCCGCACCAGCTCCGCGATATCCGGGTTCTTCTTCTGGGGCATGATGCTGCTGCCGGTGCTGTAGGCGTCGTCCATCTCCACAAACTGATACTCGTTACTGTTCCAGATAATGATTTCCTCGCAGAAGCGGCTCAAATGCATCATGATGGTGGACATGGCCGCCAGAAATTCGATGAGATAATCCCGGTCCGCCACGGAATCCATGCTGTTTAAGGTTGGACCGTAAAAGCCCAGAAGCTTTGCTGTATACTCCCGGTCCAAAGGATAGGTGGTCCCGGCCAGAGCTCCGGAGCCCAGGGGGCAGTAATTCATCCGAACGTAAATGTCCCGAAGGCGCAGACGGTCCCGCTTGAACATTTCAAAATAGGCGCCCATGTGATGGGCCAGGGTGATGGGCTGGGCCTTCTGCAGATGAGTGAAGCCCGGCATGATGGTTTCCGTATTTTCCTCCATGATCCGCAGAAGGACCTGCAAAAGCTCCTTTAAAAGCCCGTCGGCTGCAAGCACCTCCTGCCGGGTGTAGAGCTTCATATCCAGAGCCACCTGGTCGTTGCGGCTCCTTCCGGTGTGAAGCTTCTTCCCGGTATCCCCCAGACGCCGGATGAGATTTGCCTCCACAAAGCTGTGGATGTCCTCGTATTCGTCGGTGATCGCAAGGGTCCCGGCCTCCACCTCCGCCAGAATCTCCTGAAGCGTCTTTACAATGGCCTCCATCTCTTCCTCTGTCAGAATCCCCTGCCTGGCCAGCATGCGGACGTGGGCCATGCTGCCCTCAATGTCCTGCCTGTAAAATTTCTGATCGAAGGAAATGGACGCGTTAAAGTTGTATACCAGCTTGTCTGTCTCCTTGGTGAAGCGTCCGCCCCATAATTGTGCCATAATCAGTTCCTCGCTTTCTATTATTTACATCATGTTCATCTGTCCTGTTCCACAGAAAAACCGCCGGCATTTTCCCCGCTGCGGCTTTTGATCTCCCGCTCCCTCTGCCGCCTGGAGTACACGCAGCCGCAGTAATCCTGCCGGTACATGCCGTACTCCCTTGAGAGCTCCACAGAGCGCTGATACCCGTTTTTCTTCTTAAAATCGGAGACAAGATACGCTACGCCGTATTCTTCTCCCAGCGCCTGCCCGATCTCATTGAGCTTCTCTGCGTTTTTTAAGGGACTGATGGACAAGGTGGTGGTAAAATAATCCATGCCCCGCTCCCTGGCATACCTGGCCGCCTCCCGCAGGCGCAGCTCATAGCAGCGAAAGCACCGCTCCCCGCCCTCCGGTATCTCCTCTAAGCCTCTTGCCATCTGATAGAACCGCTCCTTGTCAAAGGGCCCCTCCACGAACCGGATGGGATACCGGGCGGGCAGCCTGGCGATAAATGCCCTCTGTTCCTCCGCGCGCTTGTGGTACTCCTCATCGGGATAAATATTGGGATTATAGTAAAACACCGTGATCTTAAAATAATCGGAGAGGTATTCCAGCACATAGCTGCTGCAGGGAGCGCAGCAGCTATGCAGAAGAAGCGTTGGAATCTCCCCGGCCTGTTGATGTTTCGCTATTCTTTTTTCCAGTTCCTTCTGGTAATTTTGTTTCATGATTTTTCTTTGTTTCTCCTAACAGCAGATCCACTGTAATTGTTCCGCGGCCGCCACATCCTCCATGCCAAGCCAAGAAAGCCATCCGCTTTATTCACTTCTATTCTATCTTTAGCATACGAAACTTCCCGGAATACGTCAAGAGCAATGAGACAAATTCCCGTTACTGTCCCCGGTGTCATTCTTCCCCCGCCCTACATATTATAGTAGAAAGCACATCCGGAGGAACTTATGGAAAAGCTCTTAGAACTTCATTCCGTCGGCTACTCTTACCACACCCTGCAGGGAGAGACGCCGGCTTTATCCAATATAAATTTCACCGTACACCGGGGCGAATTTGTGGCCGTTGTGGGGCCCAGCGGCTGCGGCAAGACCACCCTGTTGTCCCTCTTAAGCGGTCTTCTGGAACCGGAGCACGGTTCTATTTTACTTTACGGACAAAAGCTCTTTGAAAAAGGCAGCGGTACCATCGGCTATATGCTCCAGCACGACCATCTCTTTGAGTGGCGCACCGTGGAGCAAAATGTACTGCTGGGCCCGGAGATCCAGAAAAAGCTCACGGCCCGGAAGCGAGAAGAGGTGTCCGACATGCTGAAGACCTACGGCCTTTACCGATTCAAGGACGCCAGGCCCTCCCAGCTCTCCGGGGGCATGCGCCAGCGGGCCGCCCTCATCCGCACTCTGGCCCTGAATCCGGAGCTGCTCTTGCTGGATGAACCTTTTTCCGCCCTGGATTATCAGACCCGACTCACGGTGGGGGACGACATCGGCACCATCATCAAAAAAGAACACAAAACCGCGGTCCTGGTAACCCACGACCTGGCCGAGGCCGTCAGCCTGGGGGAGCGCGTCATCATCCTCACCAAACGCCCCGGCACCATCCAGAACATCATCCCCATCGGATTTCCGGCCTCGCTCTCCCCCCTGGAACGGAGAAACGCCCCGGAATTTAAGGACTACTTTAATCAGCTTTGGAAGGAGATGAACGAAACATGAGTGAACTGTCCGCCGCTCGGAAAAAACAACAAATACGTGAACTGTCCGCCGCTCAGAAAAATTATCTGACTGCCCAAAAGAAACACAAGGTCACCGTCCGCCTGGGCCGTTTCCTGCTCTTTGCCGTCTTTCTTTTTATCTGGGAGGGGGCCGCTTCCGCCGGCCTGATCGACTCCTTCATTTTCAGCAGTCCCTCCCGGGTTGCCCGCTGCTTCACGGAAATGCTTCTGGACCGTTCCATCCTGGTCCACATGGGCATCACGCTGTCTGAGACAGTGGTAAGCTTTGGGCTGGTGACGCTGTGCGCGTTGGCCGTCACCATTTTCCTGTGGTTTCATCGAAGGCTGTCCGAGACCCTGGAGCCCTGCCTTGTCATCCTAAACAGCCTGCCGAAATCCGCCCTGGCTCCCCTTCTGATCGTCTGGCTTGGCGCAAGCTGGCGGACCATCATCATCACGGGTATGTCCGTGGCCCTCTTCGGTTCCATCCTAAGCCTCTACACCAGCTTCTCCTCGGTGGACCCGGAAAAGATCAAGCTGATCTATACCCTGGGCGGAAGAAAGAGCCATGTGATGACGAAGGTGATCCTGCCCTCCAACATCCCCTCCCTTTTTTCCATCATGAAGGTCAACATCGGCCTCTGCCTGGTGGGCGTGGTGATCGGGGAATTTATCGCCGCCAGGCAGGGCCTTGGGTATCTGATCATCTACGGAAGCCAGGTCTTTAAGCTGGACTGGGTGATCATGAGCATCGTCCTTTTATGCATCATGGCCATGGGGCTGTATGGGCTTTTGGGGCTGGCGGAAAAGCGGTATCTAAAACGGCTGTAAGCCTGGGCAGGATGCGCATTTTTATGATTCGCAGCTCTCCTTCCTGCGGCCTGGCAAGCGCGAAAGCGTGGTCCGTATGGCCTGCTCCGGGCAGGCCCTGATACATTTGCCGCAGCGGATACACTCCGCGCTGTTGGGATTTTCATAGGCTTTCACTTCCATCTCGCAGACCCTGGCGCACTTACCGCAGCGGGTGCATTTTCCGGTATCCACCTCGTAGCGGTACAGGGAAAACCGGTTAAAAAGCCCGTAAATGGCCCCCAGCGGGCAGAGATATTTGCAAAAGGGGCGGTAGATCATCACCGACAGCAGCACCACCAGGACGAGCAAAAACACTTTCCAGCCAAACAGCAACCCCACCGCCGTCTGAAGGGCCGGATTCATGGACACCAGGGGAAGCCCCGCCAGAAGCGTCCCCGCAGGGCAGACCAGCTTACAGAACCAGGGCGTCCCCTCCCCGGCCACATTGGCAAGAAACAGCGGCAGCGCGATCACAAGCCCCGCCATAAGCACATATTTTAAGTACCGAAGCTGCCTGTCAAAGGGCACCTTCCTGATCTTTTTTACAAAAGGAATCTTGTGAAGCAGATCCTGCACCAGCCCAAAGGGGCAGAGCCAGCCGCAGACGAACCGCCCCATCAGGGAGCCCACGATCATCAGAAATCCGATCACGTAAAAGGAAAACCGGTAATCCCGGCTCCCCAGCACGGCCTGCAGGGAGCCGATGGGGCAGGAGGCCACGGCTCCTGGACAGGAATAGCAGTTCAGCCCCGGCACGCAGACGCGCTTGCTCTTACCCTGATAGATCCGCCCCCGTGCAAAACCGATGACATATCCGTTGGTCAGCGCCGTAAACAGCACCTGCACCAGAAGCCTGCTGTGATTTCTCAGCCTTTTGATCTTCTTCATTGGCGCCACCTACCCGATTCCGATGCATTCCAGACATATCATATTGGACTTTTTCTCCACCGTCAGAGGCTCCCCCCGGTAAATGCCATAGAGAAGAAACAGGCAGCCCAGAACAAGGGCCAGACAGCCCACGCCTGTCCGCCCTCCCCTGCCGCTCATTTCAATGCCTCCTCATGATACCTGTCGATGACCTCTTTCCAGCCCTCGTAGTCATAGGCCCGCATGACGTAGCCCAGGACCTCTCCCTTCGCGTTGACAAAATATGTAGTGGGATAGGCCATCAGAGACTGAAGCTCCGCGGAAGCCGCCATATCCTCGGAGGCCGTCAGCTGCTGATAGGAAGCCCCCGTCTCGGACAGGATCTGCTCCGCTGCCTCCCGGACGGAGTCGCTGACTCCCCAGGGCTGCTCCTGGGAAGGCTCATACAAAAGCCCCTTGATCGCCACGCCCGTTCCCTCATACTCCTTGCTCAACTGGTCGAGCACCGGGATCTCATTGACGCAGGGGCCGCACCAGGTGGCCCAGATGTTCACAAGGGTCAGGTCATTCTCGGCAAACAGCGAGGCATCCACCTCGTTGCCCGCAAGGTCCACGGTTTCCATGGCAGAAAACATGCTGCTCTCTTTGCCGCCGCCGCTTCCGCAGCCGGACGCCAGCACGGTAAATGCCATGGCGGCGGCCAGAAATAAAACGCTCCATCTTTTTCTCATATACTTTTCCTCTTCTTTCCTGATCCGGACATGCGCCGTCTTTTCCTGCGCCGCATTGGGAAACGGAAGAAAACGCTTCCCGCGCGGCGGTGTGAAGTAGTTCCATTATAATAGAAGAAAGCATTTTTCGCAAGCGTCAGTTGGAGTTTCATTATAGTTTGGTCTGGAGGCCGCCTTTCACGCCCCGGCCCAGTCCGCCGGGTAGGTCACATAGAGAAACCGGGCCTTTCCGGGCACGGAGAACTGGATGGCGGAGCCCTTGGGGATCAGGATCACCTCCCCCGGCCCCGCCGTCACGGACCTGCCGTTTTTGATAATGGTAAGGCTCCCCTCAATGACATAGTCGATCTCGTCATAATTAAGGGTCCAGTCAAAGGTGGTACGCTCCATCTCCATGATCCCGCACCCCAGCCTGGGGCTTTCCGCCAGTGTGAATAAATCGTGGGTATAGACCCTGTCGCCGGCATTTCCGGTATCCATCCGGTCCTCCGGGGTAATGTGTATCCAGGGGACGGCTGCCTTACGCACCCCGTAAGCCTCCCCGTCACCCAGCTTTTCCTGTAAAATCTCAACGATCATCCGTTCCACTGCCTGTCTTGTAAGCTCCATCCTCTATCGCGCCTCCTTCTCATAGGATCTCGTCAGCCACAGAGCGGCCAGCACCGCCGTGATGCCGCCCACCAGCTTCCCCACGATCATGGGAAAGATCAGATCGGCATTGAATCCCGCGGTAAAGCCCAGGTGGTCTCCGAACACGAAGGCCGCCGACACGGCGAAGGCCACGTTCAATACCTTCCCCCGGTTGTCCATATCCTTCATCATGCCGAACATGGGAATGCTGTTGGCAAGGCTTGCCACCATGCCCGCCGCCGACACCTCGTTCATGCCCAGCACTTTTCCCAGGCCCATCAGAGGCTTTCTGAAAATCTTCGTGATCACATAGACCAGCGGAAAGGCTCCGGCCAGCACAATGGCAATGTCCGCCACCACCGCAAAGCCCTCGCTGATAGGATTCATGCCGGGGATCAGGGCAAGCCCGGTGAGCGCCTCCACGATCCCCGCGCCCAGCCCTATGGTGATCACCGCCACCACAAATTTTCCAAACCAGGTAAAGCCCTTCACCATGGCCTTCTCAAACTTCCAGAGCCCCAGGGCAATGAGCAGGGCAAAAATAAGAATGGGGATCAAATTTTTCAGCACCATGAGAACCGGGTACCCTGCCGCCAGGCCCCCCGCAAAGGAGCCGATGGGAATGGTGATCACGCCGGAGAGCACACCGGAAGCCAGGAATTTCCGGTCCTCCTCTTTGATGATCCCTAGGGCCACGGGAATGGTAAATACAATGGTAGGGCCCAGCATGGCGCCCACAATGAGCCCGCCGAAATTTCCGGCGTCCTCGCTTAAGGCCAGCTCCCTGGCCAGGGGAGCGCCTCCCATGTCGTTGGCCAGGATGGAGCCCGCGAACATGGCCGGGTCCGCCCCCAGAAATCCGAACACCGGGACGATCACAGGCTTTAGAAGATCGGCGATCACCGGAGCCAGGGCAATGATCCCCACCATGGAGAGGGCCAGGGCGCCGATGGCCATGATCCCCTCCTCAAATTTTTCGCCCAGGCCGAAGCGGTTCCCGATGATACGGTCCAGGGCTCCCAGGGCCATAAAGACTACCATAATGTAAATAATGATCTCATTGATGCTCAATCCGCATACCTCCATATATCATGCTCAGGGATATCCAAAGAATCGATGATTCCCACCACCGCCGCGTCGATGGGCACCGCTCCCTGGCCCACAATCAGGCGGGCCGGATTGCCCAGGCAGATCAGTACCTGATCGCCGATCCCGGCGCCTATCACATCCGCCGCCACCAGCAGGTTGTCCCTGTCCTTGCGGGTCCCATGTAAAACCTCCACCACCAGAAGCTTCTGCCCCTCGATGCCGTCCGCCTTCTTGGTGGCCCAGACGCTTCCGATTACCGTTCCGATTTCCATACCCTACCTCTCGCTTCTCACCACGGACAGGCCGTGGTTCGCAATAAAATCCATGGCCAGCGGGGTGACGATGGTTTTCCTGCCGATCTTTATGGAAGCCGGACCCATGCTTCTGACCTGAAACAGATCGGCTTCCCTAAGAAGGTGCTGCCCGGAAAGATCCAGGCACTTTTCCGCCCTCTCCCGGAGAGCGCCGTTATCCGGCTGTCCCTCATCCTCTCTCCCGCCAACAATCCCAGCGGTGCTCCTGCCGCTGGCCGCCATATCCCCGAGCTCCGGGAACGCTGCCCGCGTCCCCGCTTCCATCTCGGACACCTGGCGGATGACCTCCACGCCCAGATTGCGCAGCGTATCCTCCTGCTGCAGATACAGGGAATAAAGATTCTTGGAGGCGCTCTCCCGGTAACTCCGATAGGATAACCCCCGCTGCAGGAGAAAAATCTTCCTGCCCAAAAGCAGTCCCCAAAGGATACAGGAGGCTTCCCGGTTCCCGAACATGCCGTTGGCCGCGTAGGCCATGGTCTCCGGGGAGAGCTCCGTCAGCAGCAGGCTGTCCCATTCCCCGTCCGGTTCCGCAAATTCCAGGGCAGCTGAAGCTTTCGGAGCCTGCGCTTCCCTGTCCTCAAATTCCAAAGAATAAGAGCTTTTCAGAATCTGCGCTTCCTCAGAAGACAGCTTTCCCAGAACGCGCAGACGCAGTTTTCCCGGTTCCCAGCCTTTTTCCGGCCCGTGGCTTTGACCGGGCAGCCTTAAGCGAAGCTCCGCCAGTACCAGCCCTGCCAGCCGTCTCAGTTCTTCTCCGGAAATGCTGTAAGCTTCCAAAACATCAGAAGCTTTCCCCTGATCTGGAGCCTTCCCCTGATCTGGAGCTTTCAAAACGCCAGTGGCGCTCAAATTGTCAGAAGCTTCCACATTGTTGTAAGCCGCCATTTGCCGCCTCACCTCACAATCCTGCAGGAGACGCCCTTTTCATAGCCGCAGGCGTTGGCCTCGTCGTAGTCGATATGCACGTAGGTGGCATATTTGTCGCTGACCCGGACCACCGTATCCTGAAGGATCGCCGGGCGGCTTCCCATCACCTCGATGCTCACCAGCTCATTGTCCCGCACCTTGAGCCGCTCCGCGTCCGCTGCTGCCACATGCATATGCCGCTTGGCCACGATCACGCCCCTGTCGATGGAGATCTGCTGTTCCCCGAAGGACAGCACCGCTCCGGGGCTGCCCGCAATGTCCCCGCTCTGGCGCACCGGAGGCTTAATCCCCAGGGTCAGGCTGTCCGTGAGAGACACCTCCACCTGGGTCTCGGTCCGGGGCGGGCCTAAGACCACCACATTTTTCAAAGTTCCCTTGGGACCGCTCACAGAAACCCGCTCCTTGCAGACAAACTGCCCCGGCTGGGATAAGTCCCGGACCCGGGTAAGTGTATAGCCCCTGCCGAACAGCCGCTCCACGTCCGCTGGGCTTAAGTGCACATGCCGCCCGGAAGCCTCCACCTCCACCAGCTCCCGGTCCTCATATTCTCCGGTCAGATATCGAAACATCATGATCCAGTACAGGGAGGACAGGCGGTTAAAGGCCGTGAGGATATCCTCCCGGCTCACCTGCCCCTGCTCTCCTTTGAAGGCCCGGTAGGCCGCAAGCTCCGTCTCCCGGGCTTTCGTCCGCAGATGGTTCAGATGGGCCACCATCTCCCCGTGCTCCGCCGTGGGAAGAAAATGCCGCATCCCGTAATACTGGCTGGGATGGTGGGAATGCTCCCGAAGCTCCTTTGGGCTTAGTCCCAAAAGCGTCCACTCTCCCACCGGTTCCCCGGAGACCTCACAGCGAAGGAGCCAGCGGATCGCCCCAATGGTCTCCTCCAGATCCCGGTACAGCTTTGTAAAATGCAGCTCCCTGGCCCGGATCTGCACCAGTATGATCTCCGACTCCAAAGCGTCAATACTGCCCCTAAGGGCAATCCTTGGGTGGTCCTTGAACACCAGCGTATCCCCGCGCAGATGGGTCATATACTCCGGCTTGACCTTCTGGCGGCTGGCAATGGCGGCGCTCACGGCCTCCACGATCATCTGCCGCAGATTCTCTGCGGCCTGCTGCCCCATACTCCCTACGCCTCATCGGTGGGGCCGGTGATCCTGGCTACGGAATGGGGCAGGATCACGTCCACCTCCGTGTGGGGCCTGGGGATCACATGGACGGAAACCAGTTCGCCCACCCGCTCCGCCGCAGCTGCTCCCGCGTCCGTGGCCGCCTTCACCGCGCCCACGTCGCCCCGGACCATCACGGTCACCAGACCTGCCCCGATGGTCTCTTTTCCCACCAGGGACACGTTGGCCGCCTTTACCATGGCGTCCGCCGCCTCGATGGCGCCCACCAGTCCCTTTGTTTCAATCATGCCTAACGCATTTGTATTTGCCATGCTTTTCTACCTCCATATTGAGTGTTTTCCTTTTTTAGATTTCCTTCTTATAGGAAACGTCATAAATGTTTTCTTTATGACGTTTCCTGCGCCGATTTTTGCTGCGTGTAAACGCAGAAATTTCCTTGCAAAAATCGTGCGCATCCCCCGGAGGGCTATAGTAAACGGCAAATTTATTTGTCGTTTACTATAGTATTCTTCCAAATGCTAAAATCCATTCTGAGAATATTTCCTTCCGGCTGCCTGCATCCATTCCGATAAAATTTCCTTCCGGCTGCCTATATCAATTCCTTCAAAATTTTGTCCACGATGGCGTTGATGGCCTCCTGGCTGAAGCTGCCGATCCCTTTGCCGTTCTGCCCGGTTCCATAGCCGCCAAATCCTCCGCCGCTGCTCCTTCCGGTTCCATAGCCGCCAAATCCTCCTCCGTTGCTCCTTCCGGCCCCTGCGCCGTCACATCCATAGCCGCAGGCAGCCTCCGCCCCCGCATCCCTGCGGATCTCCTCGATCTCCCGCCGCCCGAAGGCCACCCGTTTGATGTTGATGACGTCCATGGGCCCGATATTGTTGGAGGTGGAGCTTCCGCCCACCGCCCCGCAGCCCAGGGTCATGGCGGGAAACAGCCCGGTGGTGGCTCCCACGCCGCCCAGGGCCCCCGGCGTATTGACCAGAAAGCGGGAGGCCGGAATCTGAAGGGCAAATTTCCGCACCAGCGCCTCGTCCCTGGCGTGCATGCTGAAGGTGTGCCCCGCTCCCTCCATGTGAAGGATCTCGATGCTGCGCCTTAGCACCTCATCCACATTTTCCTCCACGAACAGTCCCAGGATCGGAGCCAGCTTTTCCCGGGAATAGGGCGCGCCCTCGCCCACACCGGTCTCCCGGCCCACCAGGACCCTGGCATTCTCAGGGACACCCGTAAGCCCCGCGTACTCCGCGATTTTCTGACAGCTTTTCCCCACGATCTTGGGGTTCATGGTGCCATTGGCCCGCAGGATAAACTGTCCCAGCCGTTTGGTCTGGGCCTCGTCCATCAGATAGGCTCCCTGGCGCTTTAGTTCCTCCGTCACAGCCGCCTCCATGGATTTTTCCACGATGACGGACTGCTCCGAGGCGCAGATGGTACCGTGGTCGAAGGTCTTGGAATCCAGGATCCGTTTAACAGCCGCGGCCACGTCAGCGCTCTTGTCGATAAAGGCCGGGCCGTTTCCCGCCCCAACGCCGATGGCCGGGGTGCCCGAGGAGTAGGCGGATTTTACCATGGCCCCTCCTCCGGTGGCCAGGATCAGGGCAGTATACCTGTGCTTCATCAGCTCCTGGGTGGCCTCCATGGTGGGCACGGAGATGGCGGAAATGGCGCCCCTGGGACAGCCTGCCCGTTCCGCCGCCTCCGCCAGCAGCCGCGCTGTCTCCAAAATACAGCCTTTGGCGCTGGGATGAGGAGAAAATACGATGGCATTTCCGCCCTTTAAGGCGATCAGTGTTTTGTAGATGACCGTGGAAGTGGGGTTGGTGGAGGGGACGATCCCCGCGATCACCCCCACCGGCACGCCGATGTCCCAGACCTGACGCTCCCGGTCCTCCCCGATGATCCCGATGGTCTTCATATCCTTGATGGCCTCATAAACATTCCTGGCCGCAAATAAATTTTTCAGGACCTTGTCCTGCCAGATCCCAAAGCCCGTCTCCTCGTTGGCCATCCGGGCCAGGGTGGCCGCATGGGTGGCCCCGGCATCGCTTATGGCCTTAACGATGCCGTCGATCTGCTGCTGGCTCATCCGGGCCAGCTCCTTTTGCGCCTCATAGGCCTGCCCAAGCAGCGTCCGCGTCTCCTGCACGGACAATAAATCTTTGTCTTTTAACTCCATTTCGTCTTCCTTTCCGCTCCGCGTGATCTGAAAGCATTCCTGCCTTCTTCCTGGTAATACCGGGATTCTCAAGTTCCCCTCAGTCATAATCCTGGGGATTGTCCGCCACCGCCCGGACCGCCTGGGCAAAGGCCGCGCAGGCCGCCTTGCAGGCGGACTGGCTTCCCGTCAGCAGCCCGCCGCCGAAGTTGGTCTCCGAGGGCGGTTCATAAAACGCCACCAGACGCACGTCCGCCGCTTTCAGGGCCGCGTCCAGCCCATAGACGGCCTCCAGGGGCGGCGCGATCAGATAGGCCAGGGCTTCCCCCTCGGGGATTCCCGCCACCTTGGACAGGTAAGAGCCTGTGCGGGACACGGTGTGGGCATAGTAAACGATGGAATCGTCCTCATTGGCGCTGACAAAGCAGGCCCCCTGCTCCACAAAATTCCGGATGGAGGCAAGGCCGCTTCGCACCTCCGCCGGGCTTGGCCCCGCGATGATCCCCAAAACCTCCCCTGCCAGCCGGGTGGAGGCGTTGGCCGCCCCGGCGTACATGGATCTGGCGTAGACCACCTCCACGTCGGAATCCTTGGTGGCCTCATCCAGAGCCGTGTAGGTGACGTCGTCTATATCCGCCGTCACAAGCCCCAGGCTTTTCTGCCGGGGGCCCAGCTTTAAGCGCGAAGCCAGATCGTCGCTGACATTGGAAATTAATTTTACGCTGAGCAGAGTCGCCCGCAGCTGGTCGTTTTTCATCTTCCCGCCTCCTTACTTTAAATCAATGCCGGAGGCTTTCTTTTCCAGCATTTTCAAGATCAGCTCCGCCGCGTGGGCTCCGGCCTCCACGGCGCCTGTACCGCCCTTGTGGATGTTGCTGATGACCGTGCGCTTGGACTCCGCCAAACCGTGCCGGGGCCTGTAGGCGATATAGGCCGACATGGATTCCGCCGTCACCAGCCCCGGCCGCTCGCCCACCAGCATGCAGATGACCTCCGCCCCGGTGGCCTGGCCAATATCGTCCATGGCCCCCACTCTGGCATACTTGATAAATAAAATTTCCGGCAGGGTGATATTTTGGATGGAAAGCCCCTGGCGGATGGCCGGTATCATCTTGTCGGCATTGGCCTCAATGGCCGCGGAGGACAGGCCGTCCCCCACGATTACCAGCACCCTGGGATTCTGGCCGCAGGTCTTTTTGATGACCTCCAATTCCTCCTTTGGGAACCGCCGCCCCAGATCGGGCCGGGTCAGATATTCGTCCTTGTCCTTGCAGAGGGTTTTTACAAAAACAAAATGGTTCTTTTTGACAAATTCCTCCGACACGTCGCTGAACACGGAGTCCTGGGCCGCCGCGTGGTCCGCCCGCACCCGCAGCATGGTCTGTGTCCGGTACCTGGCCCCGGCCCTTCCGATGCCCAGCCGGGCCGGCGTTTTGGCCTTCATGGCAAGATAGCCTTCCCTGTCTTTTGGCTCCTTCACAAGAAACTGCTTGCGCAGATCGATCTCGGTAATGTCGGGAAGGCACTGGCCAGAATCCTGGGCGGCCAGGCTGTTGTGTGTGCGCTGGCCATTCTGTGCGTGCTGGCCATTCTGTGCGTTCTGGCCGTTTTTTCCGGCATCTCCTGCCGCCCCGGCCCAGGCGGCCTCCCCCCAATGGGGCTTTGCCGGGCGCTCCTGCACCGATAACACGCCTTTTGGCTTCGCGTGATGCTCCTGCCGCCCACCTTTCTCATATCCCTCCGGGCCGCCGCGCCCCTCGTCCCTGGAAATTCCGAAGGCCTTCTCCTGGCCCGCCAGCATCTGGCCCAGAAGGGACTCCACCATGGCTCTGATCTCATCATCTCTCATCGCTTACTCCTCCTTTAAAATAGCGCCGAGGCGTCTCCGGCTTTCTTCGTCAGCCTCCCCCGCTCGTCCACAAATTCCATTTTCATCAGCCATTCATGGAAGGGCCGGATGGCCGTCAGCCCAAAGATTTCCCGCAAAGCCGCCGTCTCCTGGAAGCCGGTGGTCTGGTAGTTAAGCATCACGTCGTCCCCGTGGGGGATTCCCATGAAATAGTTGCAGCCCGCCGCCGTCAAGAGCACCGCCAGATCCTCGATGGAATTCTGGTCCGCCTTCATGTGGTTGGTGTAGCAGGCGTCACAGCCCATGGGGATACCGGTGAGCTTGCCCATGAAGTGATCCTCCAGGCCGGCGCGGGTGACCTGCTTGGAATCGTACAGGTACTCAGGCCCGATGAAGCCGACCACGGTGTTGACCAGGAAGGGCTGATAGCGCTTGGCAAAGCCGTAGCAGCGGGCCTCCATGGTGACCTGGTCCCAGCCATTGTGGGCCTCAGAGGAGAGCTCGGAGCCCTGGCCGGTCTCGAAGTACATCACGTTGGGGCCGGTGCAGGTGCCGCGGCTGAGCATGGTGGCGCGGCCCTCGTCCAGCATCTCGGCGGTGAGACCGAAGGCCTCGTTGCCCTTCTGGCTGCCGGCGATGGACTGGAACATCAGGTCCAGGGGAGCGCCCAGCTTGTCGGCGGCGGCGGTCTGGGTGGTCACGTGGGCCAGCACGCAGATCTGGGTGGGGA
>CALWDR010000246.1 GCA_944376745.1 uncultured Lachnospiraceae bacterium
CTGCTGGGGGCGGTGATCGCCCATGTGGCGGAGATGACCCAGCAGCAGATCTGGTGGAATTATGTGGACGAGGAGCAGTATTATGAGAACTGGGAGCAGGCGGAGACAATCTATACCGTAGACATTCCAAGGGTGTCCAACTATGAGATGACCAGGCGGGATGCCTTTCTCTCGGAGCTGTGCGATTTCTTGCAGACCTACAGCATTCTGGTGGTGTCCATGGCCGGGGCGGTGCTGGCCGTGGCCCTGTTTTACCGGAACAAGATCAGGGTCCCGCTGGCCCGGCTGTCCGCGGCTTCCGCCATGATCGCCAATAACCAGCTGGATTTTCGGATTGACTATGACTGTGAGGACGAACTGGGCCGTCTCTGCCGGGAATTTGAGAAGATGCGGGGGCAGCTGGAGGCCAATTACCGGCGCATGTGGCGGATGGTGGAGGAGGAGAAGGCCCTGCGCTCCGCCATCGCCCACGATATCCGCACGCCCCTTACCATCCTGAAGGGGTATCAGGAAATGCTGTTGGAATTTGTCCCGGCGGAGGATTTCAGCCGGGAGCAGATGATGGAAATGTTGAAGGAGGGCCAGGGCCAGCTGGAACGGCTCTCAAATTTCGTGGAGACCATGCGCCGCCTGTCCGGCCTCACGGACCGGGAGGCGCGGTATCTGGAGACGGATATTCGGACCATTGGAAAGCTGGTGGAGGCAAGTGCGAAGGCTCTGGAAAAAGGCGGGCAGAAGGAAATCTGCGTTGCGGTGAAGGAACCGGAAGGGGCGGATGCAAGAATAAATTCCACCAGGGTGGATAGGCGGATAGATACGGAGGGAGTTTCCGGGCGGACGGACATAGTGGAAGTCGCAGACCGGCGCTTTTTGGCGGATGTGGACATGGTTCTGGAGGTGATGGAAAATCTTCTCTCCAACGGGGTCCGCTATGCCCAAAGCAGGGTGGAGATCAGGATTTCTCTGGACGCATCCGGTGAAAATCTGGAAATTCTGGTGGAGGACGACGGGACGGGCTTCACCGTCAGCGGCGAGGAGGCCACAAAGGCTTATTTCCATGCCAATCCCAAGGATGATGAGACCCATTTCGGACTTGGCATGTATATCAGCCGGATCTACTGCGAGAAGCACGGCGGGCGGCTGCTGGTGGAAAACCGCAGGCAGGGCGGAGCCAGTGTGAAAGCGGTATTCAGGGTGAGGCCGGCAGCGTGAAGGCGGTGTTTCCAGTGCGCGGAAGGATGTGAAAGCGGTATTCAAGGTGCGCAGGGAAGTGTGATTTTGTCACGGTAAATGGTTCCGGATCTTTGGTATGATAATTGCGTGAGCTCTTTTGGCGCGGGAGAGAGCCTGCGTCTGCCAAAGGCTTTGTGATACGATGGTCGGAAAAAGGAGGATATTTGCCGGTGAGTGATGGAAAAAGGAAAATCCGTAAGGCTTTTGTCACAGCGAAGGACTGTGTGGCCTGCGGCTGCTGTGTGAAGGTGTGCCCAAGGGAGGCCATTTTTGTGGAACGGGGAATCGCGGCGAAGGTGGACAGAGAGAAGTGTATCGGCTGCGGAAAGTGCGTCCGGGAATGCCCGGCGACGGTGATCGTTCTGAAGGAGGCAGCATTATGAAAAAGCATTGGTATGAGTATCTCTGGATTGCGTCTCTTCTGTACCTGATCTTGGGATTTTTCAATATTTTGTTTGCCTGGCTGGGGCTTTTGTGCTTTTTTATTCCTCTGCTGATGGCTGTTTTCGGCGGGACGAAGGGCTACTGCAACCGTTACTGCGGGCGGGGCCAGCTGTTTGCGCTGATGGGAGGCCGTTTCGGTCTGTCCCGGAAAAAGGACATTCCCAAATGGATGAAAAGCAAGTGGTTCCGGTATGGATTTCTGATCTTCTTTTTCGCCATGTTTTTTCAGATGCTGTGGAACACGTATCTGGTGTTTGCGGGGGCCGGCGGTCTGCGCCAGGCGGTGACCCTTCTGTGGACCTTCAAGGTGCCCTGGCACTGGGCGTATCACGGAACCCTGTTTTCCCCTGGAGTGGCCCAGTTTGCCTTTGGATTTTACGGTGTGATGCTGACCTCCACGGTGCTGGGGTTTGTGACCATGCTCCTGTTTAAGCCCCGCTCCTGGTGCGTGTACTGCCCCATGGGAACGATGACGCAGTTGATTTGTAAGGGGAGGAATGGAAAGCGATGATGAGACCATGAAATACTGGGAGGGGATGACGGAGCAGTTTACCTATGAAAGAGTCGTAAAGGAGTACAGGGAGAGTGCGGAGGAACAGGTGGAGCAGTGTATCATCGAGTATGATGGGAAAGCAATCGGCTTCTGTCAATTTTGCATTTTAAATGCCCAGTATTATGAGGTGCCCGAAATCCAATACGATAAATTTGTAGAGGAGTCTGATGTTGTATACGGAATTGATATTTTCATTGGGGAGGTGGAGTACCGGAACCGCGGAATCGGGACAGAAGCGTTGAGGCTGTTGATGAAAGCATTGTTTGAGAATTATCACGCGGACGTACTGATGATCGATCCTAAAGTGCACAACACGAGAGCGATTCGGTGCTATCATAAATGTGGCTTCAGGGATTTATTTGTTGTGCCGAAGCGGGAATTGCAGGATGGGATCTATCATGATAGTTTGATTATGGGGGTCAGGAAAGAGGAGTTT
>CALWDR010000247.1 GCA_944376745.1 uncultured Lachnospiraceae bacterium
CTCCCCAGCGCGTATCCTTCCCGGATAATCCGGTGTTTACTTCCGTGATATTGGAAAATGGATAAGCTTTTTTCAAATACTCCGTCACTAAGACAGACCATTTCGGCATATAGGGCGCTGTATTTACAAAGCCGGATGTATTATATCCCTCGGTGATGCTGTCACCGTAAAATACAATCTTTAAGTCCTGCCTGTTTTCCAAACGCTGGATCGTTTTGGGCAACAGACTTGATTTATCAACCGGTTTTTCTCCTTCCCAGAAATCGGAATGTTGGTAGGTAACATAAATCTGCCGTGTTACAATTCCTGTTCCCTCTTCCCAGTAAACATATCCGCCGTTTCCATCCGAAAACTCACCGTTGGAAGGATGATAGGTATCGTAAGAAGTAACCGGAATACCGGAACCTTTTGGAATACGCAGTTTTCCATCTGCTAAAATATAGTCCTTTCCCTGCTGATAGGTAACCGTGCGGGCCAGATTCTGGACAGATAAAATCCTATCTGCACGGTACAACAGCGGGATATCCTTTACCGTCCCATCCTGCTCCGCTACCGGCCATACACTTTCCTCGTAAGCGGTCGTACCTTCCCATACCTGTTCCATATAGGATTCCGGAACGTCGCTTACAGCATCCGCTGCCGGAACGGCATAATCCCATTTCGTGGTATCAAGAAAATCAAATTCATCCTGCCATACAATCTGACCATTCTCACTGACACGGATATAATCAATATCAGCGGATTCGCTTCCGGCAAAGCGCAATCTCAAGGGACCGGAAGTGACTGATTCTTCCATCTGACACTCATGTACTCTTTGATCGTTCAGATAGGTGGTAACCGTAGTTCCTTTCACTTCAATTTTCATAGTAACCGGAACATCTTTTTTCACCTGGTCCGACATAACCCGCTCAATGTCCGTCCAGTTTCCGGGATGATGGGCCCATAAACCATACGGTTCAACCAGGGCTAAGATCCAAAGCGGCGGATTGGGATCGCCGGAGCCAAAGGTTAACCCCGCCGCCTGGTTATGTACCGTTGCTCTCATTTCAACTGTGTAATCTCCGCGGAAGTTCTTTTTCGAGGTATAAATAACATCGTCACCGCCCGGCACAATCAACTGGCCGTTCTGCGTCCATACCCGTCCATCTCCGGCTGCGCTATATCCCGGTTCCGGAAAGTCCCATTTGTTTGTGTCAAGCTTATTAAAATTATCTTCCCAGATTGTCTTTCCATCCTGATATACCTTAATATAATCCAGATCCGCGGCTTCTGTCCCGGCAAAGCGCAGGCCTATCGGGCCATTTGAAGAACCTTCCGGTACGGTGCACTGATCTACCTGCCGGTCATTTAACCAGGTAGTTGCTGTTGTTCCCTGGATTTCTACTTTTAATGTCGCCCACTTATCATTCTGAACCTGGTCAGATTGCACTCTCGCAACATCACCCCAACGGTTCATCGGATGAATCCATACACCAGATGGGTTCACCGTTGCAAGGCTCCACATTGCCGCCTGATTACCGCCTTGTCCAAGCAGCAATCCGGCAGCCTGATTGCGCACCTTTGCACGCATCTCCACCGTATAATCTCCGCAAAACACCTGATTGGTATGGAAAAAAGTATCCTGCCGTATATTTGAAACAATCAATTTACCATCTTCAATCTTCAAGACATCATCCCCTGTTGCAGCATTATTTGCCAAACTCTGTACCTGCGTTGCGTATATCATAGTCAACACCATAGCAATTGTCAACAGAACGCTAATACCTCTTTTCATCTTGTTCCTCACATCCTTTTTTCAGCGTTTTACTTCCGCTTCCAAACCGCCGCCACGTCAGCACCAGTTCCTTCTCTTCCGGTGCAAACAACAGCCTTCCGTCCTTCTTTGCAATACTTCCTCCGGCCACCTCCAGAGAATAATGATTTCCCTTGTAGACATAGCTAAGCCGCTGCTTCTCTGCAGTGATCTCCGCCTTACTGCCCGAAGGATTCAGGCTTGCCGCGATATTCTTCAGCACGATTTTCTCCTCATGGAAGATCACCGCCTTCTGGCCCCAGCTTACCTCCAGCACATCCTTCTGCAATCGTTTCACCTGAAACGGAGCTGCGTTCTCTTCCAGAACAAGTCCCTCTCTGTCTTCCCACAGAATCGTGTCA
The DNA here is from genome assembly GCA_944376745.1 of uncultured Lachnospiraceae bacterium. GTDB lineage: Bacteria > Bacillota > Clostridia > Lachnospirales > Lachnospiraceae > 14-2. The sequence continues at coordinate 2,155 of CALWDR010000247.1, forward strand.
ATCACAGGCAGATTCTCATAAGCCGCGTCCCATGTATCGCAGGGCTCTTCGTAATAGCTCTCATAAACGCGCTCATCAAAAAGATACCACGCCCGAATAAAAATCTTATTCTCATAGCGGAACAGATTCGCCACATAATTCTCACAGTCATAATACACCGACTGAACCTCCTCGCTCCCGTCCCAATCCTCTGTGGCGCAGACCGCGGTTACCGGGGTCTTCTGATACCGTTTCTTAAACTCCTCCCCGGCGTCGCGCATCTTCATGCATTTCACATCCGGGTAGTCCTTCAGCAGCTCAAGCTGGTACCGAAGGCCTGTGATGGTGGTTTCTTCACAGAAATTATTTTCCTGTCCCAGCTGCGCATAGGAATAGCCCATGTCCTCGTTGCAAAAATACGTATCAAAAAACCATTTTATAATCTCCGGATCTCTTCCGGCTGCCCAGGTGGGCTCCAGGGTATAACACCCGCAATAAGGAAGATATTTCTGGTTCCGGATGTATCTGTCATTGTCGTAATTATGGATGGGATCCGGCCCCAGTAGCCGGAATACCGGCGTTTCGATACGATATTCCTCCGACCTTGCGGGTGTGAACATATTGTTCTTAGACGGATAATACGCCTGGTTGAAATATCCGCCCACTAAGGTATAGGCGTCCGTATTGGTCTGATCACGGCAGATTCCCAGGGCGGATACCCCATAACGCTCCGTCAGATACACAACACTATGGCTGTCCAAAAGCCAACTGGCTACCGTTGCCGGATAGTAACCATAGATTTCTTTAAATTTCCCCATGGCCTCATCCACAAGAAGCTCCCGTTCCTTCACCGTGTACGCCATCAGAAAACCGGGGATCACATGCCAGTCCCAGGTAGTCCCCTCCCGGCCGCGCCAGGGCAGCCCAACTGCGTCCGTCAGAGGCTTTACCACCTCGAACCACAGGCCAAGCTCCGTGCGTTCCGTGGCCTTTGTCCGGAATAAGCGAATGTATCGCTCATCCATCAAAGCGTCATACTGGAGCAGGAATGTATTCTCCTTCCCATACTCATTGACCAGTTCCAACTCCTGTTCTGTCATGCGATACATCCGTTCCTCGGAATCCTCCATCCGAAAATCGCACTTTCGCACAAAATTCATAATATTAACCACTTTCATCTAAGACATCCTCGTTCTTTTTTGTTATGTAAAAGAGCCTCTCCTGTAGCATTCCATACCTACAGGAGAGACATCTTTTCCACCTTATCTGTGTTGGTTGATATATTGCTCCACTGTACCTGCATCCGTAGAGATGCTGACATTGCTGAAACGGATGTCAGCCGTTTTATCGGCAATCATATAAAGTCCAAATGCCAGTTCCGTGTCCGCAGAGGCCGTTGGCACGATACTCTTCTTTGTCACCTTGCAGATAAATTGGTCGTCATAATAAATATAGATATAATTTTCCTTCACCGCTATGGTCACGTCCACTTTGCGCTTTGTGGGATACCGCAGAATCGGATCTTCAATAAGGCCCATGTGGTACTGCCAGTTGGTGGATACAAATCCCGTATCACAGGCCACGATCCAGCCTTGCTGTTCTCCGTCGTCAAAGCAGAATCCACCCATCAGATCCGGCTGATACTCCGACTCACTTCCGGTAAAGTCTGTGGTGTACTCCACGGTTGCGCGCAACAGCGCTTCACTGCCCTTCGCTGAGAAATAGAAGGGAGCGCCCTTGCCGCCGGCCGCATAGGAGGTCGAAACAATATTATTTCCTATATTGTCAATGTTCCAGGTTCCAAGTCTGGATAATAAGGTCTCTCCGCCCACCGTCACTTTTTCGGCAAACATCGGATTCTCCTCCAATGGAGTATTATCCTCCGCTTTATGCTCTTCGATATACTGGCTGGCCGCAGCTGTTCCGGTCTTCAGGCTGTAGTCGGAGAACGTGATATCCGCAGTCCTATCCGCAATCATCATCAATCCCACTGCAACTTCCTCATCTGCGGCAAGACCACCGGACAGCTCGGTCCATGACATCTTCTTCACTTCTTTCCCGTTGCAATAGATGTAAGCGTCACCCCCCACCTTGGCAATCGCAAAGGTAATGCTCTTCTTTGTGGGATATGCCAGATAATCATGTGCCCACAGGCCGCCCTGGTAATTCCAGGAATCGTTATTTAGGTAGACAATACCATTAGTCCGAGCCA
>CALWDR010000248.1 GCA_944376745.1 uncultured Lachnospiraceae bacterium
TTCCATCATCTTCATCATGAGATACATATAAAATAGGTTTGCCATCATCTATAATATGGCAACAGATTATCGTGGCTGTATTAGGTGCATCATAAAAAGGGAAATCCATATGCAACGCTCCTTCCAAATTCCAATTCGACAACTTCCAATTTATCGCTAACTAAATTATATCAAAACTCTATCGTAAACACCACCCCCGTTTCCGTATTTTCCACCCTGTATTGGAATCCATGCAGCTCCAAAATGGTCTTGACCAGATACAGCCCCAAACCGCTGCCGCCAGTGGCTTTCCATATTCCGTATGGGTGAGAGAAACGGGCTTTCCGCCAACAGAAACTGAGTGGCTTTCCCGATCCAACCGGATATTTCCGTAAGAGAGCGTGGCTGTGGCCTTTTGGCACTCCCCTTCTTTTACCCGGCGCAGGACTGCCTCCACCCGCATGAGTACCAGCTTCACGGAGAAAGGCTTCGTGATATAATCATCCACCTTCAATTCAAATGCCTTGACCTGGGCTTCTTCCTCGTCCAGTGCTGTCAGCATGATGATCGGCACATTGGATTCCTGTCGGATCATCTCGCAGACCGTGTATCCGTCAATTTTGGGCATCATAATGTCCAGCATGACAAGAGAGAAGGGCTTCTCCCGATATTTTGTGATTCCCTCCAGGCCATCGCCTGCAACATCTATCTCGTATCCGGCATCCGTCAGCAGCTCCGTAAGGATAGATTGGATGGCGGTTTCATCTTCGATAATCAAAATTCGCTCGCTCAAAGTATCACCTCAATCGCATTATCATTATACCATGCCTTTATCTAGATTTGGTTTAGAAGCCAAGATTTTTTCCACTACATACCAAAATAGAATCATACGATGAAGATTGGAAGGGAGTCCTTAAATGAATCGGAACCGGCGTGATCTGACACACCGGTTCCAGTGAAAAATTTTTTTACTTCCTTATGGGACGCTGCCGAATGCCGCTCCCCCTTTTATTTCCGAAGATAGAGCCCATACAGAATCCGTATGGAATTTAAAATGCACAGCATGGCCACGCCGGTGTCGGCGAAGACGGCCAGCCACATGGAGGCGAAGCCCAGAAGGCCCAGGATCATGAAGGCCACCTTGATCACCAGGGCGAACACCACATTCTGCATGGCGATCCGGCGGGTGACGCGGGCGATGGAGAGGGACTGGGGAATGGCCTCCATGGCGGAGGTCATAAACACCACGTCCGCGGCCTCGATGGCGGCGTCCGCGCCGCTTCCCATGGCGGCTCCCACGTCCGCGCCCGCCAGCACCGGGGCGTCGTTGATGCCGTCCCCCACAAACATGACGGCGCCGCTTTTGCTGCGAATGTCGGTGAGGCGGTCAAGCTTTTCTTCCGGCAGCAGCTTGGCGTGTACCTGGTCGATGCCGGTTTCCCTGGCCACGGCGTTGGCGCTGTCCGCGGCGTCCCCGGTGAGCATGGCGGTGGTGATGCGCATTTGCTTTAAGCGGCGGACGGCGTCTTTGGCGTCGGGCTTTACGGTGTCGGAGATGGTAAGGTATCCCTCAAAGACGCCGTTTACGGCCACAAATACCTCGGAGCCATAGCTTTCCTGCGGGGGCTGGTTTACAGGAACAGAAAATCGCTCCATCAGCTTCCGGTTGCCGCAGAGCACCACCCCGGCCCCGAGATGGGCGCGGATCCCGTGCCCCGGAATCTCCTCCAGGGAGAGGGGGCTTTCCAGGGCAAGCCCTTTTTCCCGGGCCGCGGTTACGATACTGGCGGCGATGGGGTGGGTGGAGCTCTGTTCCGCGCTGGCGCAGAGGGCCAGCAGGTCATCCCCGGAAAATGTTCCGGTGGGTACGGCCTTTTGCAGTACAAAGTTGCCTTTGGTGATGGTTCCGGTCTTGTCCATGACCACGGCCCTGACGCCGCTCATGGCCTCGATGGCGATGCCGCCCTTAAATAAGATTCCCTTCCGGGAGCCTGCGCCGATGCCGGAGAAGAAGGCCAGCGGCACGCTCAAAACCAGGGCGCAGGGACAACTGATGACCAGGAAGGTCAGAGCCGTGTATACCCAGTGGTGCCAGTCCCCGGTGATGAGAGAGGGGAGAATGGCGGTGCCCAGGGCCAGAAATACCACGATGGGAGTGTAGATCCTGGCAAAGCGGGTGATGAAGCGGTCTATTTTCGGTTTGCTGGCCGCCGCGTTTTCCACGGAATTTAAGATCCTTGTCACCATGGATTCGGACAGGGGCTTTTCCACCCGCATTTTCAGAAGGCCCGAGGTGCTGAGGCAGCCGGAGGTTACCGGGCTGCCGGTCTCCACCTTGACCGGAACAGGTTCTCCGGTGATGGGGGAGGTGTCCAGGCGGCTTTCGCCCTCCACCACGACGCCGTCTAAGGGGATTCGGTCACCGGGGCGCACCAGCAGGATATCCCCGGGCCGGGCCTCCCCGGCAGGGATGGTCGTGATTTCCTCTCCATGGACAAGGCTTACCGTTTCGGGCCGCAGGTCCACAGCCTCCATGATCTGGCTGCGGCTGCGCTCCACAGCCACATGCTCGAAGAATTCCCCGATCCGGTAGAACAGCATGACGCCCACGGCCTCCGCGAACTGCCCCGTGAAGACGGCGCCGATGGTGGCGATGCCCATCAGAAAGTTCTCGTCAAAAACCTGGCCCTTTAAAATATTTTTTCCGGCGGTCAGAAGCACTTCCCCGCCCAGGATCAGGTAAGCCGCGAGAAAGATCACGGAGGAGACGGGAGCCGGAACCGCGGAAATATGCCCCAGGATCTCGCCGGCAAGAAACAGCGCGGCGCCGGTGAGGATCACGGTCAGGTCCCGCTTCTGCTCCTTCTTCTGTTCCTGGGCGTGTGCTGTGGTTTCTCTTTCTCCTTCCTGGAATTCCCGCACCTGCACCTGGGACTCGATGGAGCTGCAGATCTCCTGGATCTTGTCAAGATACTGCTCCGGGTTGGGGGCCGTGATCCGAAGCTTCCTGGTGGCGAAGGTGAGGGTGGCGCTGGTGATTCCTTCAAGCTGGGCAATCTTTGCTTCCATCTTGGCAGCGCAGTTGGCGCAGTCCAGATTTTCTATGATATAGATTTTCTTCCGGTTTCCGTTGGCGAGGCCGCAGACGCAGGCGTCCATGGGAAGTCCGCAGGCGGCGCAGAGCACCGGGGCGGATGCTTCTATAGAAGTATGGGCATGGGACCCGTGGCTGTGGGCATGCTCCTGCCCGCAATGACAGTCTTCCTGGTGGTGCTCCTGCCCGCAGTGGCAGTCTTCCTGGTGGTGCTCCTGCCCGCAGTGGCAGCTCTCTTCCTCCTGGTTGTGCTGACAGCCGCAATTCTCATGGTCGTGATGATGATTAGGGCTCATGTGTATTCCTCCTTACAAACATATGAATAACTGTTCATATGTTAATATAAGCACAACGGAGGAGAAATGTCAATGGTTTTTTGGGATTTTTTATAGGTTTTTTCATGGGAGAGAAGTGAAATATGATTGACAATGATGGCTATAATTTGTATAATTAAATAAAAAAATAATCATAAACTAAACAATAATTTAAAAAAATACATAAATTATTCAAAACATACATTTGAGGGAGGATGAAGATGCAGGCAAAGAAAAGTGGTAAGATGCGAAAGTACGGAATTATAATTGCTGCATTGGTGGTCGTTGTTGCGGCGGCGTTGTTCCTTGCGTATATGCCGGAGCGGATCGAGGGGACTATGACGGTGTCTGCCGGTAACGGCGAAACGGCAAAAGTGGATTTTGATATCTTGTATTTTTCAAACTTTTTCCTGCCTTCCTATGTGAAGGGAACGCTGTCTGTGAATGGTATTGAGTACACCGACCAGTATACGAAGCTCAAAGAATTTCCGTCTGTATCGGATAATCGCCTTTTTCCCTCTGCCTGGTGGAAGGAAAAAGCGTCCATTCCTTATAATATGACTTTCATAAAATTCGATTGCGCAGATGTGAACACGGCACTGCTAAACCGGATAAATGTTCTGGATATTGTTTTAGATAAGGGTGTCCGAAAAATTCATTATGTGTATATGGATGAAAGCAATCAGATTGACAGAACGATTGAGGGCATCTCTTTTTGGGGCCCCGCCCAAAATGCCGGGGAGGCAGAGCAGATTGCGGAGTCTTTTGGATATCGGGTACCATAGCAGAGACTGCTACAGGAAGGAGAAGAGAAAAATGAGCAGACAGGCAAAGATGATACTGGACAGAGCGTTTCGGATTTCCGAGATCGACCAGCGTATCTACGGGTCTTTTATCGAGCATCTGGGCAGAGCCGTGTACAACGGCATTTACCAGCCGGGACATCCGTCGGCCAATGAGGACGGATTCCGCAGGGATGTCATCGATCTGGTAAGGGAGCTTCAGGTGCCCATTGTCCGCTATCCGGGCGGCAATTTTGTGTCAAATTTTTATTGGGAGGACAGCGTGGGCCCGGTGAATGAGCGGCCCCACCGGCTGGAGCTGGCATGGAAGAGCCTGGAGAAAAATGAGGTGGGCCTTCATGAGTTCAGCAAATGGGCGAAGGCGGCGGGCAGCGAGGTGATGATGGCGCTGAACCTGGGCACCAGGGGGATTTCCGACGCCTGCAATCTGCTGGAGTACTGCAATCATCCCGGCAAAACAAAGTACAGCGACCTGCGGATCCGCCATGGACAGAAGGAGCCCTATGGCTTCAAAACGTGGTGTCTGGGAAATGAGATGGACGGTCCGTGGCAGATGGGGCATAAGACGGCGGAGGAGTACGGACGGCTGGCGGAGGAGACGGCCAAGGCCATGAAGCTGATCGACCCGTCCATAGAGCTGGTGGCCTGCGGAAGCTCCAACCGGGACATGCCCACCTACGCCCTTTGGGAGGATCAGGTGTTGTCCCGCGCCTACGAGTACGTGGATTATCTTTCCTTACACACCTATTTCGGAAACCGCGCCGGCGACAGCAGCGATTTCCTCGCCAAATCGGACGATATGGATGCTTTTATCCGGGAGATCACGGCCACCTGCGATTACGTGAAGGCGAAAAAGCGCAGCAAAAAGAAAATGTATCTAAGCTTTGACGAGTGGAACGTGTGGTATCATTCAAACAGCGCCGACGAGACGATCATGAGCCGTCCCTGGCAGACGGCGCCGTCTCTGCTGGAGGATATCTACAATTTTGAGGACGCGCTTCTGACGGGGCTTATGCTGATCGTGCTGCTGCGGCACTCTGACCGTGTTCGGATCGCCTGCCTGGCGCAGCTTGTAAATGTCATTGCGCCGATCATGACAGAGGTAAATGGGGGAGCGTGGAGGCAGACCATCTTCTATCCGTTCCTGCACGCCTCCCGCTATGGCCGCGGCACTGCCCTCTGGCCCATTCTTTCCTCACCGGAGCATGAGACCAGCGGACACGGCCCGGTCACGGATGTGGAAGCCGCGGCGGTCTACAATGGGGAGAAAGAGGAGCTTACGATTTTTGCGGTAAACAGAAATCTTGCGGAGGATGTGGCGCTGACAGCGGATGTGCGAAGCTTCGAGGGATTCGCCGCGGCGGAGCATATCGTACTGGAGCACAGCGACCTGAAGGCGGTCAACGGGGCTGGCCAGGAACATGTGAAGCCAAAATCCGTGAACCGCACTGCCATGGACAATGGGACCTTGACCGCCATGCTTAACAAAGCGTCCTGGAATGTGATCCGGCTTCGCAGAGAGGAGCGGCGGTGAAAGACCGCGCGGTACGCTCCCGGCAGGTCAAAGTCGCCCATAAAATTGTGAAAGCCCCGCGCGGTATGCCCCCGGAAGGTCAAAGTCTCCCATAAAATTGTGAAAGCCTCGCGCGGTACGCTTCCGGCGGGGCTTATGAAAAAATCACAGAAACCAGGTCTTCTCATTGGTGGAGGAGATGGACACTGCCCCCGCCGAAAGCATGGTCAGAATGTCCTCCTTGTCG
>CALWDR010000249.1 GCA_944376745.1 uncultured Lachnospiraceae bacterium
CGGTTGACGGGGCGAAATGGGAAGAAGGAACGATAACAACAGATGGAAATAAGCAGCTGAACCTGCCGGCAGGCTTCAAGGGCTATGTCCGCCTGCAGCCCAACACGGCAGGCAATGCAGGGGATTACGCGGCGTCTACCGTTCAAATGCAGAACTTTGAGTTCCATGTGGCTTCCTTCGGCGGCGACATGGGCGCGGTAAAATTCGGCGGCGTGTGGTTCGTATCCAAGACGGACAGTCTCACGGCCTCCATAGACGGCGCAGAGCCCGTGAAGCTGACAAAAGAAACGGGAGAAGGTGGGGGCGATGAGGAAGAGCCCGGGGAAGGACCGGTACTTGTTCCGCAATTTATCACGCTGGATGAATGTGAGAACTGGTGGGGAGCCGTAAAGCGCAGTACCATCCTGCTGGGCGAGGAAGTGATCTCCCCCATCGGGATCTCGAAACCGGCGATCATCAACAGTCCTCAGGAAGAAGGGACTTATGTACAGAAATCCGCACAGATCGTAAGACTTACGCTCAATCAGGATATTAAGGTGGGGCAAGAGGACATCATGTTCTATATTGAACTGCCCAGGACGGATGCAGGCGGGAATTCTCTGCGGTTCAACGGATTCCGCAACACCACCGATGATGTCTGGGGAAATATCAAAGGCGAGACCCTTCAGTATCTTCCCGCAGACGGCGGCGCATGGATCACGGCAGAGGTTGACGCCAATGGTGATGTGTTCCTTCCCAACGGCTTCAAGGGGTATATCAAGATTCAGCCGGAGAAGATTGAAACCTGGAAAGCATTTACCGGAACGCACAAGCTTGATTTCCTTCGCTTTTATCCGGGCGGCTACGGTGGAAGCTATGGGGAACTGAAGATCGGAGGCATCTGGCTTGTTTCCAAAAGCGACAGCATTTACGCAAGGGTGGATGGTGGAGAAGCGCAGCCCCTTACGACCTATGTGGAAGATAATCAGTCGGCATTGGACAGATATAAGGAATTAGTGGCAGAGCTGGATGAAAAGAATCTGGAAGCGGCGGCTATCGTAGACGAGCTTACGGTCCTGTATGAGTTCCTGGCAGATGAATACAAGAGCCAGATCACGGCGGCAGAGCTTGCCAAGGTGGCGGAATATACCGAAGCGGTGAAGCCATACAGACCGGTATTCTTAGGCGTAAGCCTGAAGCCGCAGGGAGCCCAGACACAGGCAATGAAGATCGGCTGGACGCTGAATGACGCATATATAGAAGGCGCGGGATACACGGTGGTCGGCGGCGGAGCAGTCGTTCTGGCAGAAGGGGATTATGACGGCAAGTCTGTCATCAATGAAGATACCGCCGGTGTCAAGACGGCTGCCGCCAGGAAGACTGCGGAGGGATATTGCGGCTCTGTAGATGTTGCTGTATCCGAATATACCATGCCCATGTTGATCCGCAGCTATGTTGTATGTAAGAACAACACAACAGGCCAGGAGGTTACGGTTTGGAGCGGTGAATACACGGACCGGACCGGTACCGGCACACCATATATGAAGTGCAGTCTCATTGAGGCGGCGGAATATCTGAACGTCTCAATCTATGCGGAGTAAAGGCGGTGACAGATATGAAGAAGACAAGGAAACAGATTTTTGCGGCGGCTGCACTTACCTTAGCGGTCTGCATGGCGTTGCAGGGGTGCGGCAAGAAAGGTTCGGATAAACAGGAAGTGGAAGTCAAGAGTACACAGACAGCAGATAAATTGGAGCATGGTTCCGGGGAAGACGGTTCTTCCGTCACCAATACCGGAACCGCGGCGCCCCAGGTGGAGCTGGTGGGCGGAAAGAAGCCCAGCTACTCCACCGGGAAATGGGACGCTGTGAATCCGCTGGATTTTGAGTACGATTTAAAGGTTACTACCCACAATGTAGGCCATTTTTACTATGGAACGACCAATCTCGACGTTTACGGAGCTCAGGTCAATGTACATCCGGGTATTTTGCCGGAATATGTACTGAACGCGGATAAGGACTGGCACAACGCGATGGCAGAGATGGACTCTGATATCTATGCGCTCCAGGAATGGGATGAAATTTATCTCATAGACAGTCAGAAGAATCTTACCATTACCGCCCAAGAGACGTTCGCGGATGTTTATAAGCAGCTGGAGGTAGGGAAGTGGACAACCAATGACGGCAGGCTTTCCGCCTCAAGTGCCCTTGCTGTGGGAGCGGGTTCCGACTATGCGCTGACAGACATCTCTTTTGGGTACTTAAGCGCCAAGGATCCTGGCATCAGGCGTGGTTATGTAAAGGGCTATGTTACGGTAAACGGCATTAAGGTTGCTGTGTATAGCTGCCATCTGGTGCCCGGAACAGAAGAGGAAACGCAGGCGATAAGAAGAGACCAGTGCCGTGAATTGGCGGAACTGATGCGGCAGGATGGATATGCGGTTGCCATGGGAGACATGAACTGCAACGACATTGCGGAAATTATGCTGGAGCAGGGATTTCATGTTGCCAACATGGGAGAATTCGGAGCGTTTAATACATATTTTTACAGCGAGGAAGGAAGCAATATCGACAATATCATAACGACTCCTAATATTGACATCCTGTATGCAGAATGTACTCCGGGTATAAAAGGAGGCTCCGACCACTATCCGGTAACCGCTTACCTTAATGTGACAGATGATGGAGACTCTGCCGTAAAGAATCCTCCACAGGCTGGAGCAGACGGATTTGTGGAAGGCTGGTACAAACCTTAATCAGATGACAGGGAGAAGATTGATGAAGAAAATATTGAAGATGATACTTTGCCTGTGCCTGTGTCTTGCATGCGCGGTTCCTTCCCGGAACGTCGCTGCTGCCGAAGACGCGATAGAGGCAACGGTATGGGAAGATTTCAGCCGGAGCGAAGCAGGAGAAATGATTCCCAACTCACAGTTTGGCTGTACGGAAGCGGAAGGAACGGTTACCGCAGTGAATACATTGGGGGCGATCGGCGGCGTCAATGCCGCCAGGCTCTCCTACTCCTCCCTTCGCGGCTATCACAACATCGCGGGCGATCAGGGCTTTCAGTTGAAATTGCTGAACAAAATTTCTCTGGAAAATATCACAGACCTTATGTTTTATGTAAAAATGCCTCTGTCCAGAGACGACGGAACCGGCAACAACTGGGGCAAGAGCGGTATGGCTATTATGATGTACCTGGGCGGTGAAAACTGGGTAAAGATGAGGAATCAGTCCAAGGTCAGCATCCTTCCGGTAAACGGAAGCAGCTGGCAGACTCTGGAGACCTATGAACTGTACACGGATCTGCCGTCGGGCTTTGAAGGGTACGTCAAAGTATCCCTTTCCGATTTCTATGGAGAAGCGCTTACAGACAGCATCCATAACCATTCTGTGGAATACTTTATCCTGCAGTACTCCAATCTGGGAGCGCAGTGCGGGGATGCCTACATCAATGCTGTATACGGGATCACCAAAGACTCGGACAGCATCATGGTAAAGCTGAACGGCGACGCCACAGCCCGTTTTCTTACCACCGGAGCCACCAGGGCAGACATCGCTTCCTCACAGAAGCTTCTGGATAACGCCATGAGGGCGAAGCCGCTGCAGATCTTTACCAGTTATCCCACCGGATACGACCTCATTGAAAACAGTTTGATGGATGTTGAGAACAAGAATGATGTGAATGCCTCTCTGGTGGACAATATCGGCGGTATTCTTGAAAATCCATCCATAGAGCTAAGCTCCGGCAGCATGGGCGGCTTTCATGATACGAATCCGATGTATACGGTATATTATCCGGGTTTTCAGTATATTGACGACATGGAAGCATTCTTGTTCTACATCAAGTGCGCGGATCCCCATCCGCTGAAACCCGATTTCTCTGCCATCCGGTTTAATCTTCGTACCGAAAAGGGCGGTGAAAATACCTGGACGCTGTTGGGGAATGGCTCGATAAAAGCGATGGAGAAGGGCGTCGGCGTGTGGAAGACCTATACCTCCTCCGGCGACGGTCAGGGTATCGTAGACCTTCCGGCGAACTTTGAAGGCTGGATATTGGTAGATATTGACGATATGCTGACCAGTCCCATTGGGGACGATCTGGAAGACAGGCTTTTGATCTCCTCCACCTTCCAGTTCCAGGCTGTAGGCGGGGAATGCGGAAACGGATATATCGATGAGATTTATATGATCACAGATATGGAAGACAAGAACAACAGACTGATCACCCTTGACGGCTGTACCGTATATAGTCTTTCAACCGATTCTTACGCGACGGAAAACGATCTGTTGAATATCGGACCCAAAATTGATTATGTATACGACAGTCTTCCGGACTGGACGGTGGAGAGCTATCCAAATGTGCGGGATGTAACAGAGGACAGTGCGGTCATAACCTGGGACGGGATAGAAGAGACAGCGGAATACCGTGTGGATATTTACAGTCAGGTGACAGAAAACGGAAGAATGGCTTACCAATGCGTGCAGTCCATCCTCAGCGAAGCCACGGAGCTGCTTGTACAAAATCTGACCAAGGGTACGAAATACAGTATTGCGGTTACAGCTGTGAGTGACAGCGGAGTTGAGCGCGGCGTCCTGAAGCGCCAGCATTTTACCACCAAGCAGGAAAGCGCGGAGCTTGCGGATTCCGTGATCACTACCACTGCGACCTTTGAGCGGGAAGCGCAGGCAGAGGGAAGCCTGTGGTGGCTCTGGATCCTGGTGACGGCAGTCGCTGCTTCGGCAGCTGCGGTTGTGATCGTCCTAGTGATCGTTTCTCATAACAAGAAAAAACGAAGCAGGGGGGAAGCGGAATGAGAAGAATAACAGCACTGATCTTAGTTTTTGTATTCGTATTTAGCCTGTGCGGATGCGAAGAGGCTTCCGGTTCCGGAAAGAAAGTGGAAGAGCATATCGAATTTGAAGCGCTGGACGGAAGCCAGTCTTCCCTTCTGAATTACAACCCCGACCGCGGCTGGCGTCTGGAAGCGTATGTAAATGTAGGAAATTCCGCCGAGGACCGTCATACGCCCCAGGAAGATCCGGCGATCAATGTAAAAAGAAGCGTGGAGAAATACGCTGCGTACAGCCCGCAGCTGGTGCAGACTTATTTCTATCTCACCGCCTATAAGGAAAAACCGGAAATTGATGAATATGGTCTGGACAGGATCCAGCAGGTATTTGACTGCGCAAGAGAGTTGGGGGTAAAGCTTGTAGTCCGATTCACTTATCAGTACGGTATGGACGGCGTGGGAGAGGCCGACGACGACATCATGCTGGGCCACATGGAACAGCTTGCGCCGCTGCTGCAGGATAATATCGATGTCATCAATGTGGTGGAGGCAGGCTTCCTTGGATCCTGGGGGGAATGGCATTCCTATAAGAATTTTCATAACCCGACCGCTCTCTTAAGAGGGATTCTGGAGATGACGCCGGAACCCTTGTATGTGCAGGTGCGTCTGCCGGAATATAAGAATCTGATCATGGATACCGAGGATATTTATCCAAGGATCGGATTTCACGATGACAGCTTCTTCGGCTATCGTTATTGCGCGGCGGCGGGTGAGTTGAATCCGGGAACCGAGGACTGGAATCAGATCGTGGAAGAATCCGCAGATGTACCGGTTGGCGGCGAAACATTCTGGGGGAGAGAAACCAACGAAGAGATCGACGGCTTTGAATCTATTTTGCAGTTTGTCGCTTTCCGTCAGAACACCTTCAGCTTATACCACTGCTTCATTGAAGACGGCGTGGGTATGGGCTATGAGATGGAGAAATGGCAGGAGGTCGCGATCACACCGGAATGGCTGGACAGCAACGGCGTTCTTTACTCTCCTTCCTGGTTCGGGGAAGACGGCACTCTGAAGAAGAGCGTGTTCGATTTCGTCAGCGATCATCTGGGTTACCGCATAGAGGCTACTTCCGCGGATGTTTCCGGGGAGCTTGCAGCCGGCGGTGAGCTGGCGGTGGATTTTAAGTTGATCAACTATGGCTTCTCCGCGGCCTATAACATGTACAGCGGCTTTGCGATCCTGGACGAAGAAGGAAACGAGGTATGGTCCGTGGCGGCAGGCGATCCCGCGACCTGGAACAGCAGAGATCCGGAAAATCCGGACGATCCGGCAGCGCTGGAGTATACCATCAGCTCAGATATCCTGCTTCCGGAGGAGAGCGGCACCTATCAGCTTGCGTTCTATCTTCGCAACAGCGCCGGAACAGGAGCCAGACTGAACAACGACCTTACGTACAGCAACGGATATACGGTATTTTATGAATTTGAGATCGAGGAGGAATAATCAATGAAAAAGAGAATCGTGAAACTTTTGTGCCTTGTGCTCAGCATGATGATGATCTTCAGCGTTGCTTCCTGCGGCGGCGACGACGGGAACGACGACACAGGGGAAGAAAACGATGGGGCAGAAGAGGTGGAGTCCATAGAACTGGAATGGACCGAGCAGGATGAGATGTTTAAGAGCATTGCGGGGACCAGTATCACCAAGATCGGCTCCCCAAGCGAATTAAGCGACTACGAGAAGCAGGTGGTAAATGAATTTATGGAGCGGTACGATGTCACCATCAACTGGGTCCCCATGACCTACAATGAGTACACAGAGAGTCTGCCGCAGCTGGTGGCCTCCGGAAACGCGCCGGATACCGCGGTCATGACGGATGCCACATCTCTCTCCTTCATGTATCAGGGACTTTGTATGCCGATCAATGAATATCTGGATCTGGACGATCCCTATTGGGATATGGATGTTCTGGAGGCATATTCTATGGACGGAAACTATTATGCGGTAAATACCGGTGAGATCGATACCTTCTTTGTGTATTACAACAAGACGCTGTTTCAGGAATTAGGCCTGGAGGATCCCTATACACTGTACCAAAACGGCCAGTGGACTTATGATAAGATGCGTGAGATCGCTAAGGCGGCGACGATCTACGAAGAAGATAATACCACGGTAAAGACCTATGGCATCGGTACCCACGCCTACGAGGTATTCATTCTTGGAAACGGCGGAAATTATCTTACCTATGATGAAACCCAGGGAACCTATGTATCAAACTTGAAGGATGCCGCTACCGTGGCCGGCCTGAACTATCTGAGAGATCTCTGCGCGGACGGCTCCATGGATCCTTCCATTCAGGGCTTCACAGAGTTCCCGGCAAGGAAGATCGCCATGTTTGTAGAGCGTCCGATGAACGCGATCAGCAATTATGATCTGTACAATACCATGGAAGACGAGATCGGCGTAGTACCCTTCCCCCAGGGACCGAATGCGGATAAGCCTTATGGCCCCAGTATCTTTGTGACAAATTTCGTACCTACGAACGCGAAGAATCCCCTGGGCGGCATGGCCTGGAATTATTACTATGTACGGCGCCTCATCGAGGGAGAAAACATGAATGATGAAACCTGGCTGGCCCGTCAGCGGAAAATGATGTCAGAGGAGCATGAGGCGATCATCTACGAGTATCTGGACAAATGCACAAAGATATCCTCAAAGCTGGATTCGCTGGTGGGATGGAACAATTACAGGGATCAGTTCTGGTCCGATCTTATCTGGAACCACAGGACCGCCGAGGAGGTTTCCGCATCTATGGAAAATATTTTAAATACGGCAATCAAAGATACTGTGGAATAGGTTTTGGCTTTGTGCCGGGAAAGGAATGACTCTAATATGAAACGGAGCAAGGCGCAACGCAAAAAGAGCAGGGCAGGATTTTTATTTGTCCTGCCCTGGCTGATCGGGATCATCCTGTTCTTTTTGCAGACAGTGTTCAAGCTGATAAGATATTCGTTATGCGATCTGAAGATCGTTCAGGGATCAGGCTTTGTTTATGAGAAATTGGGAAAGGGGATTTTCACCAATTTCCTGGATGCCTTTACCGGGGATGCCCTGTTCCCACAGAAGCTGATGGAATCCCTTTCCGATATGCTGTATCGCATTCCCATCATTCTGGTCTTCAGCCTGATCGTAGCGATCATCCTGAATCAAAAATTCAGAGGAAGAGGAATGATGCGCACCATTTTCTTTGTCCCGCTGCTGATCTCCTCCGGTGTTATCGCCTCCATCATCAAGACCAGTCTGACCTCGACCGTGATGGGCGGCGATTCATCAAACAATATCTTTAACGCTACGTTACTGATCAACATGCTGTACGAATTCGGACTGCCCGATAATCTGGTAAATACGATAGGAAGCATGGTGTCCAATGTAACGGATCTGGTATGGCAGAGCAGTGTGCAGATCATTGTATTCATTATGGGACTGATGACAATTCCGGCAACTTATTACGAGGTGGCCCAGGTGGAAGGCTCTACCGCCTGGGAAACCTTCTGGTATGTTACGTTTCCGGCAGTTTTCCCCTACATTTTTGTAAATTTGGTGTACACCGTGATCGATCATTTCGTATCTTATGACAACGGTGTGATGAAATATATCATGGATACGGCCTATAAGGATTTCAAATATTCCTACGCCTCCGCCATGATGTGGATTTATTTTTTCATTATCATCGTGACGCTGGCGGCGGCTGCAGGATTGATCTCTCTGATCTCACCTGTGCGTGAAAAAAAGAAAGGAGACAGGAAGAATGGACGCAGAAAGAACGGATAACAGTAAGACGGCGAATAAGCGGCAGGACGTAAGCAATATCGGCGTGTCGCCGCTGTATTTTCTGGGGAAGCTGGTTTGGAGTATCGTGCGGTTTCTTTTCCTTCTGGGAATGGCTTTTGTGATTTTGTATCCGATTTTTTATATGATCAGTATGTCTCTCCGGGATTCGATTGATATGTATGATGCCTCTATCGTATGGATCCCGCGTCATTTCACTTTGGAAAACTTTAAACTGGTCTTTACAGCCATGGATTTCCTCCCCGCGTTAAAGAACAGCGCTGTGATCACGGTGGTCTGTACGGCGCTGCAGGTGCTTGTCTGCGCTACTACCGGCTATGGACTGGCGCGGTTTGAGTTCCGGGGGAAGAAGCTGCTTTTGCTGATCGTTATCTTCACCATCATCGTCCCGCCTCAGATGGTAAATCTGCCGAACTATCTTTTGTTCAGTGATTTCGATATTTTTGGCATGATTCATGCCGTCACCGGAGCGGAGACCACTTTCAGCATGCTGGATCAGTTCAGTACGGTGTTTATTCTGGCCGCCCTGGGACAGGGGATCCGTTCCGGGCTGTTTATCCTGATCTTCTATCAGTATTTCAGGAATGTTCCAAAGGAGCTGGAAGAGGCGGCGTTGATCGACGGCTGCGGGTATCTGAAAACCTACAGACAGATCATGCTTCCGAATGCCGGCGGGCCTATCATCACCGTGATCGTCTTTTCCGCGGTCTGGTATTGGAACGATTATTATACGATGACCACGTTTTTCACAAATATACGCACGGTATCCGTCAGACTGTCAGGATTGAGCAATTCTCTGACTTCCCTTATGGGAAATGACGCATACAACCCTTATGAGATCATGACCATTCAGCAGGCTGCGTGCCTGGTGTGCCTTGTGCCGATCTTCATTTTGTTCGCGGTCCTGCAGCGGAGATTCTCACGCAGTATCCTGACGTCTGGGTTAGTAGGATAGGGAGGGAAAGATGTTTCGTAGAACAAGTAAAAAAGTGATTTCCGTGATACTTGTTGCCGCAATGCTTCTGGGGCCTTATTTCCCGGCGGAGGGAGAAAACGCGTCTCAAGGCGAAGTCTCCCTGCTGGTGGGACGTACCGGTGAAGAGCTCACCTTTCGTCCCGAAGAGGCAAAGACTCTGACGGAAGGCGATTCTTTCACACAGGAGCTTCACGTGCCAAAGGACGGAGCGTATTATCTTTCCATTTGCTATCGGGCGGTAAGCGGCAGACAGATCAATCCGGAGGCGGTCCTTTCCCTTACCGGAGAAGAGGCCGCGTTTGAGCAGTCCATCGTATTTTCCAGAAGATGGCTGGATATTCATACCAACGGACGCTTTGCTAAGGATTCCAGCGGCAATGAGGTGGTCCCAAAGGTAGAAGAAGCTCTGGTATGGCAGCAGGCCACCTATGGATTGTCCGCGGAAAACGGCAGCGGGGCAGTGTCCCTGAAGGCAGGGGATTATACGCTTACCATCACCATGAACAGTGAAGCGGTGGAGCTTGGGGATGTTCGTCTTATCTTTGGAGACCCTGTTTCTTACAGCGAGTACCTGTCCGCGCGGGAAGGTCTTATTCAGGAGGCTTCGGAACCTGAGGTGATCGAAGCGGAGGTCATGGACGCGAAATCGGATTCCTCCATTATCGCTACCTATGACCGCTCCTCTCCCGACATCAGCCCCAATGTACCGGACGCGATCTCTCTGAATATTGTCGGGGGCTCCAGCTATTCGGAAAACGGAAAGTGGATCGAGTGGCAGTTTGAGGTGGAGAAAGCCGGCTTTTATTCCATAGACGTCCGCTATATGCAGGATGGGCTCCGGGAATTGGGTGTCGGCAGAAGGATCTACATAGACGGCGTGATCCCCTTTTTGGAATTTGACAATTATATTTTTAATTATGGACAGAGCTATGAAACCTTAAGGCTTCAGAATGAAGAGGGAGAGCCTTACTATGTGTATCTGACGGAAGGGAGCCATACCCTGCGAATGGAGGTCAGCCAGAAGCATCTGGAGCAGGAGATCTATGAGCTGAAGCAGTATATTCAGGAATGCAATTCCATGTATCGGCAGATCATCAGTATTACCGGCGCAACGCCGGATACCTACCGGGATTATTATCTGGACAGGGAGCTGCCGGAGCTTATGGTATTCTTGGAGGATTCCGTTGGCAGACTGGAAACACTGGCGGAGGATATCGAGGCCTGGTCCGATACGGGAGAGGGAAGCGAGACGACTGTGATCTACGATATGCTTCGTACCGTAAATCGTTTCCTGGACAAGCCCTTCAAGATTCCCAGCATGCTCAGCGAATTTAAGAATAATATTGATTCTCTCGCGAATCTGATCGTTACGCTGGAAAATCAGACCCTGACGCTGGACTATATTACCCTTACGCCCAGGGGCGAGCCGATCCAGGAGAAAGACAGCGGATTTTGGAGTCATCTCTGGTTCCGCATCAAATCCTTTTTTGCTTCCTTCAGCCAGGATTATAATACCGTTTCCGGCGACGGAAGCAGGACCATTCAGGTATGGGTGAATATGGGCGATATGCTGGTAAGCGGTTCGGCCTCCGGCCGGGATCAGATGCAGATCATCCGTCAGCTTTCCGAGGACAGCTTTACGACGGACAGCGGTATCTCTGTGGAATTTTCTCTGGTAAGCGCCGGAGATACCCTGTCTCAGGCGATTTTGGCCGGCAAGGGGCCTGATGTGGCTTTGTTTGTAAATGAGCAGACCGTGGCAAACCTGGGCCTCCGGGGAGTTCTGGCTGACTTAAGGCAGATGGACGGCTACGGGGAGGTAAGAGAGCAGATCTACGATTCTGCCTTTGTTCCGTTTATCTTTGACGGTGAAGTTTACGCCATACCGGAGACGCAGAATTTCAATATGATGTTTATCCGGGAGGATGTTTTTGAGGAGGAGGGCCTGGAGGTCCCGGAGACATGGGAGGATTTCTATGCGGTACAGGCCAGGCTGGCAGAGAACAAAATGGAGATCGGGATTCCGGAAAGTCAGGAGATCTTCGAGATGCTTCTGCTGCAGCGGGGATGTTCTATCTATAACGACGCGTTAAACGCAAGCGCGTTAAAATCCCAGGAAGCGGTGGACGCCTTTACCCAGTGGACCGACCTGTACGTGAAATACTCCCTGCCGCTGTCCTTCAGCTTCCTGAACCGTTTCCGTACCGGCGAGATGCCCATGGGCATCATGTCTTATACCATGTACAACCAGCTGGTGGTCGCGGCTCCGGAAATCAGGGATCAGTGGGCCATGTACCCCATTCCGGCCACGGTTTCGGAGGACGGGACGCTTGACCGCAGCCAAAGCAGCAATAATACAGGCTGTATCGTGATGAACGCCTCCGAGGATCTTAAGGCTGCCTATGCATTTGTGGAATGGTGGACGGACGGCGCTACGCAGACAGAGTTCGGGCGTCAGGTGGAAGCTACGCTGGGGAAATCCGCCAGATATAATACGGCGAACAAGGTGGCCTTTGAGGCGCTGAACTGGACCAATTCTGAATTGGAGGTTCTAAGTGAGGCCAGAGAAGACGTAACAGATATTCCGCAGACGATCATTACATATTATGTATCCCGTTGTATCTCCAATGCTTTCCGCAAAGTGGTATACAGCTACGAAAATCCCCGGGACACCATTTATCGTTACAGTAATGATATGGATCTGGAATTTGAACGTAAGGAAGAGGTAATGAGGTAGCGCAGATATGAAAACAAAAATAAAAGGATCAAAGCCCAGGAAAAAAAGAAGCTTCCTTTATAAATACGGGTCAACGATGTTTTTTCTTCTTCCCTGGCTGGCGCTTTTTTGCTTTTTTGTGGTGATCCCGATCCTAGTGGCTGTGTTTTTCAGCTTTACGGATTTTGATATGGTACGCTCTCCGCAATTTGTGGGCATCCGAAATTATGTGTCCTTGTTTCTGGATGATGAGACCTTTATAAAGTCGCTGAGCAATACGTTTTTTTACGCGTTGGTCACCGGACCGGCCGGATACCTGATCAGCTTTGCCGTAGCATGGCTCATCAATGAGATCGGTTCCAAATTCTGGAGATCCGTGCTGACCCTGGTGTTCTATTCGCCGGCGCTGGCAGGCAACGTTTACATGATGTGGAATTACATATTCAGCGGCGACTCCTACGGACTTTTAAACAGCTGGCTGACGGAGCTTGGCATTCTCAGCAAACCGATCCA
This sequence comes from uncultured Lachnospiraceae bacterium, assembly GCA_944376745.1. GTDB lineage: Bacteria > Bacillota > Clostridia > Lachnospirales > Lachnospiraceae > 14-2. The sequence continues at coordinate 12,826 of CALWDR010000249.1, forward strand.
ATGGCTCACCGATCCGGCTTACAACTCTATGGCAGTTGTCATCGTGATCCTGTGGATGAGCATGGGCGTTGGCTTTCTGTCTTTTGTGGCCGGTTTCAAGCAGCTGAACAAGGACCTGTTTGAAGCGGGGGCCATCGACGGCGTGCGCAACCGCTGGCAGGAATTGTGGTACATCACGCTGCCGCAGATGGTCCCGCAGCTGAAGATCGGCGCTGTGCTGTCGATTTCCGGAGCCTTTGCGGTGGGTGGAGTAAACGCGGCTCTGACCGGGAACCCCAGTACGGATTATTCGACGCATACCGTGCTTCTGCATATGACTGACTACGGGTATTCGCGCTATGAGATGGGCTATGCTTCCGCCATCGCAGTGGTACTCTTTGTGCTGATGCTTGTGTTCTGGAAGCTGATACATGGTGTGTTGAACCGTTTCTCAACGGATTAAGAAAGGACGGTTAGATAACGATGCGAATAAGAAAGAGAAGGGCGATCCTTCGCAAAAGAAGTACAAAGAGAGTTTCGCGTTCCAGGTTCGGGAATATGATGGTGGTGCTTTTTCTGCTGCTGTTGGGAATTTTTATCGCGCTGCCGATTTATTACGTGATCATCAGCTCCGTGAAGCCCATCAGCGAATTGTTTTATTTTCCGCCGCGATTTTATGTCTTAGATCCCACGACGGACAACTTCCTGAGTCTGATCAAGCTGCAGTCACAGTCGGAGGTACCTTTTGAGAGATACCTGTTTAACAGTGTGCTTGTTTCAGGAATCTCCACAGTGGGTTATGTGATGCTTGCCTCCATGGCTGCCTATGCCCTTGCGAAGCATAAATTTCCCCTGAAGGGCTTCATTACCCAGGCAGTGGTGATCGCCATCCTTTTCAGACCGGAGGTAACCTCTGTACCCCAGTACATTCTTATGTCCAAGGTAGGCATGATCGATACCTACTGGGCAGTGATCCTGCCGGCTATGGCAGGCTCCTTTGGAGTCTTCCTGCTGCAGCAGTTCCTGGATACCGTTCCGAATGAATTGATCGAGGCGGGCAGGATCGACGGCGCCAGCGAGTACGCCATTTATTTCCGGCTCATTATGCCCATGCTGAAGCCCGCATGGATGACCGTGATCATTTTTACCTTTATCTCCATATGGAATACCACTGGAGTACAGTTTATTTACAGTGAAAATCTAAAAATGCTGCCGGCGATGCTTTCTTCCCTCAGCACTGCGGGTATCGCAAGGACCGGTGTGGCGGCGGCGGTAGCAGTCCTGATGATGATCCCGCCTGTTGTGATTTTCCTGTTCAGCCAGAACTCCATCGTGGAGACTATGGCGCATTCCGGCATGAAAGGATGATGAAATTGAGACTAAAACAGACACGTTTGTTTGCGGGTATCATAGCCTTTGGCATGATCCTAAGCCCCATGACGGTGCAGGCGAAAACCACCAGGAATTATATTTATAACGAATACGCCGAGGCTGTGAAGGCTCCCAGCGCCTATGTCTGCGAGCAGGTTTTACGGGGACGTGAGATTGGGATCGGTGACTTTTCCGGTATTTCCGATATTTATGTGAATGAACAGATCTATATTTCGGATACGGGAAACAACCGTATTGTCGTTCTTGATCCGGAATACCGGCTGGTAAGGAGCATCGACGCGGTGATCGAGAACGGAGCGAGCGTCCCGCTGAATCGTCCGCAGGGGACCTTTGTAAGGGATGATCTTTTGTATATCTGTGAAAGCGGAAACGCGCGGGTCATAGCCGTTGATGAAAATGATACCGTGGTAAGAACCTATGTGAAACCGGACTCCGATTTGCTGACGGAGGATTTTGATTACCGGCCTTCAAAGGTAGTGGTAAACAGCGCAGGCTCTGTCTTCGTCGCGGCAAGCGGCGTTTATCAGGGGATCTTGCAGTATGACAATTCCGGTACCTTCCTTGGCTTTTTTGGCGCCAATAAAGTGGAAGTAACCATGGATGTGATCCTAAGGAGCTTCTGGCAGAACATCTTCTCCCAGGAGCAGCGGGAATCTCTGGTTCGAACCGTTCCCACAGAATACGCGGGAATCTTTATCGATGAGGAGAACATGATCTATACGACCACCATATCGGCGACAGAGTCCCAGGTGAAACGGCTGAACGCCTCCGGGGAGAATATTTTATTCTATCCGGGCTCCAACGGCGGGATACTCCAGAAGGGCTATAATCGGAATAATTTTGGAGATCAGGAGGTGGAGTACGCAAGGGGCGGGCTCAGACCCAGTCAGATCATGGATGTAGAGGTGGACGAGGACGGGATCATTGCCGTTTTGGACGCTTATCATGGCAGAGTATTTGTATTTGACAGGGAACAGAATCCGCTGTGCATATTCGGCGGAAGCGGTACACAGAACGGTGATTTTCAGGAAGCCTCCGCATTGGGAAGAAATGGGGAGGAGTACCTGGTGGCGGATTCCGTCAAAAACTCCGTCACGATCTTTCAGCCTACGGAGTATATGCAGGATATAAAATCAGCGCTCCGGGAATATTCCCTGGGAAATTACGCCAGGAGCAGGGAATACTGGGAGAAGGTTCTTGAGAAAAACGCCGGTTTGGCAGTGGCCTTTAAGGGCGTGGGACGGGCCCTGTATCTGGAGGATGATTATGGGGAGGCTATGGAGTATTTAAGAAGAGGGGATGACCGCTATTATTATTCCCTTGCGCTTACCGGCTTTCGCAGAGAGTTCTTAAGAGACAATGTGATCTGGCTGTTTCCGACAGCAGCGGCGGGGGCGGCTGCCGTTTATATAGGACTGCGGGCGGTATACAGGGCCCTGATCAGGTCCGGTGAAAAAGGAAAGGGGAGGCGATGAGAGTGATAAAAAAGCTGATACGCAATATTTATATCAGTATACGTCAGATCCGGTGGTCCGATTATCGCTGGGCGAATCTGGATAAAACAAAGATCCTGCTGATATTTCGTTTTTTCGGCCATCCCATCGATACCTTCAACGATATCAAGTATGAGAAACGCGGCTCTCTGGCCATTGCCAATATACTGCTGCTGTTATTCTTCCTGGAGGGAATCGTCAATTATTTTCTGGTGGGATATCTCTTCAGCAATAATGAGGCTCAGAGCTTCAGCGTGTGGCCTATATTGCTGAGAACCGTCGGCATCGTGGTCCTTTGGTGCGTTATGAACTGGGCTATGAGTACATTGTTTGAGGGAAAAGGTACTTTTAAGGAAATCTGGATGGCAACCTGTTATTCGCTGACGCCGATGGTTCTTTTTTCAGTGCCGTTAAACGCGATCTCCAATGTGATGACGCTTTCGGAAGCGATGTTTTATAATGCTGTTTCCGGTTTCCTCACCGCTTTTTCTCTGGTCCTGGTTTTTTTGGGGATGCTGGTGGTTCATCAATACACGGTGACCAAGACGGTGGGAACGGTAATACTTACGCTGGCTATGATCGTTATATTTATCTTTCTCGTTTTGCTGGGATTCTCTGTCTCTCAGCAGATCGTGGCTTTTGTCAGTACGATCGCCACAGAACTTTTAAGGAGGTGACGGCTATGTGGAAAAGGATCATCGCCATGGTCTTGTGTACCAGTATGCTTCTGACGGCAGCGGTATCCGTATCGGCGGACCATTCAGAGGGGGAAGCTGACGGCGCGCCTTTGGAGGAAGCTGACGGCGCGTCTTTGGAGGAAGCTGCCGACAGCGGATATACGCTGGCCATTGATGAAGAAACCTGTACGGTATCCGTTCTGAATCAGGATGGAGAGACGCTGCTCTCCTCGAATCCGACGGACCCTGCGGAGGATGCGTTTACCGCCGCCGCAACACTGAATAATCTGCGTTCCCAGCTGATCGTGCGCTATTATGACGATAAGAGCGTGGACGCGACCATAGGAAGCTACCTTTCCAGTATACAGCAGGGGACCTTTACGATCACGCAAAAGGAAGATACCATTCGGGTGGATTATGATTTCTCCCGCAAAAACGAACAATTCATCATTCCGGTGGAATACAGTCTGAGCGGCAGCTGCTTTCGGATCACGGTGCTTACGGATGAGATAGAGGAGTATGGAGAGAAAAAAATCAATAAGATCATGGTCGCGCCTTATATGGTAAGAGGAACCGCGGAAGAGGAAGGCTATCTGCTGCTGCCGGACGGCTCCGGCGCCAGGGTGGATTTTTCTTATGTCAATCCTTACGCCTCCGCTTACAGCGCTCAGATATACGGACGAAATCTGGGGGAATCGCTCTATTATGAGGAAGGCAGCCAGCAGCAGATCATGCTTCCGGTGTTCGGCGCGGATTATGGGGACTACGGCGTTTTGGCCAGGGTGGACGGCAATCCGTCGGCGGGTTTTATTGAAGCGGAATGCGTGGGAGGAGATTCTTCCTATGCCCATGCGTATGCTTCCTATGCGTATCGTATTTTTAATACGGTGACCATTACCGGACAGGACTGGCAGTACAAAGAATATGTCGCGGAATCTGAAGTGGTTGAGACAGAGGATTTTTCCGTTGCCTATTATATTACGGAAGATGGCGGCCTTATGAGCCTTGCGGAAAAATGCAGGGAGGTCATGGAGCTTCCCGAGGCGCCCGCGGCTCCGCTGACCGGCGCTCTGTATGCTTATGGAGCAACCACCCAAAGGGAAGCGTTTTTGGGGATTCCGTATACCAAAACGTTGAAGGCTACCACCTTCGAAGATATTGCTGACATGCTGGACTGTTTTACGGAAGAAAACCAGTCGTTGGCGGTGTTTTTACAGGATTTTGAGAGCTCGGCTCTGAAGGGGAAGTATCCTTCCGGTATCAAGTGGAGCAGGTATTCCGGCGGGGCAAAGGACTTTGAAGGTATTATGGAAGAATACGGGCAGCAGCATTCCTTTTACAGCGTTCAAAATCTGATGTATGAAAAATGTACCTCCTTTCTGTGGGCCAAGCAGAGCCGGTACGCCACGATGGTCAGCAAAGATAATCTGGCGCGTTATACCTATTCTCCCGTAACCTATGCGGGTACCAGAACAGATCTGTTCGGCTTAAATCTTTCCAGGCTTCTGTCCATGGCAGGGAAGTCCTTAACGAAAGCCCGGAGCTCTGAATGCGGCGTTGCGCTTCAATATCTGGGTACCGAGCTTTATGGGGATTACAGCAGATCCGGCGGGGCCTCCAGAAATCAGTTTGCCCAAGGGATCAAAACGCTTATGGAAACCTACGGCGAAGGCAAGAAGCTGGCGGTAGACGGCGGAAATGAGTATGCGATGGGCTATGGAGCCGTGAACTATAATTTTCCGGTTTCTTCTTCCGGCTTGGATATAGAGACAGAATCCGTACCCTTCGCGCAGCTGGTATATCATGGAAGCGTCAATATGGTATCTTCCGCGGTTAATATGACAGAGGATCCAAAGAGGGAGCTTTTGCTCTGCGTAGCCAGCGGAACGGTTCCCTGTTTTGCCGTGACGGGAATGTCCAATATGGATTTAAGACGAAGCGGTTACAAGGACCTGTTTCATACGGAATTTGAGCAGCAGCAGGAAGAAATCACAGCATTCTTCGATGAGACCGCGGAGTATTACAATAAGATCTACGACCAGAGCATCGTATCCTATCAATGTGACGGGAAGGTCAGTGTTACCGTGTATGAAAACGGTATCACAGCCATGGTAAATTATTCCGATGAAGCAGCGGTCTGCTCCGGTCATGTGCTGGAACCTTTCGATTTTACGATTATTTACTGAGTTTGATAAGGAGGATTTCTATGTTGAAAAAGAAACGATCTGTCATTATGCTTTTCCTGCTGATACTGCTTACCGCATTGGCATTGGCAGCGGGCTGCGGAGACTCTGCTGATAACCCTGAAAAGACGGAGGATGAAAAGGGCGAGACCGCTGCGGAGCCAGAGGAGAAGGAAGAGGAGCCGGTCCAGACGGAGCCTGATACAGAGAATACGGAGGAGGAGCTGATCGCGGATGACAGTGTGAGCTACTATGCCGGCAGCAAGGCGGACTGGCTGAGCTTTGGCGAGGGCAAGGATGTCTTCGGAGAAAAAAGCATCAGCATCATAGGTGATTCCATTTCACAGGGAATGAATTCCGTCAGGATGTACTATGATTCCTTTGCGGCTCGTTTTAAAAGAGCATTGGGTGAGAAATACGGCGCCTATAACATGGGATATGTTTCCTTTAACGACTATGATGAGTGGAACGGCTTTCTGAATTACGAGATCCACAGGATTTATGACAAAACAGGAAACTGGACGGACAGGCATAGAGAAGTCTCCCCTGATACGCCGGGCAATTATTCCTATACGGCTTCCGCCAGCGGCGCAACTCTTGAGATCCGGCTGGATAGAGAGGCGGATGGCATTGATCATCACATCAATGGCTTTTATATTTATCACACCGCAGGACCTGGGTATGGAGAATATCAGATCAGCGTCAACGGCCAGGTGATAACATCGGTTGACTGCGATGCGGCGGAAACTCAGGTTTGTGCCCGGAGTCCATATATCGAGATACCGGAAGGGCTTGGATATGAGATCACCATTGAGATCGTGAAGCTTTCTGCTGACGACCAGGTGACGATCACCGGGATCAGCTACATTGATCAACCGGATACCCTGACAGTGAACAATTATTCCTTAAGCGGAATACGCCTGATCGACATTGATGATGAGGTTTTACGTGAAATTTCCAAGGCAAATGTCGTTCTGTTTACGCTGGGCACCAATGATGCCGGAACGGAAGCGGATATCAATGAGTTCCAGAGAAAGCTGAACGTCGTTGTGGAAGCCTGCAGGGAGAATGGCTCCGTTCTTGTGGTGGGAGATGTGATCTGGGACCGTTACGGCGATGCGTCCTGGGCGACTCCGTATAAAGACGCTCTTCAAAAAGCCGCGGAGGCTGCCAACGGGTATTTCATCGACTTTACAACCATCGGAAACGATAAGATTTTGGACGAGGCGAGTGATATCTGCCATCCCACATATGAGGGGCACCGCTATATAGCGGAGAAGCTTTGCAGGTTCTTCGAATTGGAAGTGGAATAAGGCAAGGAGCGCCGACCGAAGCAGAGCGTAGACCGCCAATCAGCCACAGACAGGAGCTGCGCAGCAGCGAATAGCCTTCGGAGAAGGCGGTCTGTGGCTTGCTGTCTGAACTGTTACGATTTTATAAAAAAACGGAGGTTTCTGCCCGCCGCGGGGTTGACATTTTCTTCATGTGTGATAAACTTTTTAAGTAATTACGTGAATCAATCAGCTCATCCGCTGAATTAGGAGGAATTATACATGTCAGCACCTTATAACCACAGAGAGATCGAACAAAAATGGCAGAAGATCTGGGACCAGGAGAAAGCCTTCGCGGCTTCCGATGATTATTCCAAACCGAAATATTACGCGCTGGTGGAGTTCCCTTACCCCTCCGGGCAGGGCCTTCATGTAGGACATCCGCGTCCCTACACGGCTCTGGACATTGTGGCCAGAAAGCGCAGGATGCAGGGCTACAACGTGCTGTATCCCATGGGCTGGGACGCCTTCGGTCTGCCCACGGAGAACTACGCCATCAAGAATAAGATCCATCCCAAGGTTGTCACCGCCAACAATGTGAAGCGGTTTAAGGACCAGCTTCATTCCCTGGGCTATTCCTTTGACTGGGACCGGGAAGTGAACACCACGGACCCCAAATATTATAAGTGGACCCAGTGGATCTTCCTGAAATTGTTTAAAGCGGGGCTTGCCTACAAGAGCGAGATGCCCATCAACTGGTGTACCTCCTGCAAGGTGGGCCTGGCCAACGAGGAAGTGGTAAACGGCGTCTGCGAGCGCTGCGGTTCCCCGGTGGTCCGCAAGGTCAAGAGCCAGTGGATGTTAAAGATCACAGACTATGCGGAGAAGCTCCTGGAGGGGCTGGACCACGTGGATTTTATCGAGCGGGTCAAGGTTTCCCAGCGGAACTGGATCGGCAAGAGGCAGCGCGCGGAGGTGGATGTTGCCATCGCCGGCAAGGACGACAAGCTCACCGTGTACACCACCCGGCCGGATACCCTGTTTGGAGCTACCTACATGGTGGTGTCCCCGGAGCATCCCATTTTGGAGAAATATAAGGACGACATTAAAAATATAGCAGAGATCAGCGCCTATCAGGAGCAGGCGGCCAGAAAGTCTGACTTCGAGCGCTCGGAGCTTGCCAAGGAAAAGACCGGCGTGGAGATCGACGGACTTAGGGCTGTCAACCCGGTCAACAACAAGGAGATCCCCATCTGGGTGTCCGATTACGTGCTGATGAGCTACGGGACCGGTGCCATCATGGCCGTTCCCGCCCATGACACCAGAGACTGGGAGTTCGCCAAGAAATTCAACCTTCCCATCATCGAGGTGGTAGCCGGCGGCGAGGATGTGCAGAAGGAGGCATTTACGGATGTGGCCACCGGCAAGCTGGTAAATTCCGATTTCTTAAACGGCCTGGAGGTTTCCGAGGCCAAGAAGAAGATCATTGCCTTCCTGGAGGAGAAGAAGATCGGCACCGGCAAGACCAACTATAAATTAAGAGACTGGGTATTTTCCCGCCAGCGCTACTGGGGAGAGCCCATTCCCATTGTCCACTGTGAGAAGTGCGGCTACGTGCCCCTTCCCGAGAGCGAGCTGCCCTTAGAGCTTCCCGAGGTGGAGAGCTACATGCCCACCGACAACGGCGAGTCGCCCCTGGCGGCCATGACGGACTGGGTGAACACCACCTGCCCCTGCTGCGGCGGGCCCGCCAAGCGGGAGACGGACACCATGCCCCAGTGGGCCGGGTCCTCCTGGTATTTCCTTAGGTACACCGATCCCCACAACGACGAGGCCCTGGCAAGTCCCGAGGCTTTGAAATACTGGCTTCCGGTGGACTGGTACAACGGCGGCATGGAGCATACCACCCTGCACCTTCTGTATTCCCGGTTCTGGCACCGGTTCCTGTACGACCAGGGCATTGTGCCAACTCCGGAGCCCTACCAGAAGCGCACCTCCCACGGCATGATCCTGGGAGAGAACGGGGAGAAGATGTCCAAATCCCGGGGCAACGTGGTGAATCCCGATGACATCGTCATGGATTATGGCGCGGACACCCTGCGGACCTACGAGATGTTCATCGGAGCCTTCGATTTAAGCGCCTCCTGGTCGGAGAACGGCGTCAAGGGCTGCCGCCGGTTCCTGGAGCGCGTATGGAAGCTGCAGGACATTTTGGTAGAGGGCGATGCCTACAGCCCGGATCTGGAGACGAAAATGCACCAGACCATCAAGAAGGTCAGCAGCGACTACGAGAACTTAAAGTACAACACCGCCATTGCGGCTATGATGGCCCTTCTGAATGATTTTGCCAGGAAGGGAAGCATCACCCGTAAGGAATACGAGACCTTCCTGGTGCTCTTGAACCCGGTGGCCCCCCACATCACCGAGGAGCTGTGGAGTATCTGCGGGTATCCGGGACGGGTGTACGCCCAGGCCTGGCCGGAGTACGACGAGGCCAAGACCGTGGAGAACACCGTGGAGCTGGCCGTGCAGATCAACGGCAAGGTCAGGACCACCATCGCGCTGCCGGCGGACGTGGACAAGGATACCGCCATCGCAGCCGGAAAAGAGGCGGTGGCCGATAAGCTGACCGGAACCATTGTGAAGGAGATCTATGTGCCCGGAAGGATCATCAACATTGTGCAGAAATAGGCTTGAAAAATGAAATATCCGCCCAGGCGCGGCTGTATGGCTCGCTGCCTGGGGGAGTAAACGGGAAGAATCTTGTTATGTACGAATAACAGGGTTCTTCTTTTTTCGCTGCATGAAGTTCAAATCTCCTGTGAAAACAGCATTACCAGTTGTATATTTCTCCACCCAGTGAACTGTTACATTTTGCTCTATCCAGGGCTATTAAAATTTCACAGCGCGGATTTACATTTTTTGAAAAATTATATATAATAAACAGATAATAACGAGATTTCAGGAGAACGGCCCATGATCATAAGCGCCAGCCGCAGGACGGACATTCCCAATTATTATTCGGAATGGTTTTACAATCGCATAAAGGAGGGCTTCGCCTGCGTGAGAAATCCCATGAATCCCCGCCAGGTGAGCAGGATCGATCTGTCGCCCCAGGCGGTGGACTGCATTGTATTCTGGACGAAAAACCCGGCGCCCATGATGGAACGCCTGGGGGAATTGGCGGCGTACCGGTATTACTTCCAGTTTACGCTGACCGGCTACGGGAAGCATATGGAGCCGGGACTTCCGCCCAAAAAGGAGGTCCTGATACCGGTATTTCAGAGGCTCTCCCGCCGGATCGGAGCAAGAAGGGTGATCTGGCGCTACGACCCGATCTTATTTAACAGCGTCTATACGCCGGAATATCATCTAAGGGCCTTTGCCCAGATCGCGGAGGCGCTGAAGGGGTATACGGAAAAGTGCGTCATCAGCTTTGTGGATGCCTATGCCAAAAACAGGAGGGCCCTGAAGGCACTGGGGGCTTACGAGCTGGGCGGACAGCCGCTTCTGGAATTTGTTTCCAAATTAAGCGAAATTGCCGGAGCAAACGGGATGACGGTGGGAAGCTGCGCCGAGGCCCCGGATCTGGCGTCCTGCGGGATCGCCCATAATTGCTGTATCGACAAGGAATTTATTGAGGAGCTTGTTGGCTATAAACTTAAGGCGGGGAAGGATAAGAACCAGAGGCCGGAATGCGGGTGTGTGGAGAGCGTGGAGATCGGGACCTACGATACCTGCAAAAACGGCTGTCTTTACTGCTACGCCAACAGCGGCCCGGCCAGCCTGGAAAAAGCCTGCGGGCAGTATGACGCGGCCTCTCCGCTGTTGTGCGGCCATTTGACGGAGGCGGATAAGATCACTGTCCGGGCGATGAGGTCCCTTGCGGAAAATATCTGAGAATCAAATGAGGGGGTGTTTGTCGCATAAGAAAAAAGATTCCATTGTCTGCGAAAAATTTTAATGTAATCAGAAAAAGGGGGATTTTGGAGTATGAGGAAAAACAAATTATTCTTAATCGCGATGGCCATGATGTTTGTCTGGGTTTTGGGGTTCTCCGCCTGCCGGCGGGAACAGCCGGTGGAATTTCATGAGGTTGAGGTCACGCCGGAGATCCTGGAGAAATTCGATCTGCCGGAACCCCGGACAGTCGAGAATAACGTATGGCTTACATGGACAAATGAAACAGCGTACTATGCCGCTTTTCAGCGTGATGGGGAAAGGTGCGAGTATTGGTCGCTGCCTTATGTGGAATATCGCTATTCCGATGTTTCCTCGGGGAATACCACCTGGGAGGCAATCTTTAAAATAGCGGAATACTGTCAGGTGGGGGAACAGATTTATTATGGAGAGAATGTTTTCGAGTACAACAATGTAAAGCTGGCCTTTCGCTGCGGAGATAACGCTGCATTTATCCGCACGTATCAAGGTGGAAAGACGCTGGAAAATAAGAACAGTGAGGAAGACCTTGCAGGCGGCTGGCTGGCAAACCGCCTGACAACGGAGGCCGGAGAGACCCTGGACAGCCGGTATGTGTTTAAAACCTGCACGGATCATGAGGGGGAAACCGGCAAAGGAGATTATTTTTTGTACGAGGGAATCCTTAGCTATGTGGCGCCGAAGGGAGCCATAGGTACGGAAGAAGCTATGGATACGGAAGGAACTGCGGGCACGGAAGGAGCTATGGATACGGAAGGAACTGCGGATACGGAAGGAGCGCTTTTGATAGAATTTGACATGCGTTCTTCCTTCGATTCCGCTGTGGAGCATGTGGAAGAGACGATCTTGCTTCCTTATTCTGTGAGACCTTAGTTATGAAACCAAGACGCGCAAGCTTATGCGAAGGAGGAAGGAACCTATGGCAAACTATGATGTGGCCGCCTATGTCTGGCCGGCCTACACGGGAGACGAGCCCAGGACCAGGATGTTCTGGCCGGAGGGCATGGGAGAGTGGCAGTCGGTGAAAAATTCCGTTCAGAAGTACCCGGGACACCAGTGGCCCAGAAAGCCCCTGTGGGGGTATGTAAACGAGGCGGACCCCTATGTGATGGAGATGGAGATAAACGCCGCCCTGGAGCACGGCGTCAACGTGTTCATCTACGACTGGTACTGGTACGACGGAAGGCCTTTTCTGGAAAATTGCTTAAACGACGGCTTCCTGAAGGCAAAAAATAATGAGAAAATGAAGTTTTATCTCATGTGGGCCAACCATGACGTGAACCACACCTGGGACATCCGCCTCTCCTGGGACCAGGAGGATGTCATCTGGAAGGGCGCCGTCAGCAAGAAGGAGTTCCAGAAGGTCTGCCGCCGGGTGATCGGGAATTATTTCAAGCTGCCGAATTATTATACCATCGACGGGGAGCCCGTTTTCCAGATCTACGATCTGGGAAATCTGATGGA
>CALWDR010000250.1 GCA_944376745.1 uncultured Lachnospiraceae bacterium
AATAACAGTTTTGTCAGGAGGCCGCCCTGGATGGCGCATTTGTTAACGCAGACACGCTTCCGCTCTACAATAGAAAGCCTGCTTCGCGAGCTTTCTATTGTCATAAGTGAAAGACGCAGCGGTACTAGGCTCGCCGCCCGCAAGCGGCGGCTCGCCAAGTGCCGGCGTCTTTCAATGGTCTGCTTATAACAAATGCGCCATCCAGGGCTACGTTCCAGTCAAAAGCTGGAAAGCTTGTCTATTTTCCCCACCCTGTGATCAGCAACTGTTGCGGCTGCCGGTCTGGAATGCTATACTACAGGAGAAAACAAAAAGAAAAAGAGGTCCCGCCCATGACATTGAAAACCGTTTTGTACGACAGGGAAGCAATGCTTGCCCACCATAATCTGACAGAGGATCTGGAAGCGCTGTTTTCTAAGCTGCGGAAAGCAGGCGTCGCCGTTGTGGATATCGGCAGTCTGGAATTGTACCCGGATGTTTCTGTGCCAGAGGAAGAAAAGCCTTGCGGTCAGAAAGCAGGGAAATCCTTCTTTGAGCTTCCGGGCTCAAACCAGAAATTTTATTTTTGCGACTGCCTTGTCATCGCGGACTGCGAGGCCACCGTCGCCTGGGCCAGAGCCGTAAACGCCGCCGTTTTGGGTTATGAGCCGCCCGCCCAGTCAGAATCGCAGCCGCCTGCGCCTGGGGATGAGCTGCCCGCCCAGCCAGAGGCGCAGCCGCCTGCGCCGGATGATGAGCCGCCCGCCCCGGCCAGCGCGCTTCTCCTGCCTGCACTGGACACTTCGCTGGTCAATCGGCGCCGGATCCGCTCCCACCTGGAGTACCTGGCGGAGGGCTTCGAGGAGGTTGATCTTTCTTTTTTAGAGCAGGTTTATTGCCGCCATCATCAGCTTCCCTGGACCGTCATCGAGACGGCGCGCTGTTACCTCAGAGAGATCACCCTGGAGGACTTGGACGCTGTCTATGAGCTGTACCGTCCGGTGGAGATCACCCGCTACGCAGAGGGACCCAGCCCGGACCGGAGGAAGCAGGAGGCTTACACCAAAGCGTATATTGACAATATGTACCGCTTCTATGGTTACGGTCTTTGGGTGGTTGTGGAAAAGGAATCCGGCAGGCTCATTGGCCGGGCGGGGCTCATGCACCTGCCGCCCGAGGCGGCGCCTCAGGAGGACACAGCGTTCCGAGAGGACACAGCGCCGCCCCAGGGGACAGCGTTCCAAGAGGACGCAGCGCCCCTGCAGCTGGGCTATGTCATAGGTCTCCCCTACCAGAATCAGGGCTATGCCACCGAGGTGTGCCGGGGGATTTTGGATTATGCCCGGGACAAGCTTGACATTTCCAAAATCTACTGCCTCATCCGGAAAGAAAACCGCATTTCCATCCATCTTGCGGAAAAATTAGGCTTCCGCTGGGACGAAAGCGTCGTGTATCGAGGAAAAGTCATGCAAAGATACGCGAAAATCTTGCAATTTCGGTAGAAACTCCTTATAATAAATAGAATAATCGTGAAGTGGAATTCAGTGGACGAAAGACGGGAGAGTAATATGGCCGAAAAGAACGCAGCTGAGATGGAAAAAGTGGAGGAAACAAAAAAAGAGACCGGGACAGCGCAGGCAAAGCAGGGAGCGGAGCCGGCGCTGCCAATGGAGGAGAACAAGGAACCGGGGGAGTGTATTAAATTTTCGGAGAAGATCAAGCCCACCAGGGAGTTCGCAAGCCCGGAGAGCCTTTATGAGGACCTGATCGCCAGCATCAAGCGCTATCACCCCTCCGAGGATACTTCCCTGATCGAGAAGGCGTATCGGGTGGCCGCCAAGGCCCATGAGGGCCAGGTGCGCAAATCCGGGGAGGCGTATATCATCCACCCCCTCTGCGTGTGCATCATCCTGGCGGAGCTGGAGCTGGACAAGGAAACCATTGTGGCGGGGCTTCTCCACGACGTGGTGGAGGATACCGTGATGACGGAGGAGGAGATCACCCGGGAATTTGGCTCGGAGATCGCCCTTCTGGTGGACGGCGTCACAAAATTGGAGCAGTTGTCCCACGACGCGGACAAGATCGAGGTGCAGGCGGAGAATTTGAGAAAAATGTTCCTGGCCATGGCCAAGGATATCCGGGTGATCCTCATTAAGCTGGCGGATCGCCTCCACAATATGCGGACGTTGAAATATCAGCCCGTGGAGAAGCAGAAGAAGATCGCCAGGGAGACCATGGATATCTATTCCCCCATCGCCCAGCGGCTGGGTATTTCCAAGATCAAGATCGAGCTGGACGACCTTTCCTTAAAATATCTGGAGCCGGAGGCATACTACGATCTGGTGGAGAAGGTGGCCGTCCGCAAGAGCGTCCGGGAGGAATATATACAGTCCCTGGTGGCGGAGGTCTCGGAGCACATGAAAAATGCCGGCATCGAAGCTCAGGTGGACGGACGGGCCAAGCATTTCTTCAGTATTTATAAGAAAATGGTGAACCAGCACAAGACCCTGGACCAGATCTATGATCTGTTCGCCATCCGCATTCTCGTCAACACGGTAAAGGACTGCTACGGGGCGCTGGGGGTCATCCACGAGATGTATAAGCCCATTCCGGGCCGCTTTAAGGATTACATCGCCATGCCAAAGCCCAATATGTACCAGTCCCTGCACACCACCCTGATCGGCCCCCAGGGCCAGCCCTTTGAGATCCAGATCCGCACCTACGAGATGCACCGCACGGCGGAATACGGTATTGCGGCCCACTGGAAATACAAGGAGAGCGGCAGCGGGAGCAAGGCGGAGGAGAACCGGGAGGAGGCCAAGCTCAGCTGGCTTCGCCAGATCCTGGAATGGCAGAGGGATATGTCGGACAACCGGGAGTTCATGAGCCTTCTAAAGAGCGATCTGGACCTTTTCTCCGACACGGTGTTCTGCTTTACCCCCACCGGCGAGGTGAAAAATCTGCCCAACGGCTCCACGCCCATCGACTTTGCCTATGCCATTCACTCGGCGGTGGGCAATAAAATGATCGGCGCCAAGGTCAACGGGAGGCTGGTCAACATCGACTACGTCATCCAGAACGGAGACCGGGTGGAGATCTTAACCTCCCAGAATTCCAAGGGACCCAGCCGGGACTGGCTGGGCATCGTCAAGAGCGCCCAGGCCAAGAGCAAGATCAACCAGTGGTTCCGCAGCGAATTTAAGGAGGAGAACATTTCCCGGGGCAAGGAGATGATCGCCCAGTACTGCAAGGTCAAGAGCATCAACTGGCCGGAACTGAACAAGCCCGAGTATCAGCAGAAGATCATGCGCAAGTACGGCTTCCGGGACTGGGATTCCACCCTGGCGGCGGTGGGCCACGGCGGCCTGAAGGAAGGCCAGATCATCAACAAGATGCAGGAGTATTACCAGAAGGATCATCAGGCGGCCATCACCGACGAGGACATCCTGGAAAATCTGGGCGGTACGGCTTCCGGGGTCTACAAGGGCAAGCCGGAGGAGAAAAAAAGGTCCAAGAGCGGCATCATCGTCAAAGGCCTTACGGACGTGGCGGTGCGTTTCTCCAAATGCTGCTCCCCGGTGCCGGGAGACGAGATCGTGGGCTTCGTCACCAGAGGGCGGGGCGTGTCCATCCACCGGACGGACTGCATCAACATCATCAACCTGTCGGAGGAGGACCGGGCCAGACTGCTGGAGGCGGACTGGGCGCAGGAGGAGGGAGAGCCCGGCCTGTTTATGGCGGAGATCAAGATTTACGGCAACAACCGCACGGGCCTTCTGGTGGACATCACCCGTATCCTCACAGAGCGGCAGATCGACATCGAGTCCGTCCACTCCAAGACCAGCAAGCAGGGGATCGCCACCATCACCCTGGCCTTCAGCATCAAGAATAAGGAGGAGCTGGCCAGCCTGGTGGACAAGATCCGGCAGGTGGAGAGCGTCATCGACATTGAGCGGACCACGGGTTAAAAAGCGGAGGAAATTATGCTGAATTTGAAAATAGAGACCTACTGCGTCAGCCTGGCGCAGACCAACTGTTATATCGCGATAAATACCGCCGCAGAGGAAGGCTTTGTGGTAGATCCGGGAGCCTCCGCCCAGATGCTGGCGGAGCGGGTGAAGAAGCTTGGCATAAAGCCGGCGGCGATTTTATTGACCCACGGGCATTTTGACCATGCGGGCGGTGCCACGGAGCTTTCTAAGCTTCTTCAGGTGCCCATTTACGCCCATCAGGCGGAGCGGGAGACCCTGGAGGATCCCCGCCGGAACCTCTCCGGCATGATGAACGGAAAAAGCGAGAGCTATCAGGCGGACGTGTACTTAAAGGAGGGGCAGCCGCTGAATCTGGCGGGCTTTTCCATACAGGTATTCCACACGCCGGGACACACGCCGGGGGGCTGCTGCTACTACATTCCCAGAGAGGATGTGCTTTTCTCCGGGGATACGCTCTTCTGTCAGTCCATCGGGCGCACGGATTTTCCGGGAGGCAGCATGAGCCAGCTTGTGCGTTCGGTTCAGGAGAAGTTGCTGGAATTGCCGGAGCAGACGGAGGTGTATCCGGGGCATATGGACAGCACCACCATTGGGCAGGAGCGGATGTGGAACCCATATTTATAAAAAAAGCAAGAGCTTTTTTTATAAACCCTCCGGGTGGATGCGCACTCGCACGTAAGGAAATATGTCGCAGAAGCGACCGTGCTCGGCGCGAGAGTTTCGCATACGAAACTCTATTAAAAAAAGGAAGCATTATGATTTTAGTAACGTTAAATATCGCAAATTTTGAATATGACATCCATTCGCTGGTGAAAGCCTTTTTCCCCAAGGAGGATGTGATCGTGTCGGCGGAGGCGAAGGCTTTCGCGGAGGAGCCTTTATTTTCCATGGCAATCCGCTACGAGCTGGGGACCGCCGCATCGCTGGGGGACGGCAGGCCGGACGCAGCCACTGTATCGCGGGCCGATGGCAGACAGACCGCAGCCGCCGCATCGCAGGGCGACGGCGAACAGACCGCGCAGGAGTCGGACGCCATCTCCTTCGCCATCGATGGGCAGGGGCTTGCGCGGGTTCCGGTAAATTATGCGGACCGGACTCAGACCAAGAACCGCTTAAAGCAGGCCCTGTACCGGCTGCTTTCCGAGTACACCCACACCACCCTGCCCTGGGGGACCCTGACGGGCATCCGGCCCACCAAGATCCCCATGGCCTTTCTGGAGGAGGGCAGGGAGGAAGACTGGATCCGGGAGTATATGAAAAATACCTACCTTGCCAGCCAGGCGAAGATCGACTTGAGCATTGAGATCGCGAAGCGGGAGATGGCGCTGCTTGAGCGGGTGGATTACGAAAAAGGCTACAGCCTGTACATCGGGATTCCCTTCTGCCCCAGCACCTGCCTGTACTGTTCCTTTACCTCCTATCCTCTGGGAAAATGGGCGCCCCGGATGGGGGAATATCTCTCCGCCCTGGAAAAGGAGATCGACTTTACGGCCCAGGCTCTGCGGGAGCGGAAGCTCAATACGGTGTACATCGGCGGCGGGACGCCCACCACCCTGACGGCGGAGCAGATGGACTGGCTGCTTGATAAGGTGGAGCGGTCCTTTGATCTTTCCCATCTGCTGGAATTTACCGTGGAGGCCGGGAGGCCGGACAGTATTACAAAGGAGAAGCTTGCGGTCTTAAAGAAGCATAAGGTGTCCCGCATTTCCATCAATCCCCAGACCATGAAGCAGGCCACCCTGGATCTGATCGGACGCCGCCACAGTGTGGAGCAGACGGTGGAGAGCTTTTACCTGGCGAGAAGCCTGGGCTTTGACAACATCAACATGGATCTCATTGTGGGGCTGCCGGAGGAGACCATTGAGGATGTGCGAAATACCATGGAGCGCTTGCGGGAATTGAACCCGGACAGCGTTACGGTGCACTCCCTGGCGGTTAAGCGGGCGGCAAGGCTTCAGATGTTCAAGGAGGAGTATCAGGACCTGACCATCACCAACACCTGGGAGATCATCGATCTGACGGCCCGGTACGCCAGGGAGATGGGGATGGCGCCTTACTACCTGTACCGTCAGAAAAATATGGCGGGCAATTTTGAAAATGTGGGCTACGCCAGGGAAGGCAAGGCGGGGCTTTACAACATTTTGATCATGGAGGAAAAGCAGTCCATCCTGGCCCTGGGGGCGGGAGCCACCACGAAATTTGTCTTCGACGGGGGCCGCCGGATCGAGCGGACGGACAACGTGAAGGATATCGAAAATTATCTTGGCAGGATCGACGAGATGGTCGAGCGCAAGCGGGAAGCCATTGCGAAATATCTGTGACGGCAGGAAGGGGAAGCCGCTGCAAAATGCCTGTGACGGCAGGAAGAAATTGTTGCAAAATGCCTGTGGCGGCAGGAAATAGAAAACAGATGGAACAGGAATGCAAAAAAGTAGAACCAGAGAAAGGAAATAAAATTATGGCACTGGCAAAGAAACCGGTCAACGGGATGAAGGATATTTTACCGGAGGAAATGGAGCTTCGGGACTATGTGATGGGGGTCATCAAGGACACCTACCGGAGCTTCGGATTTACCCCCATCGAGACGCCCTGCATGGAGAACATCGGAAATCTCAGCAACAAGCAGGGCGGTGAGAATGAGAAGCTGATCTTCAAGGTATTAAAGCGGGGAGAAAAGCTGAATCTGGAGACGGCGAAGACGGAGGCGGACGTGGTGGATTTCGGGATGCGCTACGATCTGACCGTGCCCCTGGCCCGGTTCTACGCCAACAACGCCAACGATCTGCCCTCCCCCTTCAAGGCTCTGCAGATGGGAAATGTGTGGCGGGCGGACCGGCCCCAGCGGGGAAGGTACCGGCAGTTCATGCAGTGCGATATCGATATTTTGGGCGAACCCAGCAACCTGGCGGAGATCGAGCTGATCCTGGCCACCACCACCACTCTGGGGCGGCTGGGCTTTGAGGGCTTTGAGATCCGCATCAACGAGCGGAGGATCTTGAAGGCCATGGCGGCCTACAGCGGCTTCGCCGAGGCGGATTATGATACCGTATTTATCATACTGGATAAAATGGATAAGATCGGCCTGGAGGGCGTGGAGCGGGAGCTTTCCGAGAACGGCTTCCCCAAAGAGAGTATTGACAGATATCTGGCTCTCTTCCAGGGGGTGGAGGCCGCGGAGGATGGGATCGCGTATCTGGCCGAGACACTGAAGGGCTTCCTGGAGCCGGAGGTGGAGCAGAGCCTTTCGGAGATCGTCGCTACGGTAAACGCCACCAAGAACGCGAAATTTGAGTTGGTCTTTGACCCCACCCTGGTGCGGGGCATGTCCTACTACACGGGAACCATTTTCGAGGTCGCCATGCCCCAGTTCGGCGGAAGCTGCGGCGGCGGCGGACGGTACGACAAGATGATCGGCAATTTCACCGGCAGGGATGTGCCCGCCTGCGGCTTTTCCATCGGCTTCGAGCGGATCATCCTGCTGATGCTGGAAAATGGCTTTAAGATTCCCGGTCAGGCCCAGAAGAAGGCCTACCTCATTGAGAAGGGGTATCCCGGGGAGAAGCTCTCCGCTGTGATCGCCAAAGCCCAGGCGGAGCGGGCGGCGGGCAGCCAGGTGCTGGTGGTGCGCATGAACAAGAATAAAAAGTTCCAGAAGGAGCAGCTTACAAAGGAAGGCTACACGGAATTTCTGGAATTTTACGCAAGGGAAGCGGAGTAGAAGCGATAGCGCAGGAAACAGCATGGGAACGCTTCAACGGAAATGGTGTGGGAAGCGATACCGCAGGAAACAGCATGGGAACGCTTCAACAGAAAACGATTGCGGCAGAAAATTTTATTGGAAAAACAGGAGGAACTACCATGGCAGAATCCATGAAAGGATTAAAGAGAACCCACAGATGCACGGAGGTGTCAAGCGCCAATATCGGCCAGCAGGTGACCGTGATGGGGTGGGTGCAGAGAAGGAGAAATTTAGGAAGTCTGATCTTTGTCGATCTGCGGGACCGTTCCGGTTTACTTCAGATCGTGTTTGACGAGCCCAAGGTGGGCGCGGAGGGCTTCGCCAAGGCGGAGACCTTAAGAAATGAGTTTGTGATCGCGGTGACCGGAACCATCGAGAAGCGCACCGCCGCGGTCAACGAGAATCTGAAAACCGGGGATATCGAGGTGATCGCCCGGGAGCTGCGGATCTTATCCGAGTCCGAGACGCCTCCCTTCCCCATCGAGGAGAACAGCCAGACCAAGGAGGACGTGCGCCTTCGGTACCGGTATCTGGATCTGCGCAGGCCGGATCTGCAGCGGAATCTCATGATGAAGAGCAGGGTTTCCATGCTGCTTCGGAAATTTATGGAGCAGGAGGGCTTTCTGGAGGTCGAGACCCCCATGCTCACCAAATCCACCCCCGAGGGGGCCAGGGATTACCTGGTGCCCAGCCGGGTGCACCCCGGCAGCTTCTACGCCCTGCCCCAGTCTCCCCAGCTCTTTAAGCAGCTTTTGATGTGCTCCGGCTATGACCGGTATTTCCAGATTGCCCGGTGCTTCCGGGACGAGGACCTGCGGGCGGACCGCCAGCCGGAATTTACCCAGGCGGACATGGAGCTGTCCTTTGTGGATGTGGACGACGTGATCGAGGTCAACGAGCGTCTTCTTCAGTACGTATTCAAGGAGGCCATCGGCGTGGATATTTCACTGCCCATTCCCCGGATGACCTGGCAGGAGGCCATGGACCGGTACGGCTCCGACAAGCCGGACACCCGCTTTGGCATGGAGCTTACGGATGTGTCTAAGGTGGTAGCCGGCTGCGGCTTTGGGGTCTTCACCGGGGCTCTGGAAAATGGCGGCTCCGTCCGGGGCATCAACGCCAAGGGCCAGGGGGACATGCCCCGCAAGAAGATCGACAAGCTGGTGGAATTTGCCAAGGGCTACGGGGCCAAGGGGCTTGCCTACCTATCTGTCAACGCCGACGGCACCTACAAGTCCTCCTTTGCCAAATTCATGAGCGAGGAGCAGCTATCGGCGCTGGTGGCGGCCATGGGCGGAGAGCCCGGAGACCTTCTGCTCTTTGCGGCGGACAAAAATAAGGTCGTGTGGGATGTGCTGGGCGCCTTGCGCCTGGAGCTTGCCAGAGAGCTGGGGCTGATGGATAAGAATCAGTACAGCTTCCTCTGGGTGACCGAATTTCCCCTGCTGGAGTGGTCCGAGGAGGAGAACCGCTTCATGGCCATGCATCACCCCTTCACCATGCCCATGGAGGAGGACTGGGACAAGATCGACACCGATCCCGGAGCCGTCCGGGCCAAAGCCTACGACATTGTCTTAAACGGCACTGAGTTGGGCGGCGGCTCCGTCCGTATCCACCAGGACCACATTCAGGAGAAAATGCTGGAGGTTCTTGGCTTCACCAAGGAGCGGGCCTACGAGCAGTTCGGATTTTTGTTGAACGCCTTCAAATACGGGGTGCCCCCCCACGCCGGGCTGGCCTACGGCCTGGACCGCATGGTGATGCTGATGGTGCAGGCGGATTCCATCCGTGACGTCATCGCCTTCCCCAAGGTGAAGGACGCCTCCTGCCTGATGACGGACGCGCCCAATGTGGTCAGTGAGGCGCAGCTTGCGGAGCTCTCCCTTGCCATTGCGAAAAATGACGAAAAAAGAGAAGAAAATACAGAAGGTTAGGCTATCTTTTTCTGAAAAAGTTTGTTATAATATTAACAAACAAAAATGACGACAAGGAAATACCTTCCAGGTATACCTTCATGTCCCCAAAACTGGACAGTCATAATAGGAAAGGAGACAGATATGTCCAAGGTAAAGAGAATTACCCAGAGCGAAGCCGCCAGCCTGTTTCAGGATGGCATGACCATCATGATCGGCGGCTTTATGACAAACGG
>CALWDR010000251.1 GCA_944376745.1 uncultured Lachnospiraceae bacterium
CCGCCTGGTGGTCATCGACAGGCACGGCATCGCTGAGATGGGCTCCCACAACGAACTGCTGGAAAAGAAGGGGATCTACTATAACCTGGTAACGGCGCAGCTTGCCATGGCGGAGGGAAAATAGCCGGAAGCGTTTTTTGGGGGGGCGGCGGTCTGCGGTGGACCAGACCATCGAGAGCGCGTCTGCGCTAACAAAATCCCTCTCCAGGGCGTCCCCCAGACAAAAACTGTCCCTAGCTGCCAATTCCCCCACTCTTCCCTGAAAAGCATCGTGTTTGATAAAAAAAACACAAAATACCGGCAAAAGGGGCTTGCTTTTTTCCTTCATCATTATTATAGTAATATGAGGAGAACTGTTAATTAATTGACAAGGGTAACACCCAAACCATAATTTCACTAGGAGGAAATGTAAATGAAACGATCAATGAAAACCATGGATGGTAATCATGCGGCGGCTCATGCTTCATACGCTTACACCGACGTTGCGGCCATCTATCCCATCACTCCGTCCTCTGTCATGGCAGAAGCTACGGACGAGTGGGCCACACAGGGAAGAAAGAATATTTTCGGACAGACCGTACAGGTGACGGAGATGCAGTCCGAGGCTGGTGCTGCGGGTACCGTACACGGTTCTCTTTCCGCGGGCGCGCTGACCACCACCTATACCGCTTCCCAGGGACTTCTTCTGATGATCCCCAACCTGTATAAGATCGCGGGCGAGAGACTGCCGGGCGTATTTAACGTATCCGCCCGTGCCATTGCCAGCCATGCGCTGTCCATCTTCGGAGACCACTCCGACGTATACGCCTGCCGTCAGACCGGCGTGGCTATGCTGTGCGAATCTTCCGTACAGGAGGTTATGGATCTGACTCCGGTGGCACACTGCGCGGCCATCAAGGGCAGACTTCCCTTCATCAACTTCTTTGACGGCTTCCGTACCTCCCATGAGATTCAGAAGATCGAGACCTGGGATTACGAGGACCTGAAGGATCTGGTGGATCTGGACGCCATCGACGCTTTCCGCGCGGACGCCCTGAATCCCAATCATCCCTGCCAGAGA
The DNA here is from genome assembly GCA_944376745.1 of uncultured Lachnospiraceae bacterium. Lineage (GTDB taxonomy): Bacteria > Bacillota > Clostridia > Lachnospirales > Lachnospiraceae > 14-2. The sequence continues at coordinate 1,061 of CALWDR010000251.1, forward strand.
GGCTCCGCTCAGAACCCGGATATCTTCTTCCAGGCGAGAGAGGCCTGCAACCAGGGCTATGACGACATGCCCGCCATTGTGCAGGAATACATGGACAAGGTAAATGCCAAGATCGGCACCGACTATAAATTGTTCAACTATCATGGAGCAGCGGACGCGGAGCACATCATCATCGCTATGGGTTCCGTGTGCGACACCATCGACGAGACGCTGGATTACCTGATGGCAAGAGGCGAGAAGGTAGGTCTGGTGAAAGTCCGCCTGTACCGTCCCTTCTGCAAGGAAGCCCTCATTTCGGTTATTCCTGAGACGGTTAAGAAGATCAGCGTTCTGGACAGGACCAAAGAGCCCGGCGCCATCGGCGAGCCCCTGTATCTTGACGTGGTTGCGGCTCTGAAGGGCAGCAAGTTCGACGGCGTTACCATTTACAGCGGCCGTTACGGCTTAGGCTCCAAGGATACCACACCGGGACAGATCATCGCCGTGTACAACAACGACGAGAAGGAGCGCTTCACCATCGGTATCGTGGATGATGTGACCCATCTTTCCCTGGAGATCAAAGAGGACCCGGTCACCACTCCCGAAGGAACCACCAACTGCAAGTTCTGGGGCCTTGGCGCGGACGGTACCGTGGGTGCCAACAAGAACTCCATCAAGATCATCGGCGACAACACCGATATGTATGCCCAGGCATATTTTGACTATGACTCCAAGAAATCCGGCGGTGTGACCATGTCCCACCTGCGTTTCGGCAAGAAGCCCATCAAGTCCACCTACCTGATCCGTCAGGCGAACTTCGTGGCCTGCCATAACCCGGCCTACATCCGCAAGTACAACATGGTGCAGGAGCTGGTACCCGGCGGGACCTTCCTTCTGAACTGCCCCTGGAGCGTGGAGGAGCTGGATAAGCATTTGCCCGGACAGGTGAAGAAATACATCGCTGACAATGATATCAAGTTCTACATCATCGACGGCGTGAAGATCGGTATCGAGACCGGCATGGGACCCACAAGGATCAACACCATTCTGCAGTCCGCGTTCTTCCAGCTGACCGGCATCATCCCGGCTGACAAGGCCAACGAGCTGATGAAAGCCGCTGCCAAGGCTACCTACGGCAGAAAAGGCGATGATGTGGTTCAGAAGAACTGGGCGGCTATCGACGCCGGCGCGAAGCAGATCGTGAAGGTGGAGGTTCCCGCTTCCTGGAAGGACTGCGTGGAGGAGGATCTCACCGGCGAGAAGGCCACCGGCGCTTACCAGGATACCGTTGATTTCGTAAATAACATCCAGAAGGCCGTGACCGCCCAGGAAGGAAACAGCCTGCCCGTATCCGCTTTCAAGCCTTATGTGGACGGCAGCACGCCCTCCGGCAGCAGCGCCTACGAGAAGCGCGGCATTGCGGTAAATATGCCCATCTGGCACCCGGAGAACTGTATTCAGTGTAACTTCTGCTCCTATGTATGTCCCCATGCGGTGATCCGTCCCGTTGTGATGGATGAGGCCGAGGCCGCAAATGCGCCCGAGGGCATGGACATGCTGGATATGACCGGTATGCCGGGCAAGAAGTTCGCCATCACCGTTTCCGCCTACGACTGTACCGGATGCGGCTCCTGTGCCAATGTATGCCCGGGTAAGAAGGGCGAGAAGGCTCTTACCATGGAGAACTTCGAGGCCAATGCCGGCAGACAGAAATATTTCGACTATGGCCAGACCGTTTCCAAGAAGCCGGAGGTATTGGAGAAATTCAAGGAGAACACCGTGAAGGGCAGCCAGTTCAAGAAGCCGCTCTTAGAGTTCTCCGGCGCATGCGCAGGCTGCGGCGAGACGCCCTACGCGAAGCTGATCACCCAGCTGTTCGGCGACAGAATGTATATCGCCAACGCCACCGGATGCTCCTCCATCTGGGGCAACTCTTCACCCTCCACGCCCTACACCAGAAATGAGAAGGGTCAGGGTCCCGCATGGTCCAACTCCCTCTTTGAGGATGCAGCTGAGTTCGGTTACGGTATGCTGCTGGCCCAGAAGGCTTTGCGGAACAGCCTGAAGGAAAAAATAGAGGATATCGCGGCCAACACGGACAATGCAGATGTGAAGGCAGCGGTTCAGGAGTGGACGGAGACTTTTGACAGCGGAATCGCCAACGGACCGGCCACCGACAAGCTGGTAGCTGCCCTGGAGGCCTGCGGCTGTGAGAAGGCGCAGGACGTACTGAAGCAGAAGGAGTTCCTGTCCAAGAAGTCCCAGTGGATCTTCGGCGGCGACGGATGGGCTTACGACATCGGCTTCGGCGGTCTGGACCACGTGCTGGCCAGCGGACAGGACGTGAACGTCATGGTATTTGATACCGAGGTGTATTCCAATACCGGCGGACAGTCCTCCAAGGCTACGCCCACCGGCGCCATCGCCCAGTTCGCGGCAGGCGGAAAAGAAGTGAAGAAGAAAGACCTGGCCAGCATCGCCATGAGCTACGGCTACGTCTATGTAGCGCAGATCGCCATGGGCGCTGACTACAACCAGACTGTGAAGGCCATTGCGGAGGCTGAGGCTTATCCGGGACCCTCCCTGATCATCGCCTACGCGCCCTGCATCAACCACGGCATCAAGGCCGGTATGTCCAAGGCTCAGACCGAGGAGAAGAACGCGGTTGAGGCCGGCTACTGGCATATGTTCCGGTTCAATCCTGCCCTGAAGGCAGAAGGAAAGCCGGCGTTCACCCTGGACAGCAAGGTTCCCACCGGTGATTACAAGTCCTTCTTAAACGGCGAGGTTCGTTACAACTCCCTGGCACGGTTCAATCCGGAGCGGGCCGAGAAGCTGTTCGACAACGCCGAGAAGAATGCTAAGGAGCGCTACGCTTACCTGAACAAGCTGGTGAAGCTGTACGGCACGGAGGAATAGAAGACAGCGGCTCCGCCGCTGTCTGATACCCAAACGTAGCGAAGCGGAGTTTGGGTTTCCCGGAGCGAAGCTGTGCGCTACCCGAACGCAGCGAAGCGGAGTTCGGGTTTCCCGAGGCGGAGCCGCTGTCTGATACCCAAACGTAGCGAAGCGGAGTTCGGGTTTCCCGAGGCGAAGCTGTGCGCTACCCGAACGCAGCGAAGCGGAGTTTGGGTTTCCCCGTTACGGGGCCCAGTGTTAGGATTATTATCATATGTAACCCAAAAGGTCCCCCGGAGGAAAAATTCCTCTCGGGGGGCCTTTTGCTATATAAATTTCTAGTGCCACGACTCGCGCAGGTTGTTTTTCATAGGGTGGGGAAATTGGCAAAATTGCCAGCCTTTGTCTGGAACGTAGCCCTGGATAGCGATTTTGTTATAAGCAGACCATTGAAAGACGCCGGCACTTGATGAGCCGACCGCTTGCGGGCGGCGAGTCTAGTACCGTTGCGTCTTGAGTTGAGCGGAAGCGTGTCTGCGTTAACAAAATCGCTATCCAGGGCGGTCTCCTGACAAAAACTGTCACTAGTTGATTATTTCCCCACCCCATGAAAAATAACCTCGGCAGGGATAGTGACAGATGACCATAAAATAATGCATTGACGACACCTGAAAAAATAGTGTAGTATATAGGTATCAGGGGAAATGCAGCAAGAGCCGGAGAAGGGAGGGGGAAATTTGATTGACATTGATGAACTGCGAAAAATAAACAAACCGGAAAATATAGTGTTGACAGAACATGCAAGACTTAGACTTTTTGAAAGAAATATTTTTTTGCACGATGTTATGCGCTGTATAGATTGTGGCGAAATTATCAAGCAATATGAAGATGATAAACCATTTCCAAGTTGTTTGGTTTTAGGTATGTCTGTAAATAATAAATATTTACATGTAGTTGTGAGTATGAATAATAACTATATATATCTAATAACGGCATACTATCCGAATTTGGAGCAGTGGGAGGCAGATTTTAAAACCAGAAGGGAGCGAAAAGAATGAAGTGTTTAAAATGTGGGGCAGAGGCAGAGAAAAGCACGACAACGAGTGTAACTGATTTAGGAGGCTGCCTTGTGATTGTCAGAAATGTTCCTTGTTATAAATGCAGCGAGTGCAATGAGATTTACTATACTGGGGACGTGGTGGAGAAATTGGAAAAAATTATTGAAACAACCAGAAAAGCTATGGAAGATATTTCCGTGGTTGATTACGCAAAGGTGGCATAATACATTTGAGCAGGGCTGTTCCTTACGGCAACGCAAGCGGAGTGGATGGGGCAGGATTCGAACCTGCGGTGTTTCTCTTGTAACGGTTTTACAGACCGCCGCCCTCGGCCAGCTAGGCATACCCATCCTTAGGGTGGCCGAGGGGAGTCGAACCCCTGTGTGCAGAGCCACGATCTGCCGGACTACCGCTGTCCTACGGCCACAGCAGCCCCCACGGGAATCGAACCCAGTACCTCCGCCTTGAGAGGGCGGCATCTTAACCATTTGACCAGGGGGCCATAAAGTGATCCCTGCGGGAATCGAACCCAGCGCCACCGCAGTGAAAGTGCGGTATCTTATCCTCTCGACCAAGGGACCAAAATGCGGATTTGAGGTGTTTTAGAATTGCGGGAGCACGCAGTGCGGAGCAATTCGTAGGTATCATGGGGGCAAAATACCTTTTGCCCCCTACATCATAAAATAGAAGCATGCTTATGAGCTCCGGTCTGTCACCAGAATATCATCCATGGGGACCTGGAATATGTCCGCCAATATCAGCAGGTTGTCGATGGTAGGGAGCGCGTCGCCCCGCTGCCACTTGTAGATTGCCTGGGGTGTGCGGAAGCCAAAGATATCCTGCATGTCCTGAACGGTCAGGCCGGCGTTCTTTCTCAAACGGGCGATGTTCTGCCCTGTCATTGCCATGTTGATGATGGGAAGATTCTTCCCCGGTATATTACACATCTCATTCACCTCCCGAAAATAGCTGTTCCAGACGGTGATTGCTGTGGATGCTCCATGAGGGATTCGAACCCGCGCAGTCCCGGTTAAAAGCCGGGTGCTCGACCACTGAGCGAATGGAGCAAAACAAAAACCGCCTGCCTCATACAAAAAGGCAAGCGGCAAATCTCATGGATCTCGTTCGCTGATTCTTAAGATAGCATCTTTGCAAGAACGTTTTCGCTTTACTTTTTCATATGAGCGCATGAAAATAAAACTCTGATATTCCTCCCTTTTCAGAGCTTTTTCGTATTCATTATGCGCCTGATGATAAAGGTTAAAAACCATTCCTGTCATGATACGATCCTTTCCGAACGATTTCGCGTTCTTTTTTCTTTCTGAACATACTATAGCACAGTGTGATCTGGAAAATCAAGTAAACCGGCAGTATAATTTTTCCAATTCCGGAATGGCTGGAATGTTACTTGCTGTCAATGGCTTTAATTCTGCAATATATCTTCCGGGATATCCGAAACCCTTGGGCTCTGAAATACAAAGAATGGATCGATATCAATACAGTTGTATTCGTCTCTGTTCCCTTTTATATCCCATGCCACGGAATTGTTTAATACGGTTAATTTTTTGCGAAATATTTCTTCATCCTTCAAAGCGGTAAATATGCCGCCTTTTTTTATGATAGGCTTCATATCCAGCATGCGCACACTGCCATCGTTCATATAGGCGTACACAGTGACATTTTTCCCTGCTACAGCCTGAAATACTTCCGGATAAAAATGGGTGAAATCCAGTTTGCAATTTTCCATAAGCTCACCGCCCTCTCGCCTGAGACGGCTTTGCCCCCATCTGCTTCAGATAAGTGCGTGAAAAATAGGACATATTGTGAAAGCCGCTCCTTCGGGCGCTCTCGCTGATGTTGTACTGGCCGCTGGCGATGAGCCGCCGGGCGTTTAAGCACCTGAGATAATTGAGATAATCCATAATGGTCTTCCCGGTGGCGGCCTTGAAGCTGCGGCAGAGGTAAAATTTGCTGAAGCCTAAGTGAGCGCAGAGATCGTCCACGGTGAGGGCTTCCGCAAAATGCAGATGGAGGTAGTTGATGGCCTCCGTCACCATGGGGGAGTGGGCGTGGTCCTTGCCGTCCATGTCCGCGTCCTCGGCGGCCCGGCAGCAGAGGATCAGAAGCCGCAGCACCAGGGCCTTTGCCTCCATCCGGTAATGCCGGAGCTTCTCCTGCATGGTGTGGATGATGCTCTCGTAGCATTCCCTGATGGGGGCGTCCTGCAGCACCAGGGCAAACTGCCCCCGGCACAGGGGCACGCCGAAGCTGTCGCAGAAGCCTTTGTCGGCAGTGATGCAGTAATAGCCGCAGGAATCTTTTGCGGCATGGATGTCGTGGACGCAGTTGGGGCTGATCATCACCACGTCCCCGGGGGCGGCCTTCAGGGTGATGCCGTTGCCGCAGACGAGGCAAATGCCGTCGGTGATGTAGAGAAGCTCGATGTGCTCATGCCAGTGGGTGGGAAAACGGGAATTCTCCCGGCTGCAGCAGTCGTGATGAAAAAATATAGGAAAATCCGGGTCCAGGTAATTGTGCTTTTCATAAAAGGTAGGCATGCTGGCTCCTTTCCGTCTGGTCGTCTCTAAATGTTCCCAATGTTCTTAAAACTGTTCGGGCGAAGGGCAGGGAATGGCGAGAGGGCAATATTGTGTTAAATTGCGGCAACATTGACAGCTTTACAAACTATGAAAAAATTATATAATAAAGGCAAACCACATGTCAATGGATAGCAAAAAAATGTTATGTGAAAGGAGAAGCTGTCATGTATGATTTTTCAATCGGAGTGGTGCTGGAAAGCTTTAAGAAGCCTTATCCCGAGGCTTTGAAGGAGGCCCGGCAGATGGGAATCAAAGGGGTGCAGGCCTACGCCACCTACGGGGAGCTTGCCCCGGAGAAGATGACGCCCGCCAAGCGCCGGGAATTTTTGGATATGGTCAAGAGCGAGGGGCTTGTGGTCTCCGCCCTCTGCGGGGATCTGGGCAAGGGCTTCCACAATCCTGAGCTGAATCCGGAGCTTATTGAGAAGTCCAAACGGATCCTGGAGCTTGCCAAGGATCTGGAGACGGATATCGTGACCACCCATATCGGAGTCGTGCCGGAGGACAAAAACCATCCCCGGTATCAGATCATGCAGGAGGCCTGCGGGGCGCTGGCGGAGTATGCGGATTCTTTGAAGGCCCATTTCGCTGTGGAGACGGGGCCGGAGACCTCGGCGGTGCTGAAGGGATTTCTGGATAGCCTGCATTCCACCGGAGTGGCGGTGAATCTGGACCCGGCCAACCTGGTGATGGTGACCGGAGACGACCCGGCTCAGGCGGTGCACAACCTGAAGGACTATATCGTGCACACCCACGCCAAGGACGGCAGACGGAATTTTTACAGGAATCCGGAGGAGGTTTACGGCCTGCTGGATGTGGAGAATCCGGGGAGCCCGTCCTTTGACGAGCTGCCGCTGGGACAGGGCCAGGTGGATTTCGCGGAGTATTTAAAGGCCCTTGACGAGATCGGCTACCATGGCTTTCTGACCATCGAGCGGGAGGTAGGGGATACGCCAAAGAAGGACATTCAGACCGCGGTGGATTTTCTGAACGCGCATATAAAATGACACCAGGGCAAAAGGCCAGGGCTATCTGAAAAAGCATGACCTTGCCCCTGAAACATATTAGACAGGAGAGAGAAAAATGGATAAGATCAAAGTAGCGGTAATCGGAACCGGAGGCATTTCCAACGAGCACATCAACGCCTATTTGAAGAATCCCAACGTGGAGCTGTACGCGTTCTGCGACATCAATGAGAAGCAGTTAAACATGATGGCGGAGAAATACGGGGTCACCCGCACCTACACGGACAAGGACGTGATGCTAAAGGAACTCCCCGAGCTTGACGCGGTCAGTGTCTGCACCTGGAACAGCCAGCATGCGCCCTGTACCATCGCGGCATTAAACGCGGGCTGTCATGTCATCTGCGAGAAGCCCATGGCCACCAGCGCCGCGGAGGCCAGAGCGATGAAGGAGGCGGCTGAGCGGAACGGGAAGCTTCTGATGATCGGCTTTGTGCGCCGCTTCGGCAACGACTGCAAGATTTTGACTGATTATATTGAAAACGGTTATTTCGGTGATATTTATTACGGCAAGGCCACCTACCTTCGCCGCAACGGCTGCCCCGGCGGCTGGTTTGGGGACAAATCCCGCTCCGGCGGCGGCCCCCTGATCGATCTGGGCGTCCATGTCATCGATCTGACCCGGTATCTGATCGGAAATCCCAGGCCGGTGTCCGTGTATGGGGCCACCTTTGACAAGCTGAAGGACCGTCCCGGCCTGAAGGGGCAGGGAGCCGCCTACGTCTCCACCGGAAAAACGGATCAGGACATTTTCGATGTGGAGGATCTGGCCGTGGCTCTCATCCGCTATGACAACGGGGCGGTGATCTCCCTGGAGGCCTCCTTCTCCCTGAATTTAAAGGAGGATACCGGGAAAATCGAGCTGTTCGGCACCAAGGCCGGGGCGAAGTTAGATCCGGAGCTGGAAATTTATACGGAGCTCAACGGCTATATGTCCAATGTGCAGCTGACCACGCCCACGGCTTTGAGCTTTGACGGCCTGTTCGCCAATGAGATCAACCATTTTGTGGACTGCGTGCAGCACGGGACGCCCTGCAAGGCTCCGGCGGAGGACGGCATCACGCTGATGGAGATTTTGGACGCCATTTACGAGTCCGCCAGAACCGGGCATGAGGTGATACTGTAGATCACGCGTATCCAGATATGGATGCGGGAAACGATGTGCCAAGAGGCAGTTATGAGGTGATATTATGAAATATGCAGTCAGTTCTTACAGTTTTTCGCAGTATATAAACAGCGGAAAGCTGACGACATTTTCCTGTATTGAGAAAGCAAAAGAGCTGGGCTTTGACGCCATAGAATTTGTGGATTTCGGATTTCCTGAGGACGAGGCTCCAAGGGAGTACGCGGGGAAGCTGGCCGAGGAAGCCAAACGGGTGGGAATCGAGATCTCCAACTATGCGGTGGGAGCGGATTTCCTTGCCGGAAGCGGCGGCGATCTGTATAAAGAGGTGGAGCGGCTCTGCGAACAGGTGGAGATTGCCCGGATCCTGGGCTGTCCCACTATGCGCCATGATGTGACAGGCGGCGTGACCGAACACGTTTATCAGGGATATGAGAACGTCCTGGAGCGTCTGGCCCTGGGCTGCCGGAGAGTGGCGGAGTATGCGGGGCAGTACGGCATCAGGACCATGACGGAGAACCACGGGTATTTCTCCCAGGACAGCCTGCGGGTGGAGAAGCTCATCAATACTGTGGCCAGCGATAATTTCGGCTGGCTGGTGGATATGGGCAATTTCCTCTGCGCCGACGACGACCCGGCCGTGGCCGTGGGCCGGGCAGCCCGGTACGCCTTCTACGTCCACGCCAAGGATTTCATTGTGAAGGACGGCCAGCAGCCCGATCCCGGAAAAGGATTTTTCTCCTCCAGGGGCGGCAATTACCTGCGGGGAACCATCGTGGGCCACGGGGACGTGCCGGTGGTCACCTGCCTAAGAGCCCTGAAACGGGCAGGCTACGAGGGCTACCTCTCCATTGAGTTCGAGGGGATGGAGGACTGTATCGACGGCATTTCCATTGGGCTTGAGAATCTGAAGGGGTATGCGGCTTCGGTTTTCTGAGGAATCTCTGAAATGGCATGCGGCGGCTATTTTCTAAACACCTATGTCCGATGACGCGGACGTCACTAACCATCCCGCTGCAGGCAGCGGGGAAGCATAAAAAGGCATGGGCTGCCGCACGGACGGATGACAAGATCCGGGGTGCGGCAGTCCTGCGTTTGGTCAAATATTACTTGCATTTTGAAGGCATCTGTGTCAAACTAAAATCATAGCGCGAGCGATGGAACGCGAGATTTTTACAAAGGGGTGAAGCAGTATGCCGCATTATTTAAATAGTATCAAGCCGTTCTCTTTGTTTCGGACAGAGCGGTGGAAACCATATTTTGTAGATAAATCTCCTATGATCGGAGAATTGCTGCCTTTGATCCAGTCTGGCGGAAGCTATATATGCATCACAAGACCCCGCCGGTTCGGGAAAACGCTTATGGCCTGCATGTTGGCAGCTTATCTGGAGCGGGATCATAACAGTGAGCCTCTTTTTGAGGAGTTGAAAATTGCGAAGGCTCGGGACTACCGGCAGCATTTGAATGCGCATCATGTGTTTTATCTCAGTTTAAATGAAATGCCGGACGGTGTCAGAAGCTACGAGCGCTATATAGGCCGTATCAAACGACGTCTGTTGGAAGATTTAAAGGAGGCTTATCCGGATTTTAATATCAATGAAGAGGACGCCATATGGGATATTTTGAATGAAATATACAGTCGTACGGAGACGGGATTTGTTTTTGTGCTGGATGAGTGGGATTATATTTTCCATCGCGATTTTGTATGTGAGTCTGACAAGGAACGTTATATTGATTTTTTAAGTAACCTTCTAAAGGGACAGCCTTATGTTCTGTTGGCGTATATGACCGGGATTCTGCCCATCAACACTCGGGAATCTGGTGATTCCCTCGTTGACTTATCAGGTGAAACCCTGCAAGCAGTCTTTCCTGCTGATAAGTCATACTCCAGCGGCTCAGAGCTGAATATGTTTCTGGAGTATACCATGGCTGCGGAGGAAATGTACAGTCAATATTTTGGATTTACGGAGGCTGAGGTTGATGATGTGTATGCGCGCTTCCTGCGTATGGGAAAAGAACCGAAGATTACGCGGGAGGGTTTAAGGATCTGGTACAACGGATATCATACAAAATCCGGGGAACGGGTGTATAATCCCCGTTCCGTGGTGGTGTCTCTCACTAATAATAATCTTGGGAGCTATTGGACCAGTTCCGGTCCTTATGATGAGATATTTTATTATATCGAACACAATGTGGATGCGGTGCGGGATGATTTGGCTCTGATGGTATCCGGGATTCCGGTTCCAGCCAGTGTCTGGGAATATGCCGCAACCTCTATGAATCTGTCTACCAGAAATGAGATTTTTTCTGCCATGGTGGTTTATGGATTTTTAAGCTATGAAAATGGCTGTGTCCGGATTCCCAATAAGGAACTGATGGATAAATTTTCCGATGTACTGCAAAAGGAACCTTCTTTGGGGTATGTCTATCGGTTGACATCAAAATCAGAGCAGATGCTGGCGGCTACAAAAGCTGGGGATACCGAAACGATGATGGAGATTCTTGAATATGCTCATGATACGGAAATTCCGCTGCTTAGCTATAACAATGAGACGGATCTGACAGCGGTGATAACTTTGGTCTATCTAGCTGCGCGGGATTTTTATCGGATAGAGCGGGAGGACAAGGGAGGAAGAGGATATGTTGATTTTATCTTTTTTCCAGTTGTAAACAAGAAGGATGATGGTATCATTCTGGAACTTAAGGTAGATGGAACCCCGCAACAGGCTATACGACAGATCAAGGATAAAAAATATGCGCTTCGTTTTGCGCCAAAGCTGGGAGAAACGCCTTGGTTTACAGGGAGGATACTGGCGGTGGGGATCGCATATGACAGGAAAGAAAAGCGGCATAGCTGTATGGTAGAGGAGTTGACCGTATAGGGATCAGACGGCGAAGCAGCGTGTTCCGTTCCCCCAGAAAAGGCGATACGATAGAACTGTCCCTGGAGAAGGAGCTTCAGGAATGGATCGAAAATGGAGAGCTATGAGTCAGAGGGCTGACCTGGCCGCCGTAAGGCGCGCCGGGCAGTCCTTTTATGGTTGCGAAAATGAGAAAAATAAACGGGATAACGGTTGCGAAAATGTGGAATTTAAAAGAAATCCTGAAAAAGGCGCTGGCTTTGCGGGGGAATGGGGCTATTTCCTATTGAATTTATGGCAGAAATTGTCTATACTGTAAAGGAAGAGCCTGTTTCGGAACAGACGAAGGAGGGGCAGCTCTCGCAATGAGTAAGATTTTCACCTGATTTTTGCCTGTTCCAAGTATTTGTCAGGCGGAATGAGAAAGGAAGCAAGTTGAAGAAGCATGTGATATATAGGGTCGAACCCGGCAGCATCGCCGAAGAGCTGGAGCTGGAGCCCGGGGACAAGCTGCTTGGCGTCAACGGGAACGCCATAGAGGACGTGTTCGACTATCAGTATTTTACCAATGAGGAATACCTTACAGTCAGCGTGGAGAAGAAAAACGGCGAGGAGTGGGAGCTGGAGATCGAGAAGGAGTACGAGGAGGATCTGGGGCTGGAATTTGAAAACGGCCTCATGGACGATTACAGATCCTGCCGCAACAAATGCATTTTCTGCTTTATCGACCAGATGCCGAAGGGTATGCGGGACACCCTGTATTTTAAGGACGACGATTCCCGCCTCTCCTTTTTGCAGGGAAACTATGTGACCCTCACCAACATGCGGGAGGAGGACATTGACCGCATCATCGCTTACCGTCTGGGGCCCATCAATATCTCGGTGCACACCACCAACCCGGAGCTTCGATGTAAAATGCTGACCAACCGCTTCGCGGGGGAGGCCCTCCTGAAAATGCGGCGGCTCTACGAGGCGGAGATCCCCATGAACGGGCAGATCGTGCTCTGTAAGGGGATCAACGACGGTCAGGAGCTGGAGCGCTCCATCCGGGACCTGACGGAGTATCTGCCCTTTATGGAGAGCCTGTCGGTGGTTCCCGTGGGCTTAAGCAGGTTCCGGGAGGGGCTGTATCCCCTGGAGCCCTTTGAACGGGAGGACGCCCGGGAGGTACTGCGGAGCATTCACAGATGGCAGAAGCAGTGCCATGAGAAGTATGGGACGCATTTTGTCCACGCCAGCGACGAGTGGTATCTGCTGGCGGAGGAGCCCCTGCCGGAGGAGGAAAATTATGACGGCTATCCCCAGCTTGAAAACGGCGTGGGCATGCTGCGGCTGCTGGAGACAGAATTTATGGAGGCTCTGGCCGGCGCCGGGCAGGCAGCCTGCGGGCAGGAAAATACCGGCGCCGGGGAGAAAGCCTGCGGGCAGGAGAATGCCGGAGCCGGGGAGAAAGCCCCCGGGCAGGAGAATGCCGGCGCCGGGCAGGCGGACCTGGGCCGGGCGCCCAGAGTGATCTCCATCGCCACCGGCCTTCTGGCGGCGCCCCATATCGAGAGGCTGGCCGGGCGCTTTATGGAGCGGTTCCCGGAGCGGACCATCCGCGTTTACCCCATCGAAAACCGGTTCTTCGGGGAGCTGATCACCGTGTCCGGCCTTCTGACCGGGCAGGATATCTTAGAGCAGTTGAGAGGGAAGGAGCTGGGAGAGAAGCTGCTTTTGCCCTGCAATCTTCTGCGCAGCCAGGAGCGGGATTTCCTGGACGATATGACCCTTTCGGAGCTGGAAAATGCTTTACAAGTGCCCGTGACTGTTGTAGAATCAAACGGACGCCATCTGGTGGAGTGTCTGTTGTAGAATCGGCGGACCGCCGTCTGGCGGGGCGCCAAGAAAGATAGAGGAGAACAACATGAGTAAACCGATCGTTGCCATTGTGGGGCGCCCCAACGTGGGGAAATCCACACTGTTTAACGCCCTGGCCGGAGAGCGCATCTCCATCGTACAGGATACCCCGGGCGTGACCAGGGACCGGATCTACGCGGACGTGACCTGGCTGAATATGGCTTTTACCCTCATTGATACCGGAGGGATCGAGCCGGAGAGCAAGGATATTATTTTGTCCCAGATGCGGGAGCAGGCCCAGATCGCCATCGACACCGCGGACGTGATCATTTTCATCACCGACGTGCGCCAGGGGCTGGTGGACGCGGATTCCAAGGTGGCGGACATGCTGCGGCGGTCCGCAAAGCCGGTGGTGCTGGCCGTCAACAAGGTGGACAGCTTCGAGAAGCTGATGCCGGATGTGTATGAATTTTACAATCTGGGCATCGGGGAGCCCGTTCCCATTTCCGCGGTGTCCAAGCTGGGGCTGGGAGACCTGCTGGAGGAGGTCGCCCGGCATTTCCCGGCGGATGTGCCCGAGGAGACGGAGGACGACAGGCCCAAGATCGCTATCGTGGGCAAGCCCAACGTGGGAAAATCCTCCCTAATCAACAGGCTGGCCGGGGAGGAGCGGGTGATCGTCTCGGATATTGCCGGGACCACCCGGGACGCCATCGACACGGAGCTGAAGTACCAGGGACGGGAGTACGTGTTCATCGACACGGCGGGCCTGCGGCGGAAAAATAAGATCAAAGAGGAGATCGAGCGGTTCAGCATTATCCGGGCGGTGACGGCTGTGGAGCGGGCCGACGTGGTGATCCTTGTGATCGACGCCACGGAGGGCGTCACCGAGCAGGACGCCAAGATCGCGGGCATCGCCCACGAGCGGGGCAAGGGCGTGATCATTGCCGTGAACAAGTGGGACGCCATCGAGAAGAACGATAAGACCGTTTACCGGTATACGGAGCGTATCCGGGAGATCTTAAGCTTTATGCCCTACGCGGAGGTCCTGTTTATCTCCGCCAGGACCGGGCAGCGCCTTTCGAGGCTGTTTGAAATGATCGACGTGGTGCTGGAAAATCAGACCCTGCGGGTGAGCACCGGCGTTCTCAACGAGATCATGAGCGAGGCCGTGGCCATGCAGCAGCCCCCCTCGGACAAGGGAAAACGGCTGAAGCTTTACTATATCACCCAGGTGTCCGTGAAGCCGCCCACCTTCGTTATTTTCGTCAACGACAAGGAGCTGATGCATTTTTCCTACACCCGGTATCTGGAAAATCGGATTCGGGACGCCTTCGGCTTTAAGGGCACGGCGTTAAGATTCATCATTCGTGAAAGGAAGGAAGGATAGGTATGGTAGCAAGTCGGATCATCTGTCTTCTCATCGGCTATATTTTCGGGCTGTTTCAGACAGGCTATATCTATGGGAAGGCCCACAACGTGGATATCAGGACCAAGGGCAGCGGCAATGTGGGGACCACCAACACCTTAAGGACCCTGGGCTGGAAGGCCGGAGCCATCACCTTTATCGGGGACCTGGGCAAGGCCATGCTGGCCATCCTGACAGCCTGGCTGTTGTTTCATGAGAAATACCCGGAGGGCGTGCTGCTGCTGAAAATGTACGCCGGGCTGGGGGCCGTGCTGGGGCACAATTACCCCTTTTATCTGGGCTTCAAGGGAGGCAAGGGGATCGCCTGTACCGCGGGCTTTGTGCTGGCCTGCTTTCTGCCTGTGGCGCCAATCTGCCTGGTGCTGTTCGTGGCGGCGGTGGCCATCACCAGATATGTGTCCCTGGGCTCCATCCTGGTAGCCGTCAGCTTTTTTGCCCAGCTTGTGATCTTCGGGCAGACGGGGCTGATCGCCATCCCGGATCAGTATAAGGCGGAGGTCTATGTGGTGGGGGCGGTCTTTTCCCTGCTGGCTCTGTGGCGGCACCGGGCCAATATCAAACGGCTTTTGAGCGGTACGGAAAATAAACTGGGCGCAAAGAAGAAGGAGGAGGCATAATATGGCGAAGGTCAGTGTGATCGGTGCCGGAAGCTGGGGCACCGCCTTGTCGAAGCTTTTGTATACCAACGGTCATCAGGTGGCGGTCTGGTCCCTCATTGAGGAGGAGATCCGGATGCTCAGGGAGAAGCGGGAGCATGTAAGCAAGCTTCCCGGGGTGAAGCTGCCGGAGGGGATTTCCTATACGACGGATTTAAGGGAGGCCATCGAGGGGCAGGACCTGCTGGTGCTGGCGGTGCCCTCGGTCTATACCAGGACCACGGCCCGCAATATGAGTCCCTTTGTGAAGGAGGGGCAGATTGTGGTCACGGTGGCCAAGGGCATCGAGGAGGGTACCTTGAAGACTCTGGCGGAGATCATCGAGGAGGAGATCCCCAGGGCCACGGTGGCCGTGCTGTCCGGTCCCAGCCACGCAGAGGAGGTTGGCCGGGGGCTTCCCACCACCTGCGTGGTGGGGGCCCACACCAGGGCCGCGGCGGAGTTCATTCAGAATGTGTTCATGAGCGAGGTGTTTCGGGTGTACACCAGCCCGGACATGCTGGGCATCGAGCTGGGCGGGGCCTTAAAAAATGTCATCGCCCTGGCGGCTGGTATGGCCGACGGACTGGGCTACGGGGACAACACCAAGGCGGCGCTGATCACCCGTGGGATCGCGGAGATCAGCCGTCTGGCCATCGCCATGGGAGCCCGGGCGGAGACCTTAAGCGGCCTTACGGGCATCGGGGACCTGATCGTGACCTGCGCCAGCGTTCACAGCCGGAACCGCCGGGCGGGCATGCTGATCGGACAGGGGAAGACCATGCAGGAGGCCATGGACGAGGTGCAGATGGTGGTGGAGGGCGTCTACTCCGCCAAGGCCGCCGTGACGCTGGCGGAAAAATACCAGGTGCCCATGCCCATCATCGAGCAGGTAAATCAGGTGTTGTTTTACGATAAGCCTGTGAAGGAGGCCGTGCAGGAATTGATGCTCCGGGACAGAAAGGCGGAGCACGAGGATTTACTTTGGGATGAGGAGTAAGCTATGGCGAAATGCGTAAACTGCGGAAAAAATTTTGATTATGAGAAGTACTACGGCATCTGTCCCAAGTGCGGCACCTACAACCGGGAGGAGAGCCCGCAGGAGGAGCACAGGGCGCTCCATGAGCGGTACGACAGCACGGGGCAGGAGCAGCCTCATGGGCAGCAGCCTGGGCCCTCCGGGACGGCTCAGGGCTTCTATGGGCAGCATGGGCAGGCCGGGCCAGCCCAGGGCCGGTACACGGCTGCGCCCTGGCCCTCCGGGCCAGCCAGGCAAAAGCCGGTAAGGGCCAAGGCCACGCCGGGCCAGGTCCTGATCTTCATCCTGCTGATCGTGGGGATCGTGGGAACCGTCGTGTTTCCCATCCTGTATATGTTCGGCAAAAGCGTGAAGCTGGGCATGACCATCACGGAGGCCGTAACCTCCCAGAAGGAAGCGGAGTCCGGGGAGACTACAGAGCCGGAGGACTATCCCCGGCAGACGGCGCCGGTGGTGACGCGGACCGCCGGGGAGGTGTTGTATCTGGGCAGCGAGGGCGATCTGGCGGTGACTGTGGGAGCGGCCAGAGTGCGTGTGCTGGCCGGCTACGCGGAGGATTTTCCGGAGGGAGAGAAGCTGGTTGCCATCTCCGTGACTTATCAGGAGGAACAACCGGGCTACACGGATTATGAGGCCACGGACATGCTGTACGTGGGCTTTGGGGATACCTACCGGGCCTGCCTGACCTCCTACGATATGGAGCCTTATCTGGGCATTCTGGGAAGCATCCGCATGGTGGACCGCTATACCATCGCCTACGGTGAGGGAGAGGGAGATCTTCTGGTCTTTGTGCCGGAGGAGGTCAACAGCCTGAACTTGTACATAGAGTCCAGAGATCAGGATACCTACGAGCTGCTGGAAATTTTCGAGATACCTCTTGAGATCGGGCCGGGGGAGGAGATTTAGTTATGAAGAAAAGCGGAATCTTTATTGCGAATATCGTGCTGGCCTCCGTGTTCGGCGTGTTCCTGCTGGTCAGCGCGGGGGTGGTGCTTGTCATGAAGGGGTCCATGGATGTCATTGAACACACCTATGAGGCCATGGACTGGAATGAGATTTACGACGGGGGAGACGGCTACAGCGATTACCTGCGGGAGGTCTATGAGCTTCCGGTGATCGAAAATGCCGTGGCGGAGCCTCTGGGCGCGGAGTACGAAGGAGAGAGCGCCTATGAGGGCTATCAGTATTACCGGGTGACGGTCACGGTCTATAACGGAGGCACGGAGTATCTTTTCGCCGACTTCCTGGATTTTGACTGCCAGGGCGGCAGAGAAGGGGACGTCTATGTGGAATACGTTTACGAGGATGAGTGGTATGAGTCCGATCTCCATTACGCCAATCTGCCGGTGATCCCCGCCTGCCGGACCGGGGAGGTTTCGGTGATCCTTCAGGTGAAGGAGGGGGTTACGGATCTCTCCCTGATCCTGGACCGGACTTACGAGACGGGGGATGTGCAGACCTATTCGCTGTCCCTGGAATAGACGGGGGATGTACAGACCTATTCGCTGTCCCTGGAATAGGGATATGTGAAATGGGCGCTCTGGGGAAAACAAAGAAAGAAGGATGGATGAGGATGGAGAAGATCAGGATCAAATATTTTACGGAGGACATAGACAGGCTTGCCTATATCGACGGGAAATCCGACTGGATCGATCTGAGGGCCTCCGAGACGGTGGAGCTTAAGGCGGGGGAGTTTCGGCTGATCCCGCTGGGGGTGGCCATGGAGCTTCCCAGAGGCTATGAGGCCCATGTGGTGCCCCGAAGCTCTACTTTTAAAAATTATGGGGTGCTTCAGGTCAACAGTTGTGGTATAATAGATAGCAGCTATTGCGGGGACGAGGATATGTGGCGCATGCCTGTGTACGCCACTCGTGACACCGTGATCAAAAAAAATGACAGAATCTGCCAGTTCCGCATTGTGGAAAATCAGCCGGGGATCGTCTTTGAGGAGACGGACTTTCTGGGAAATTCCAACCGGGGCGGCTTCGGCAGCACAGGCCGGCGGTAGCAAGGCAGAAGGGAAAGGCGGGATTTTTATGGAAAATCGCATGGTAAAATTTTATTCCAGGGACTCCAATCAGGTGGCGCTGCACGCGGTGCCGGGGCACTTCGCCACCAGCCACTCTCATATCAATTATTACATTGATATGACCAGCCTGAAGATCCGGGCGAAGGAAGCGAAAAATGTGGCGTCGGTGATCGCCTCCAAATTTACGGGCGCCATCACCGTGGACACCATCGTCTGTATGGACGGCACCGAGGTGGTGGGAGCGTTCCTGGCTCAGAAATTGGAGGAGAAGGACTCTCTTACCACCATCAACCGGCACGAGACCATCTATGTGGTGTCGCCGGAGTTTAACTCCACCAATCAGATGATCTTCCGGGACAACAATATGCTGGCCATCCGGGGCAAGCATGTGCTGCTGCTTTTAGCCACCACCACCACGGGCCTGACGGTCCGCAGGAGCCTGGAGTGCATCCAGTACTACGGCGGCATTGTGGCGGGCATAAGCTCTATTTTCAGCACCGTCAAAGAGGTGGAGGGCTATCCGGTGGAGTCGGTGTTCACCGGGGAGGACCTGCCCGGCTACGCGGCTTATTCCCAGAAGGATTGCCCCTTCTGCAAGAAGGGAACTCCCCTGGAAGCCATGGTAAATGGCTACGGCTACTCCAAATTGTAGGCATTTTCGTCAACCTGCACAAAAAAAGAAACTGTTTTCGTTAAAAATAACGAAGAGGTTGGAAAGGGGCAGGTATCTTAGGTAAAATGCCAAGAAACCTGTCTTTTTTTTGTGAAGTTTCAGGGTGGTGAAAATCCGCGGAATTTGGTAAAGTATATACAGGCAAATTGCTGAGAACAAATTAAGCAAACATTTTTTAGGAGGTTTCATTATGGCAAGTTTATCACTGAAAAATATCACCAAGAAATACCCCAACGGCTTTGAAGCGGTTAAGGATTTCAACCTGGAAGTTGCCGACAAGGAATTCATCATCTTCGTAGGTCCTTCCGGATGCGGTAAGTCCACGACCCTTCGTATGATCGCTGGCCTGGAGGAGATTTCTGAAGGTGAGTTATACATCGACGGGAAGTTAATGAACGACGTGGAGCCCAAGGACAGAGATATCGCCATGGTTTTCCAGAACTACGCTCTGTATCCCCATATGACCGTGTTTGACAACATGGCATTTGGTCTGAAGCTGAGAAAGGTTCCCAAGCCCGAGATCAAGCAGAAGGTGGAAGAGGCAGCCAGGATCCTTGACCTGGAGAAGCTCCTTGACCGTAAGCCCAAGGCTCTGTCCGGTGGTCAGAGACAGCGTGTGGCTATGGGACGTGCCATCGTTCGTGAGCCCAAGGTATTCCTGATGGACGAGCCGCTGTCCAACCTGGACGCCAAGCTGAGAGTGCAGATGCGTTCTGAGATCGCTTCCCTGCATCAGAGACTGGGCGCCACCATCATCTACGTTACCCATGACCAGACAGAGGCTATGACCCTGGGTACCAGAATCGTTGTTCTGAAGGACGGCGTGATCCAGCAGGTAGATTCTCCCCAGACTCTGTACAACGAGCCGGATAACCTGTTCGTGGCAGGCTTCATCGGTTCTCCCCAGATGAACTTCCTGGATGCTGAGTGCGTGGTTGAGGGCGACAAGGTTTCCCTGAAGTTCGGCGAGTTCTCCGTTGTGCTTCCTCCTGCCAAGGCTCACGCTCTGAAGGAAGGCGGCTACGCCGGCAAGACCGTTATCCTGGGCATCCGTCCCGAGGATATTGACGATTCTCAGATCGCCATCGAGACCCATACGGACGGCGTGGTGACCACAACCGTTACCGGTTACGAGCTGCTTGGTTCCGAGGTTCTTCTGTACTACAGCGTCAACGACACACCGATGACCGCTAAGGTTGACTCCAGAACC
The DNA here is from genome assembly GCA_944376745.1 of uncultured Lachnospiraceae bacterium. GTDB lineage: Bacteria > Bacillota > Clostridia > Lachnospirales > Lachnospiraceae > 14-2. The sequence goes on from CALWDR010000251.1 coordinate 21,456, forward strand.
ACCGCCCGCTACGGCGACACCATCAAGCTGGCTTTGGATGTGGAGAAGATCCACGTATTCGACAAGGAGACCGAGTTGACCATCACTCACTGATCAGAGGCTTTGAATTTTCAGGGCTGCCGCTTTGCGGCGGCCCTTTTTAAGTGCGGACATGACAAAGAAAGGCGAAACACCCGGAACGATCTGTTTTCGGGCGCTTCGCCTTTCTTATTTAAAAGGGGAGGATAAGTATTTAACTTCATCATTGGTAGTTCCCGGGAGAAATGGGTGGGGGCCCTTCCTTTCTCTGCCGGTAATGATAGTATAGACCAAAAAAGTTCCTTTATACAGATTTCTTAAAAAATTTATGCCTTTTCACAAAGGAACGGATGCCGCGAAAAATGCGTGCGTAAATGCAGAACAACCCGAAGCCGCCCAAGATTCCCGTGAAGAGCCGCCGGTAATTGTTGGACTCCTTGATCTTCGCCTCCTGAATGCCCCAGTCCAGCCCCATCAGCCCCAGGCAGAGCAGGGACAGGAAAAGGGGAACGGCGGTGAAGATTCCCGTAACCACGGCCAGAAGCTGGCCTATAGCCACGCCGGTACAGCGGGCGCATACGGGAAACTGCCGCCCTTTCCAGAAAAAGCTCCGCTCCGGGCGCTGGTGACAGCCGCTGCGGTTTCCGATCTCATAGAGAAGGGCTACCAGTGATTTCCGCAGTTCTGACATACGTGTATCACCCTTGTGGTGGTCCTGGTCTTGGTTTTCCCCTTGCCCATGCCGCACAGACCGCACAGGACGCCGGGCAGACTGAAGATGAGAAAGCCCAGGCAGGCCTTGATCCATCCGAAGCCCTTGGTCTTTCCCCTGGCGGTGGTCTCCGTGACCACCTGGCTGGTGACATTTGTACTGCCGCATTTTGGACATATCATAATATTACCTCCTGAATGTATGCTGGCTTGTGTTGGGGTCAAAAGATATTTTGACTCCATGATACCTATGAATTGCTCTACGGTATTATGTAAAAAATTCCCTGAGGAATTTTCCTACGGAAAATAAAAAACAGAAACATACATTCGATCATGCGGTTTCTGTTTTTGGGTACTAGTACAGTTATCATCATAACACAAATAAAAATATAAGTCTAGCACTTTTTTTCTTTTTTTGGTATGCTGTAGTTACTGTTCAGAAGGAAAGGGAGGCGCGGAAGATGGATCTGGAGCAGCAGCGGGAACAGCGGCATTTTTCGGAATGCAGGGAGCTGATCGCGAAAAATATCGTGTATTATGAGGAAAAGGCCCGGGAGGGGAAGGCGGAGACAGAGGCGCTGTTCGCAGCGGTGGCCTCCGGGGACGTGGAGCTTTACAATCAACTGATCGTGAGCAAGGACATTCAGGAGCACAATGAGCGGCAGCTTCGGAAGAACCGGGCGGCTTACGAGAAGCCTTATTTTGGGCGGATCGATTATCAGGAGCGGGAGAGCGGCCAAAGGGAGCAACTGTACATTGGCAAAAACGGCGTTTCCCGGGATAAGACCCATGTGGTGATCGTGGACTGGCGTGCTCCGGTGTCCACCCTCTACTATGAAAACGAGCTGGGGCCGGGCAGCTACGAGGTGCCGGA
>CALWDR010000252.1 GCA_944376745.1 uncultured Lachnospiraceae bacterium
GGAACTTTCATAGTACTTCGACGGAAGACGGGTTGGCACTTGATAATCCATTTCAAATCCTCCGATTTCATTTTTTAATGTACAATGCTTTCTTCTATTTTATTCGCACCTGCTCCCGCTGTCAACAAGAAAACGCATCTCCTTACGATCCTGTAACCCAAATCTTAAAAAATCTTAAGAAACCATTGCGGGAAAACTTTAGATTCTGCTATTATAATAATAGAATAATAGAAAACTCAAGTTTGGAAGTGATAGTGGCCGAAAGCCTGTAAAATCAAGGCTTTCGGCTGTTTTTCTATATGTGGTATATCGACATGATTTTAGAAAAAATTGTATTTTTTTAAGAACAATCAGTATTTGAGCATGCGTCGGATCTGCAGCCGGTTTTGATACTTGTTATTTAAGGAGAGTCCAAAAACCTGTTCGCAGGATTTCAGTATCTCATTAAAATAAACGAATTGGTAAGTGTTCGCGTCCAGTCTGGTGCAGTTATATTTTTTTAGGGACTGTATGATCCTGCCAGCAGGATATCTGTTCCCCAGTTTTGCCTGCAGGAGCCGTATCAGCACAAGGGCGGTAAAGCAGGAGGCGAAATGCCCGTCAATGTGTTCGGTCGTCCATACAAAGGCAGGCCTGGACTGGAAATCGGTTTTTGATATCTTGAAGGTCTCCTCAATGCGGGCCAGGCCACGGTATACTTCCCTCATTTCCAGGTCGCTCATGGTCAGTTCGCTTGTTACAATGGAATAATAACCATCATATTTTTCTTCCTCTTCGATCTTAGCCATATCCAGCGACAGTTCCCTTCCCTCAACGATCTCACCGGTGTCCTTGTCAAAGGCGATATTCAACACGTAGGAAGCGGAGCCGGCGGAAGTGATCCTGTCATATTTCTTCGGATGAGCGATCAGGTCCTTTGCGCGCCGGACCATGGCTTCCCGGTCCCTGCGCTGTTTTTTCGCGTATTTTTCGGAATAATAAACCATCTGTTTCTGGTCCACTACTACTCTTTTCTTCTTTTTCTTTTTGCTGCCGGGGATCGAAACATTTACATTCAGTTCCTTCGGATGGATACGGGATTTGTGTATGAATTTTATTTTATTCCCGTCCTCGTCCAGGAGCTCTGTTGCATGATATCCGCTCTCCAGCACCCATTTTTTGAATTCCTCACTGGCTCCGCGGACGGACTGCCCGTATACATATCCATCGCGCTGGTTGTTACTGCCTTTATTATCCCCGTTTAAATAGTAGATATTGTCGGAGGTATTCAATCCTCTGTCCGCGACAAATATGATGCGGGAGTCCGAGAATTCGGTCCTGACGCGGTTGACGATGGGGCGCATATGGACCTTTTCGGATTCGTTGCCTGGGAACAGGTCGTAGGCGATGGGAATGCCATTGCGGTCCATGAGCAGCCCCATTTCCACAATGGGGTCCGGCCGGTGGTTCTTCTCTGGCCCCCGCTTGCGGTATTTCGGCCGTACCGGGTTTCCGTCCTTGTCCACCGGATTCCCGTCATCATCCAGTAGGTCCACGTCCGGCCGTCCGATATCATAATAATAATTCGTGCAGTCAAAGTATGAGACGGAGAGGTCCCTCCCACATATTTTCGCGGAATGGTCAAAGATCCATTTCTGCAGGGCTTCCTGGTGCTCGGCGGCCAGGCTGAGGAAGCTGTAAACGTCATCCAGGGAGAACCCGTCGATGGTTTCGAAATAGACGTCCTTTTTTTCATAAGTCTCCTTTTTGGAAGCGGGGAAAAGGACACGGGAAAGGACCAGGAGGCGGAAGATCGCCTCGGCGTCATACTGGAAGTAGCGGTTCTGTGATTTCATCCGCCAGAACCGGTCCAGTTCGAGTTCTTTGTAAAGGATCTTGAGGATGCCGTAGCCGACATTTTTAAGGTTATCCTCAGTTTCCCCCATTGTGGCGGACAGATCAATGGAAACCGTGGTGGTCAGACTGTCTTTTATCTCCCGGGTGCGTATCCTGGCCATCTCCTTAAAGTAGGAGATGGGATCCTCATAGTTTTTTTTCAGTTCATCAAGCCGTCCGAGGCTTTCGACCATGCGTTGTTTCACTTTGCCGTTTTCGTAGAACGATTCATAAAAGTAAAGGCGTGTGATGCCCTTGATGGTGATTGATTTCAGATACATGTGTTTATACCTCCATCAGGCAATTATATCACACATCCGGGAATAACGCAATATACCACATGTAGAAAAATGAAAATATTGACACAAAAAAACCAGTAACCACAAGGGATTGCTGGGATTTTTCTCATCCTAGACTTCAAAACTCAGGAGAAAAGCAGCGCGTTCCGCGTTTTTCTGTTTTACGTATTCTTTATAGTAAGCGACCGGATCCGGGATCTCATCGGAAATGAGGTCTTCAACGTAACCGAAAGCCTGAATGCTTTTTGAGCGGGGCTGTTTCTTATCCTTGTCCCAATACGTCTCATACATTTGCAGATAGAGACCTTTTTTCTTTTTTTCCTGCCTTAAAAAGTATGCCATAAGCGCCTCCTTGATAATCTCTATAGAGTACTATGAAGTACTATTATTATAACATATCTAAAAAATTTTTTCAATAAAAAAAGCCCAGAACGGGCAAAAAATTTATCAGGAAATAAGGGCAATACCGAGCATCAGGGAAAGTAATGTTGAAATACGGCGGGCAGAAACTCCGGAACTTTCATAGTACTTCGACGGAAGACGGGTAAAAAAGACAAAACTGGTATAAATATTTGAAAAAGAACTTGCATATGTGCCGGACATATGCTACAATGATAAAGCTGTTTTAAGATGAGACAGCTATTGACGAGAGAAATCCAAGTGTGATTGAATATAGTGTGAAGAGGTGAAAGACATGAGAGACGGAATCCATCCAGATTATCATCAGGCGACTGTGACATGCAACTGCGGCAATACCTTCGTGACAGGTTCCACCAAGAAGGATATTCACGTTGAGATCTGTTCCAAATGCCATCCGTTCTATACCGGACAGCAGAAGGCTGCTCAGGCACGCGGACGTATTGACAAGTTCAACAAGAAATACGGCATGAACAATCAGTAAGCCGCAACGGCAATAGAAAGATACATAGATCGTTTCTATTGTGAAGAAATAAGAGGATGTTTCCAGACTGGGCATCCTCTATTTTTATCATGGAAGCTTGTGAGGTGTGAGAATGGCGTCATCTGGAATCGGCGGTCAGGCAGTCATGGAAGGTGTCATGATGAAAAATCAGGAGCGGTACGCGGTGGCCGTCCGCAAGCCTGACCAGTCCATCATCATTGAGACAAAAGAATACAAAAGCATCTGTAAAATAGAAGCGCTGCGCAAGATCCCCATTATCCGGGGCGTGATCAACTTTATCGATTCCCTGGTGCTGGGCATGGGAACGCTGACCTTTTCGGCCTCCTTTCTGGAGGAAGAGGAGGAGTCTGCGGCAGCCGGCGGCAAAGAAACGGGCGACGCTGCGGCAGCCGGTGGCAAAGAAGCAGGCGGCGGCACGACAGCCGGCGGCGGGAAGAAGGACAGCAGTAAGAGGAAGGAAAACGCCTTTATGGGGCTTACCGTTTTTATTTCCATTTTGCTGGCGGTGGCCATCTTCATGGTGGCGCCTTATTATCTGTCCCTCTTGTTTCAGCGGTTTATCGTTTCCCAGACGCTGGTGATTGTGCTGGAGGGCGTGATCCGTCTGGCCATTTTTATCGGATATATCCTGCTGATCTCTCAGATGAAGGACATTAAACGGATGTTTATGTACCACGGGGCGGAGCACAAGTGCATCAACTGTATCGAGCACGGGCTGGAGCTTACCGTGGAAAATGTGAAGAAAAGCTCCAAGGAGCACAAGCGGTGCGGCACCAGCTTTCTGTTTTTTGTGATCATCGTCAGCATCATCGCCACGCTGTTTATCCGGGTGGATTCGTCGTTTCTGCGCCTGGTGCTGCGGCTGGCCATCATTCCGCTGGTGGCGGGGGTCTCCTATGAGTTCATCCGCCTGGCCGGGAGAAGCGAGAATCCGGTGGTGAATTTCCTGAGTAAGCCGGGGCTGCTGATGCAGAAGCTGACCACCAGGGAGCCGGACGAGGACATGATCGAGGTGGGCATCGCTTCCGTGGAGGCTGTGTTCGACTGGAAAAGTTATATTGCCCGGCTGAAGGAGGGCAAAGCGTGAGGCTTACCTGTTTTGCCGGGTGGCAGAAAACGGCAAATAAATCTGCTGTCTCCCGGGGCTATGGGAAGAGCCGGAAAGAAGGAATGGTATGACGCTGGAGGAAGCGCTGAATTTTGGAAAAAAGACCCTAGAGGAAGCGGGAATCGCGGAGGCGGCGCTGGACGCCTGGTATTTGCTGGAGCATGTGGGCAGATTTGACCGCAGCTACTATTACCTCCATTACCGGGAGGAGCTTAAGGAGGATCTGGCTCAGGAGTATGAGAGTATCATTAGAAAGCGGGCCGAGCGGATTCCCCTGCAGTACATTACCGGGGTGCAGAATTTTATGGGACTGGATTTCAAGGTCAACTCCAATGTGCTGATCCCCCGCCAGGACACCGAGATCCTGGTGGAGACGGCCCTGGGGGTGATCCAGCCGGGCATGCGGGTGCTGGATCTGTGCACCGGGTCCGGGTGTATCCTCATCAGCCTTCTGCATTTTGCGAGAGAAATTACCGGTACCGGCAGCGATATTTCCAAGCAGGCCCTGTTGACGGCCAAGGAAAATGCCAGGGCCAACGGCGTGGAGGCGGAGTGGGTTCGCAGCGATCTGTTTCAGAACATTGCGGGCACATTTCATGTGATCGTGTCCAATCCCCCTTATATCCCCACCCGGGTCATCGACACGCTGATGCCGGAGGTGCGGGATTTTGAGCCGGTGGAGGCTCTGGACGGACGGGAGGACGGACTGTTTTACTATGATAAGATCATCGGGGAGAGCGGCTCCTTCTTAAAGCCCCGGAGCTATCTGATCTTTGAGATCGGACATGACCAGGGGGAGGCGGTGTCCGCCAGAATGAAGCGGGCCGGTTTTGAGGACGTGCGGGTCATCCGTGACCTGAGCGGCTTAAACCGGGTGGTATGTGGAAGAAAGGGATAATAGATGTTTGACAGATTAGAGGATATTTTAGTTCGTTTTGAGGAAATCTTAAGCGCCCTGGGAGAGCCCGGCGTGGCAAACGACCAGGAGCGGTTTCGGAAGCTCATGAAGGAGCAGAGCGATCTGGCCCCCATCGTGGAGGCCTACAAGGAGTATAAGCAGTGTAAGCAGAATATTGAGGACAGCTTGGCCATGCTGGAGGAGGAGAGCGACGAGGAGCTCCGGGAGCTGGCCAAGGAGGAACTGAACGGGTCCAAGGCACGGATGGAGGAGCTGGAGAAGCAGTTGAAGATCCTGCTGCTGCCCAAGGACCCCAACGACGACAAGAACGTGATCGTGGAGATTCGCGCCGGCGCCGGCGGGGACGAGGCGGCCCTGTTCGCGGCGGAGATTTACCGGATGTACCTGCACTACGCTGAGAGCCGCCGCTGGAAGGTGGAGCTGGTGGAATGTGAGGAGATCGGTATCGGCGGCATGAAAAATGTGACCTTTATGATCAACGGCCAGGGCGCTTACTCCGTGATGAAATATGAATCCGGCGTCCACCGGGTACAGCGGGTGCCGGAGACGGAATCCGGCGGGCGGATCCACACCTCCACCATCACCGTGGCCGTCATGCCCGAGGCGGAGGAGGTGGATATCCAGATCGATGAGAAGGATATCCGCATCGACGTGATGCGGGCCTCCGGCAACGGCGGCCAGTGCGTCAACACCACGGACTCCGCGGTGCGCCTGACCCACTATCCCACAGGGATCGTCATCTACAGCCAGACGGAGAAATCCCAGCTCCAGAATAAGGAGAAGGCTTTCGCCCTCCTCAGAGCCAAGCTCTACGACATGGAGTGCCAGAAGCAGCACGACGCCGAGGCGGAGGCCAGAAGGAGCCAGATCGGCACCGGGGACCGCTCCGAGAAGATCCGCACCTACAACTTCCCCCAGGGCCGTGTGACCGACCACCGGATCGGGCTGACGCTTTACAAGCTGGACAAGGTGATGAACGGGGACCTGCAGGAGATCATCGACGCCTGTATCGCGGCGGACCAGGCGGCGAAGCTGGCGAAGATGGGGGAGGAGTAATTGCTTCTGCCCCTGCGGCTGGATATATGTATCGCTGAAAGAAGGAGACCATCTTATAGAGAGGCGAGGCTTTGTAAAAGCCTTAAATCCTACAGGGTGGTCTCCTTCTTATTTTGGAAAATTTTTTTGGCGAGGAAGATTCTGCGTTTTGTACGCGGCAAAAGGCTAATTAACGTTATTGCGCCTGCTTTTTCAATAAGGCAATCTCTGCCTGGAGCGCTGAGATCTCAGCGTCCTTCTGGGTGATGGTATCATCCTTCTGCGCGATGGCGCTTCCCATAGCAGTGATGGTGTCATCCTTCTGTGCGATGGTGTCATCCTTCTGCGCGGCAAGCTCCCTGAGATTTTCAATGGTGGCCTGCATGTCCTCGATCATCAGCTGCGAGGTGTTCCGGTCCAGT
>CALWDR010000253.1 GCA_944376745.1 uncultured Lachnospiraceae bacterium
AATCTCCCGTCTTTCCGCGCCGTGGTGCAGGTGCCGCTGTAATTTTCGGAGGTTTTTGGCAAACCATAGGCGAAAAAAGGGGCCCCACACCCCGCTTCACGCAGGGCATGGGGCCTTATAACAAGGAATGCTATTCCATACATTTAAAGTCGATGGGGCTGTCGATCAACGTGGCAACCTGGAATTTGTGCTTGTGGCCGTCTTCCACTTCGGTGCAATCCTTCAGGAAATGGACGTGTTTCCCGTTTCCCACCTCAACGGCGGCTTCGGTTTTTCCACAAAATTCATGGAAATGGCCGTCTGCGAAATCGGTGTGGAATTTGACCTCGTGGACGTGGCTGTTTCCCATTTTCATGGCTTCCCCGGACACGGTGCAGAACCGGTGGTTGTGGCACTCTCTGCATTCGATGATGGTAGCGGTGCTTCCGGTAAGCTCATGCACATGCTTCTGTTTCTCGTAATCGCAGTCATAATTTGGAAAATTCATGGCGGACTCCTTCTGATCAGTGTCTATCTATCATACGCAGATGGAGAAAAAAGGAGATTGTCCAGTTCAGAGGTTTTGTGATAAAATATCTTATTATAGGCTGCACAGGATAGTTCCTATCAAGAGTAATGATTTTATAAACGGAGACTTGCCATGAAACAGATTTTGATCGCCTGCGCCATGCTGGAGGATGAAATACATAAAATATATGAGGAGACCGGGTGCGAGATTCCGGTGGTCTGGGTAGAACGGGGCTATCACAACACCCCGGAGAAATTACGGGGGAAGCTGCAAAGCCTCATTGAGGAGCATCAGGATGTGGATATCATCCTGCTTTCCTTCGGACTTTGTGGAAATGGAACCAATGGGATCGTCAGCCCCGGCACCCGCCTGGTGCTGCCGAAATTTGACGACTGCATCAACCTGCTTCTGTGCCGGGGAAAACGCCGGTCCAGGGGGCTTGCGAAGGCGGGCAGCATTTACCTGACCCGGGGCTGGACGCTGGATTCCGAGTCCATTTTAAAGCAGTATGAAAAATATGTGGAGGAGTACGGGCAGGAGTCCGCGGAGGCCATTCTGGAAATGATGTATGAGCATTATGAGAAGATCACGGTCATTGATACCCAAAGCTACGATACGGCCCCGGTTCTTGCCTATGCCGAAAAAGCCGCCGACATGCTGGACTTAACCCCGGAGACCACAGAGGGCTCCACGGAAATCCTGCGGAAGCTGTTGACAGGCCGGTGGGAGGAGGATTTTATTGTTCTGGAACCCGGCCAGGCGGTGACGGCGGCGGACTTTGAGTGGGAAGCGGATTTATGAAAAGCAAGAGTTTCAGGTTAAGGGCAACGCTTTCAGGTGTTGCATTTACTCTGACAGATACGGCGCGATCATTGACATAAAAGTTTACTTGGTATATACTAGGGATATACGGGAGGTGTATGTTATGGTGACACAGGTAAAGGCATGGGGAAATAGTCAGGGAATTCGACTTTCAAAGGAATTATTGGCCTTGGCCGGTATAGAGAATAATGATTTTCTGGACATACAGGTTGTAGACGGAACCATTTTGTTAAAGAAAAAATATCGACATCGCACATTGGAAGATAGAGCGGAGGAATTTAACGGGAAAATAGGGCCTTATAATGAATTTGACTGGGGAGAGCCCGTTGGACGTGAAAGGTGGTAATTCCTGTGGAGATTGAGCAAGGAGATATCATAGCAATCGAGAAAATGAAGGGATATTTTTTAGTTGCCAGCAAAAATTTTTTTAATCGTTCAGAGCAGGCAATACTTTGTCCCGTTGTAGAGGACACGTTTCGAGATCCTTTGCATATAGAGATAAAGACATCGGCCATGGCAGGAACCGTCTTGTGTGAGCAGATGAGATTTATTGATTTACGATTTAGGGGCTATAAAAAAGTCAGTCATATTCATTATGCAGATATTATAAACATTACCGATGCAATTCAAAGTATTTTTGATTATTAAGCATTATCCGGAGTGGTGTTATAATCTATCAGCAATATCTACCCGTTTCGACATTTTACCAAAATGTGCAGAGAGAGGGTGTGCGTTACAATGTTCGGTAAAAAACCAAAACCCATAACCTACGACAAGGAAAATCAGCGTCCCGTCCTGAAGTGCAGCATCTGCACCGGAGAACAGGCGGCGGGCTTCAAGGACATCCGCACCGGGAAATTTCAGGAGGTTATGCTGATAAAGAGCGACAAGGATCTGGAACGGTTCAAGAAGACCTATGGCCTGGAGCATGTCCCGAAAGAATACTAGTACACGTTTCGAACACAGAGGGAGAGCCCAACCCCGGACAATGCCAGGGGTTGGGCTCTCCCTCTGCTATCTTTTTTTCTGTTTGACCTCCAGCATGGAGGCCACCTCCTGAAAGCCTTTTCGAAGCTCCAGCATCCGGTTGTTCAGGTTGGGCTTGGCGTAGGTAAAATCCGCCAGCTTCCGGTTGAGCCCCTTTTTATGTTTCGCCATGGCAGTCCTCCCACACATCTCTATTGATATTCTATGCCGGGAGAACTGCTTCTGTGAGAAACTTTTATGGACGGTAGCAAAGCGGTTATAAGCGATTACCTTTGTCTGCTTCCTGGCAGGTTCGCCCGTTTCCTAGAACCCAAACAACTGCAAAAGCTTCTGCCAGAAGGAGGGCTCCTCCTCCTTGGCGGCAGCGGCTTCCACGGTCTCCTCCGCCTCGATACTCTCCGTCTGGATCACAAACTGCACGGAATCCACGTTGGTATTTTTCTCAGAGACGAAGGATTGGGGATGGCCTGTGCTGCCGCCTATGGATTCCAGCAGGCTGTCGATTTCTTCGTCGATCTGTGCGTTCATGTCCGAGGTTTCCTCCCGGAACTGTCCGGTTCCCTCAGCCAGCTCCTCTGTGCCGTCACAGAGGGCGGAGAGGCCGTCGTAAAGCGCCGCCGTGCCGTCGCATAGTTGGCCGGAGCCGGATACCAGTTCCTTGCTGCCCTCTGCCAGGGAGGATACGCCCTCCATCACCTGGCGGTATCCGGCCACCAGGGAGGCCACGCCGTCGGTGTAAGCGCCGATGCCCGCATCCAGTTCACCATACTTTTCCACAAGCTGGTTCAGGCCGCCGGCCAGTGCGGAGAGGTTTCCCAGCATGCCGCTTAAGGTCGTTACCAGCTGGGAAATGGAGGCGTCGAAAGCCTCATACTGGGTTTTTAGCTCCGCCAGCCCCTCCGTGAGCGCCGGGAGCTGGGAGGAGATTCCGTCTAAGTAGCGCTCCGTCCCGTCGATGGCGGCATTGTTTCCCTTAAGCAGGGTGATGACCTGTTGAAGTTGTTCCTGAAGGGGTGCAAGCTGCGCCTTTAAAAGAGCGGCGATGCTCTCCATACCCGGAATTTTTTCCAGCTGCGCCAGTTGCTCCTGAAGATCGGAAATCTGCTCCTGCAAGCCGGAAATGGCCTGGGTGTTTCCATTTTCCAGGGCGTCTATATCCAGGCCGTATTGGGCCATCAGTTCTTTGTACTGGGCAAAACCCAGGCTGGCCTGCAGGGCGGCGGCTCCTTCATAGAGGCTGCTGATGGCCTGCCGGATCTGGCCGGAAGCCTCTGTGAGCAGGGACAGCTCATCGCTGGCAGCGGAAATGGAATTTACCGCAGTCTGCATGGTGCCCAGGGCGTTTTTCACCTCCGCGGAACCCTTTACCAGGGAGGCGGACCGGGCGTTTAAAGCGTCAAGGCCCTCCTGCAGGGCGGCTAATCCATTTTGCAGGGAGGTCACGCCATCGTCAAGGGCCAAAATGCCGCTGTCTAAGGAGGAAGCGCCCTCCGTCACCTGTAAGGAGCCCTGGGAAAGCTCCCCGGAACCGTCGGAAAGCTCTGCAGCGCCGTCGTCCAGCCGCTTCACGGCGTCCATCAGTTCATTTACCTTGTCCTTCAGCGCCTCATCGTCCACGTCCACCTTCAGATTGAGGTGGATTCCGTTGATGGAAACGGCGCTCATTTCAAAATTAGTCACCTCCGCCGTGATGAGGGTGTCGATCCCCTGGCCGGGAAGGACGGTGTAGGTGAGCTGTTTTTGGCTCCCCACATTGGCGATGGTAGCGTCCGGGGCGGAGATATTTTCACACTGCTCGGTATCCAGGGTGAAGGAGGCCTGCAGGGCATAATCCTCAAAGAAGGAGCCCTGGCAGAGAGGATTTTTTGTCACCTGAAAATGAATCTCCAGATCGCCGCTCTTTCCGGCAATCTCTTCGGGGGGATACTCCGTCCCGTCCAGGGAGTATTCAAGAGAAATGTTCCAGGGGATTTCAGTGTCCGGAAGCTCTCCCTGGTAATAAACCTTTTTGGCGGAGGAGGAGAGGGTGATCTTATCCCCGTCCTTTGTAATGGGATCATCGGTGTTCAGCATTTTTATGGAGTCATAGTCCCCGTAATCGGTGATGTCCCCCCCGTCGAAGCTGTTCACCACGTAAGTATTTTCCAGGGAACCGTCCGCGGAAAGGTTGATGTAGACGACTTCCTCCTTCTCAGAAGGAGCGCTGCCCGCGGCTTTGGCAGCGCAGGCCGGGACAGCGGCGTTGAAAAGCAAAACCGCGGACAGGGCGGCGGGCAGTATGCGTTTAACAGTTTTCATGGGAAGTTTCCTCCTTTGGTTGTTGATAAAAGGTTAAATTCAGCGTTGTGCAGTGGATAAATCCGTCTAACAGGTACAAAAGGCCCGGCAGTACAAACAGTACCGCCGCCAGGGAGAGCAGGCTTCCGATCCCCAGGAACATGCCCAGCTGGGATAAAATGCCGTGGCTGGAAAAATAGCCCATCAGAAAGCCCACCACCGCCAGGACGGTGCCGGAGGTGATGACCGAGGGGGTGACTGCCGTTACGGTATCTACCACCGCCCGCTTTTTGTCCCGGCTGTTTCTAAACTCCGTGTAGCGCTCTGTAAACAGGATGGCGTAGTCCACGGTGGCGCCCAGCTGGATGGAGCTGATGATCAGATAGGAGATGTAGAACACCGTAGAGCCCTGGAAATAAGGGATCGACAGGTTGAGCCACACCGCCGTCTCAATGGTCAGCACCAGGATGATGGGCAGGGAGATGGATTTCATGGTCACAAGCAGGATCAGGAAAATGGCCACGATGGCGATCAGGTTGACCTTCACCGTATCCGCGGTGATGGTGTCCATCAGGTCGTAGGTGCTCACGCCGCTTCCGGCCAGATAGCTGCTGCCCGGATAATAATTATTTAAAATATTGCGGATGTTTTCCACCAGCGCGAAGGTCTTCTCGCCCTCGTCCTCCGCTTCCACGGTAATGACGAAGCGGCTGTAATGATCGGAGACAAGCTGGGAGAGGGTGTCCTGATCCAGGTACTCCATGGGGATCTCCGCGCCCACGGTATCCACATAGGAGAGGATGCTTTTCACCTGGGGGAGTTTATGGAGGGCGGCGGACAGCTCCTGCTCCGTTGCCAGATCGCCCCGGGGAACCATCGCCACATAGGTATCGCTTTTTCCGTACCGCCCCTCGATGGCGCGGACGTCCTGGCCCAGCTTTGTCTCCTCCCCGTAAATATGGGAGGCCCCATAATAGAAGTCATTGGCGTTGGAGGCCAGGTATCCGGGCACGATGAGGATCACGAATACGCAGACCAGCGGAATCATCACATGAAAGATGGCCCTGCCAAATCCATGGAAGCTGGGCAGAAAGCTCTTGTGTCTCGTCTTTTGCAGCCATTTGTGTGTGATAAGGACCAGCGCGGGCATAAAAATAAATACCGTGATCAGGCTGATGGCAATGCCCTTTGCCAGGGCAAGCCCCAGGTCCGGGCCAATCTGAAACTGCATGAACACAAGGGCCAGAAAGCCGATGACGGTGGTGAGGCCGCTGGACAGGATGGAGCTGGTGGATTTGCACAGGGCCTCCACCATGGCCTTTTTGGGATCGGAAATTTCTGCTTTGCACTCCTCGAACCGGTGAATCAGAAATACCGAGTAGTCCAGGGATACCGCCAGCTGCAAGATGGCTCCGGCGGCATTGGTGACAAAGGAGATTTCCCCGAAGATCAGGTTAGTGCCGGAATTGATGAGGACGGCTATCCCCAGGCCCAGCATCACCAGCAGCGGTTCCACCCAGGAGGTGGTCGTGAGAAACAGCACCACAAAGACGAACAGGACGGCGAAGCTTGCGATGATGCGGATCTCGCTGACGGTTCCGGTGGTGGCCACGGCCATGGAGACCGCGTCGCCGCTTAAGGCGTTGTCCTCACCGATGACGGCGCGGATGGCGTCCACGGCCTCCACCTGCTTTCCGTCCTCAATGGTCACGGTGAACAGGGCGGCGTTGTCCTTGTAATAGGTTTCCACGGTATCCGCATCCATGGTTTCCAAGGGCGTTAAAATATCTGCGGCGTCGTCCAGCCAGGTGACCTCCGTCACCCCCTGGCAGCTTTGCAGTTTTTCCTTGTATTCCAGGGCCTGGGGCACGGTGACGTCCTGCACCATCACCCGGGCGTTGGGGATTCCGCCCTTGAACTCCTCCTCCATTTTTTCCAGGGAAACCGTGGAGGCGGTATTCTCCGGGAGGTAGTCGGTGATGTCATAATTGACGGACACCATTCCCTGCAAAAATGCGCAGACGGCGGCCAGCAGGAAAAAGGACACAAGAATTTTTTTCGGGTTATTTACGATCAGCTGGTAAAATTTTTTCATAGTGTGGGCTCCTTTTCTTCAGAGGGCGCGAAAGCGGCAGGCGTACCGGAGATCTCAAAGGTCTCCTGGGCGCCGTTCAGCCATAGCCGCAGGGCGTCCCTCGTTACCCTTCCGGCTGCCTGATAGGGGATCGTCCGCATCAGGGTGGTGAGCATTCCCTGAATCCGGCATTCCCCGTTTTCCTCGATGGTACCGCTGAAGGGATTGGCATGCTTCAGAATGTCCAGTATCCCGTCCACCCTGCTGTTATGGACAGCGAAGGTCATTGTCCCGTACCGCGCCCCGATGGGGGTTTGCATGATAATGTCGTAATTGCAGTTCCACATAGGAAATCCATCCTTCCTTTCCGGTAAAATCTGTCTGTGGCAATGGCCCGGCAGCCAGCCGGGCGCCGGACAGCTTTTGTTTACCGTTCCTATTTTAGTAAAGAAAGCCGGAAGTACAACGGTCAATTTCCAGCCGGGTGGGTAATATGGGACAAAATGGGGAATCTGATGGGAAAGTTCCGTTGCAGGTTACTTTTCATGGGGTGGGGAAATAGACAAGCTTTCCAGCTTTTGACTGGAACGTAGCCCTGGCTGGCGCATTTGTTATAAGCAGACCATTGAAAGACGCCGGCACTTGGCGAACCGGCCGCTTACGGGCGGCGAGCCTAGTACCGCTGCGTCTTGATTCATGACAATAGAAAGCTCGCAAAGCGTGCTTTCTATTGTATGAGCGGGAGC
The DNA here is from genome assembly GCA_944376745.1 of uncultured Lachnospiraceae bacterium. GTDB lineage: Bacteria > Bacillota > Clostridia > Lachnospirales > Lachnospiraceae > 14-2. The sequence goes on from CALWDR010000253.1 coordinate 7,415, forward strand.
GTGTCTGCGTTAACAAATGCGCCAGCCAGGGCGACCTCCAGAAAAAAACTGTTAGTTGAATATTTCCCCACCCCATGAAAAGTAGCCGTTGCGGCACATGCCGGACAAATGTGTAAAAAATGTCCGTTGAAATACATGCCGGTCAAGTGTATAATAAGCCGCAAAACGTGAATTTAAGGGAGTGAGAGGATGACGAACGAGGAGTTGTCCCTGAAAACGAAGCAGGCGCTGGCCGGGGCGCTGAAGCATGCCATGGAGAGGAAGAAGCTCTCCAAGATCACGGTGAGCGAGCTGATAGAGGCGTGCGATCTGAACCGGAAGACCTTTTACTACCATTTTGAAAATATTTACGCCCTGCTGAAATGGATGCTGGAGCAGGAAACGGTGGAGGTCGTAAAGAATTTTGATCTGATCGTCAATGCGGAAGAAGCGATCCGGTTTGTCATGGATTATGTGGAACAGAACCGGGCGATGGTAAACAGCGCCCTGGATTCTCTGCGGTATGAGGAAATCAAGCGTTTTTTTTATGACGACCTGTTTTCTGTCCTTTACGGCGCCATTGAGCAGGGGGAGGAAAAGCTGCATGTGAAGATCGATAAGCCGTTCAAGGATTTTCTGGCGGCCTTTTATACCGAGGCCTCCGCCGGGCTGCTGATCGAGTGGGCGAAAAACCCCGTAACTCAGGCGAAAGAAATGGTGATCCACAATCTTCTGTCTATCTATACGGTTTCCATGCCTGCGGTTTTGGAGGCCAGAGGGGTGAAGGCGCAGGGGACGTAGCTGGGGGGAGTGAAAGCGGCCCGGGAGAAGGGCCTGTAACTGGGGGGAGAGTGAAAGCGGCCCGGGAGAAGGGCCTGTAACTGGGGGGAGAGTGGAAGCAGCCCGGGAGAAGAGCCTGTAACAGGGGGAAGAGCCGGAATCCCGGCAGTGTCCGTTTTGGAAACAGAAAAACAGCCATTTTCCATAAAGAAAGAGGCTGTTTTTCTGTTAAAATGCAGGTTTGCGTTTTTTAATCCTGTTCTATAAGAAAGTGTTCCGAACTTCCCTATAGAAGAAAAACAGAAAGTTACGGGTCACGAAATCCCGTTAAATTGCACTGTAGAAAATATAGCTTCCGGCCTGCACCTCATGGTTGACGCCGTCGATGACGATCTCCGCGGGCACCGGCGTGGTGATGGCGTACTCCCATAGGCCGCCTTCCTTCTTCCAGCGGGAGGAGATCCTTCCGTGACGGGTGTCAAGCACCGCTTCCAGCCAGTCCAGACGGCTGTCGGGATGGGGGGCGATCCGGGCCCGCTCATAGCCGGGGAAGTCTTCCTGGGTGGTGATGCCGCAGGCTGTGGAGTAGACCCAGTCAGCCACGGAGCCGTAGGCGTAGTGGTTGTAGGAGTTCATGTCCGCGCTCCAGAAATCACCGTTTTCCATGATGCCGTCCCAGTGCTCCCAGATGGTGGTAGCGCCCTTGGTGACGGGGTACAGCCAGGAGGGGTATTGCTCCCGAAGCAGCAGGGAGTAGGCCAGGTCCGTGTAGCCGTAATCGCTGAGCACATGGAGGATGTAGGGGGTTCCCACAAATCCGGTCTTCAGCTGAACGCCGGCGGCTTTCACCATATCTGCCAGCTGGTCGGCGGCGGCCTGTCTGTCCGGGGCCAGACCGAAGTGGGCGGCCAGGATGCACTCTGTCTGGGTCTCGTAGGTGGGGTAAGCCTTGCGGAAGGCTTCCACGATCTGGCCGTGCAGGGCCTCATATTCGGACACATCCTCTCCCAGCACCTTTCCGGCCTTGATCACCAGGGCGGTGGAGTGGGCGTAGAAGGCGGAGGCGATGAAATCCTCTCTTGTGGAGCCCTTGTAGCTGCCGGAGGGGGCGTCCAGCCCCAGCCAGTCCGCAAAATGCTCGCCGCCGGTCCAGAGATTCTCGGTGGTGGTGGTGGACGTGATGTAGCCCACCCATTTCTTCATGGTCTCAAACTGGGCCTTCAAAATGCCGGGATTGCCGTAGGCCAGGTACACCTCCCAGGGGCAGATAGCGGCGGCGTCGCCCCAGGCCGCGCTGGATCTCTCAGCCTGGAGAAGGTCCGGCACCACATGGCCGATGCGCCCATTTTCGCCCTGGTCGGCGGTCATATCGGAAAGCCACTTGGTGAAAAATTTCTCGCAGTCGTAGTTGAGGCAGGCCGTGCGCACGAAGACCTGTGCGTCTCCGGTCCAGCCCAGACGCTCGTCTCTCTGAGGGCAGTCGGTGGGCACATCCACGAAATTGCCCTTCTGGCCCCAGAAAATGTTGTCAAAGAGCTGGTTCAGCAGCGGATTGGAGGAAGTTAAGTATCCCGTCCGCTTCAGATCGGAGTGGACCACCACCGCGGTGAAGCAGGCTTTGTCCATCTTCTCCACACCCCCGGGAAATTCGTTGACGCGGATGTAGCGGAAGCCGTAAAAGGTAAGCTTGGGCTTGTAGGTCTGGGGGCCGTCGCAGCAGGTGTAGTGGTATTGGGCCTTGGCGCTTCTGTAATTCTCCGTGTAGAAATTGCCCTCCTTGTCCATGACCTCCGCGAAGGAGAGATCCACCACCTGGCCTTTCCCGGCGGTCAGGGAAATCTCCACGTAGCCTGTAAGGTTCTGTCCGAAGTCCACCACGGTCTCCCCCTTGGGCGTCACGAAGACTGTGGCGGCGGCGATCCGCTCCTGCTCTCTTATCTCCTCTCCCTGCTGGGGGATCAGGGTGTGGAAGGGGCCGTCGAAGATTTTTACCGGGGCCGGGGAAAATGCTTCTATGGAAGCGTCGTAAATTTCCCCGTCGTAAATTTCCGAGAAGCGGACGCTGCTCTCGGAGACGGTCCAGCTCTCGTCGCTTAAAATCGTCTGGGTGGAGCCGTCCTCATAGGTGATCATAAGCTGCGCCAGCAGGGCGGCGGGATTTTTCTGCAGGCCCGCCTGATACGCGGAGCCCTGCCAGCCGGGCATCCGGCTTCGATACCAGCCTTTTCCCACCAGCACCTTCAGGGCGTTTTCCTCCTTCAGCAGAGCCGTCACGTCATAGGCCTGATATTGCAGCCGCTTGTAGTAAGCCGTCCAGGCCGGAGCCAGGACAAATTCCCCCACCCGGGAGCCGTTGAGGCTCGCCTCGTAGACGCCCAGGGCCGTGATGTACAGAACCGCCTTCTGCACCTTCCCGGCAAGGCTGAAATCCTTTGCGAACAGGGGAGCCACGTCGCCCAGATCTTCCGCCGGGGCCAGCCATTTTGCTTGCCATTCCATAAGTTTGTACCTCCTTGAAAATAACTTTGTTGACTATAACATTACCAGATGCTAGAATGTAAAAAAAGGACCTTACATAACTGAAACAGGGGGCAAATGTGACCTTTATGAGAAAAGAAAAGATTTTGCAGTTACGGGAAAACGCGGCGGAAGTCCGGGATAAAATCGTGATCATGCCCTACCGGCAGGCGGACATGGAGCCCCACAGGCACCAGTTCTTTGAACTGGCCTACGTCACCGGGGGAAGCGCGGAGCACACCCTGAACGGGGAGAAGACCATTTTGCAGGAGGGGGATTATTTTATTGTGGATTACGGCATTGAGCACAGCTACAGGAACAGCAGAGATCTCACCCTGATCAACTGCCTGTTCCTGCCGGAGTGCATCGATGAAACGCTTTCCGGCTGTAAGGTCTTCGACGAGCTTCTGCAGGTCTGCTTTATCCGCTATTACCGGCGGTATTTCAGCCGGGTCAGGACGCCGGTGAACCAGATCTTTTACGACGAGGACAGGAGGGTGTTGGCGCTCCTTCTGGGCATGCAGGAGGAATACCGCACAAAACAGATCGGCTATGAGGAGATTTTTAAGAGCCGTCTGATGGAGATCCTCACCCTGACCATGCGCAAAATCTTCTATCAGGAGGCCGGGCGGATGGACAAGGCCGCCCAGAGCGGCATGATCCTCACAGCCATCGAGTATTTTGACAAGCATTACCGGGAGCATGGGCTTCTGGAAAAATTCTGCCGGGAGAACCACTACAGCACCCAGTACATCAGCCGCAAATTCCACCTGGAGACGGGCATGACCGTGCTGGAGTATGTCCAGCGGCTCCGGGTGGAGAAAAGCTGCGAGCTCATCGCCGGCAGCGACTACAGCATCCGGGAGATCGGGCTTTTCGTGGGCTATGAGAATATGAAGTATTTCAACCGGGTCTTCCAGAAACTCATCCACATGTCCCCCGTGGAGTACCGGCGGAAGCTGGGCGTTAAGTCCGGGCGGCGGTGAGGGTTACCGCAGGAAGGTGCGTGCTAAATCCGGGCGGCGCTGAGGATTATCGGAGGAAGCCGGCGTTAAGTCCGGGCGCCGCTGCGCAAGCCCGATATTGCGGTACCGGCAAAAGGTTACCGCACGGCGATCAGTTTGCAGATGGGGTTCCCCAGGGCGGAAAACCTTTCTTCATATTCGGTCATAATATTGCCTTGATTCATGGTTTCATCCCTGTGCAGATCCCGGGTGCAGGCCGTCACCCGCCATCCCGCCAGCTCCGCCTGTTCCAGGGAAAAATCAAAGAGGGCCGCGTTGTCCGTCTTAAATTCCACCTGCCCGTCCCTGGCAAGGATCCTGTCGTACCGGGCAAAAAATTCTTTGGAGGTCAGCCGCCGTTTGGCGTGGCGGTCCTTGGGCCAGGGGTCCGAGAAATTCAGGTAGATCCGGGATACCTCGTCCCTGTCAAAGACCTCCGTGATGGTCTCGGCGTCCATGCGGATGAACCGCAGATTGTCAAGGGGAGCCTCCTCCATTTTCTGAAGGGCCCGAAGGAGGACGCTGGAATATTTCTCAATTCCCACATAGTTTATCTTTGGATTCTGGCGTGCCAGCTCCATAAGGAACCGGCCCTTCCCCATGCCGATCTCGATGTGTATGGGATGGGTGTTTCCGAAAAGCTCCTGCCAGCGGCCTTTTGTGGCCTCCGGCTCCTGTACGCACCATTTATTTTCCGCAATGACCTCCCGGGAACCGGGAATGTTTCGTAGTCTCATGTGATACCTCCTGGAAATGTCCGGCCTGCCGCCATGTCTGTGCTCCTGTAGAGCCGAAAAACGGCGTCGCCTTTTCGTGTCCCCAGTATATCATATTTTTCCGGGAAAAAACAGCCAAAATCCATTGACATCCGCCCCAAAAAAAGATACGATCCTTATATAATAAAAAGGATTTACAAACTGCCGCAGACAGCGCTGCGGCCAGTGCAGAGGAGGAAGGGTATGAGGATATGTCTGAATGAGGCCTGGCGGCTTCACAAAACGGATCTGAGCCGGAGAGCGGAGGAGTTTGCCCAGGTGCGGGCGGAGCAGGGGGACTGGTACGACTGCTCCCTGCCCTGCGACGTGCGGATGCCCCTTATGGAAAATGGCGTCATCAAGGACCCGGTGCTGGCGGATTACTGCCACGACAGCGAGTGGATCGAGCGCTGCGCCTGGTGGTATTTTAAGACCTTTGACTTTCGGGAGAGGCCGGAGGATTACGAGGCCGTCGAGCTCTTTCTGGAGGCCATCGACACCGGCAGCGACATTTTTTTCAACGGCGTCCGGATCGGCAGCCACGCCAATGTGCACCGCCCCTTCTGCCGGGACGTGAAGGAGTACCTCCGGCAGGGGGAGAATGAGATCGCGGTGCGGGTGACCACGGGGCTGGAGTCGGTTTCGGACGCGGACCTGGCGGAGCTGAACTGGGCGGTCTGCCACGAGAAGGACCGGGGCGCCTATGACAGGGGGGATTACCGCCGGGCCTTCGTGCGCCGTCCCCAGTATTCCATCGGCTGGGATTGGGGGCCTAAGGTGGTGACCTGCGGCATCGTGGGCTGCGCACAGCTTCGCTGCTATGAAAAGGCGGCGGTCCGGGAGGTGAAGGTGGCCGTGAGATCCCTGGGGAATCCGGCGGTTCTGGAGGTCATGGTAAATATTGAAAATCTGGACCTGTTTGCCACTAGGGACTGCGACATCGCCTTCACCATGTCCTTTGAGGGGAAAATCTGTGTTTCCAGAGAAATGAAGCGGGTGCTTCTCACCAGCGGCTACAATTATGTCAATTTCAATGTGGAGCTTGCGGAGCCAAAGCTGTGGTGGCCCAACGGGTACGGCCCCCAGCCCCTCTATGAGGTGAATTTTTCAGTGGACTGCGAGGGGGCCAGGACGGAATTTCCCTCCTTCCGGTACGGGGTGCGCACTGTTGCCCTTGATACCTCGCCCCTGAAGGAGGAGGGGGAGGAACGGCTTTTCACCTGGGTGGTGAACGGCCAGCCCATTTTCTGTAAGGGCGGGGACTGGATTCCCAGCGACAGCATCTATGCCCGGGTGACTGACAAAAAGTATGAGACGCTGATCCGGGAGGCGGTGGAGGCCAACTTTAACGCCTTAAGGGTCTGGGGCGGCGGCCTGTATGAGCGGGACATTTTTTATGAGCTCTGCGACGCCTACGGGATTCTTCTGTGGCACGATTTCATGTTTGCCTGCTCCACCTATCCCGACCACCGGGAGTCCTTCCGGGAGGAGGTGCGCCGGGAGATGGAGTATCAGACCAGACGCCTTCGGAACCACCCCTGCATGGGAATCTGGTGCGGCAACAACGAGGACCATGAGATCTTCCATCCCAGCGCTGCCTGGGGGCTTCACTATTCCAGGGAGAGGCAGTACGGCCTCTACGCCAGCAATGTCATTGCCAAGGAGGTCATCCGCAATCACTGCCCGGAGATTCCTTACTGGAACAGCTCGCCCTACGGCGGAACCCTCCCGCCGGGGGAGACGGCGGGGGATATCCACTACTGGGGCAGCGCCATGATGAGCCCGGTGATGGAGAACCGGATCAACCCCTTTGTCTACGATCAGATCACGGGAAAATTTGTCAGCGAGTACGGTTACATCGGACCCTGTACTCTGGACTCCATCAAAGAATATTTTGACGGGAACCCGGTGGAGCGGGGCTCCAAGATCTGGCAGCTGCACAACAACACCTTTGAGAAGGACACGGTGCTGGCGGGCATCGAGAAGCACTATGGGCTGACGGAAAAGGACTTAAGCCTGGAGGATTATCTCTACTACGCGGGGGCCGTGCACGGGCTGATCCTGGGCTACTCCCTGGAAGCCATCCGGTTCAAGGATTTCTGCGCGGGAGCCATCTTCTGGATGTACAACGATACCTGGGGCGAGGTGGGCTGGACCATCGTGGACTACTATCTGCGCCGCAAGATCGGCTACTATGGGGTAAAGCGGGCGTTTCAGCCCCGGAAGGTGACGCTGCGGGCGGTGGAGGGCGACGTCGTGGTGCAGCTTTGCAACGACAGCGGCGAAGCCCTGGCCCTTGATGCTCAGTATGGATATCTGTCCTTTGACGGGAAGGTGCGGGATCTTAGGACCATAAGGCTGGAGGCCCCGCCCAGAAGCCGCCGGGACATCCTGCGGGAAAAGTTCCCGGAATACGATTATACCAAGGGCACCCTGGCGGTGATCCCGGCCCATACTCTGGAGCCGGCCACCCTGTATACCATGGAGTTTAAGAAGCTTAAGGTGCCGAAGGGGGAGGTGAAAATTGAAAGCTGTCGCCAGGAGGGGGAGAACGTGCGTATAACACTTTACAGCGATGTTTTTGCTCATCATGTAACGATATGGGGAGATTATAAATTCAGCGACAATTATTTTGACCTGCTGCCCGGCGAGACCCGGGAGGTGGTGGCCTACAAGGCGGATACGCTGGAGTGGAAGGTTACTTCCATCTGTTAAGAGCAAAGGCGCGGGCCGGACTTAAAATAGTTGTAAAAAAATTGTAAAAGATTGCCATATTTTAGAAAACATATTATAATAGTAGCGTCATTCAGTGCGCGGGCGGGCGTTTTGCCCTTCCCGCACCGTCGTCAGATAACGGGGAAAGATAAAAGGAGAAATCTATGAAGACACGAAAGCTACTATGTGTGATTCTGGCCGGTATCATTTTTCTGCTCCCAGGCAGCGCTTCCACGGCGCGGGCGGAAGCCTACTGGCCCGCCGGGCCGGAGGTGGAGGCGCCCTCGGCCATTGTGATGGAGGCGGCAACCGGAACGGTGCTGTATGAGAGAAATGCCCATGAACAGCGGTATCCGGCCAGCATCACCAAAATTATGACAACTCTTTTAGCGCTGGAAAACAGCAGCATGGACGAGGAGGTCACATTTTCCCACGACGCCGTTTTTAATATCGAGCGGGACAGCACCCATATCGCCAGAGATGTGGGGGAGGTCATGACCATGGAGCAGTGCCTGTATGCGGTCATGCTGGCCTCCGCCAACGAGTGCGCCTACGCGGTGGCGGAGCATGTGGGCAAGGGCTACGACAATTTTGTGAAGATGATGAACGATAAGGCCGCCGAGCTGGGCTGCACGGATACCCATTTCAACAATCCCCACGGCCTGCCGGACGAGAACCACTACACCAGCGCCTACGACATGGCCCTGATCTCCAGGGCGGCCATGGCAAATGAGCAGTTTCGGATCATCACCAGGACGGAGCGGTATACCATCCCACCCACCAACAAGCATGATGAGGAGACCTACATGGTGAATCATCACAAAATGCTGACCAATTACGAGACCAGCGAATATCTCTACGACTATTGTATAGGTGGAAAGACCGGATATACGGATGTAGCCGGCAATACCCTGGTAACCTTCGCGGAAAAAGACGGGGTGACGCTGATCTGCGTGGTGATGAAGGAGACCGCCGGGGCTCAGTACACCGATACCCGGGCGCTGATGGACTACTGCTTTGAGAATTTTATGATGTGGAATGTGGCGGAGAACGAGTCCGAGTACGAGATCAAGGGCACGGCCAACGAAGAAATTTTCGGTGCCGCCGGAAGCTTTGTGGATATGGACCGGGACGGGGCTGTGATGCTGCCCGTGGGGGTACCCTTCACGGAGGCCTCCTGCGAGATCGTGGACGCACAGGAGGCGGACGGTACGGTGGCCCGGCTTGTGTATTCCTACGCCGGGAGAGTCGTGGGCGGCGCCAACATCAAGGTCACGGGCGCAAAGGTGGAGCCCTACGCCTTCCATTCCCAGGAGCAGGAACAGGCGCCGGGGCAGAGCCAGGAGACGAAGGTGGAGCTGCGGGTGGAGTATATCATCCTTGGAGCCGGGGCCCTGGTTCTCCTGGGAGGACTGATCGCTCTGGCCGTCTACCTTTCCAGAAATTATTACATCCTCCGGCACCGGATGCGCACCCGCAGGAGAAGCCGGGGCAGATTTAAGGAGATCAAGCGGGGCCGGCACAGCCGCTGGAAATCCCGTTGGTAGCGGTATGCTGCCGACATAGCTGGAAATCCCGGTGGTAGTGATATGTGTGCCGGCACAGCCGCTGGAAATCCCGGTGGCAGCCGTTTTGGACCGCATTTTTTCAGCGGCTTGCATGCTCATGCCGGAAGCAGGGCCTGACCAGCAGCCGCTACATCAGCCCGGCCAGGATGACGCTTGCCGCGGTCCCCACCAGGGTGGTGAACAGCGCCCCGGCCAGGGTGTAGCGGCTCTTGCGCACATGAGCCGCCATGAAATACACGCTCATGGTGTAGAAGATGGTCTCCGTGCAGCTCATCAGGATGGAGGCCGTTGTGCCCAGGGGGGAGTCCGGCCCAAATTCCTTGAAAAGATCGATCAGAAGCCCGGTGGCGGCGGAGGAGGAAAACAGTTTCACGATGGTGACAGGCACAAGCTCCGCGGGAAAATGGACGTAAGACGTAAGGCTTCCCAGGAGCTTTGCCAGAAAATCCAGAAAGCCCGAGGCCCGCAGTACCCCCACCGCCACCATCAGCCCGATCAGCGTGGGCATAATGTTAAGCACCGTCTTGAAGCCCTCGGCAGCTCCTTTGATAAAATCGTCGTAAATATTCTGCCGCCGGGAAAGCCCCAGCGCCACAATGTAGAAGATCAACAGGGGAATGACGGCGTTGGAGAGAAAGATCAGAAAATTCATGGCCGTCTCCTCCCATCCGCCACCTTACAGAACAAAATCCCCGCCGCTGTGCTGAGAATGGTGGCCGCAATGGCCGGCCCCACGATGGCGGCGGGATTCACGCTGCCGTACTGTCCCCGGTAGGCGATGATATTTACCGGGATGAGCTGCAGGGAGGAGATATTGATGATCAGAAAATTGCACATCTCGTTGCTGGCAGCGCCCTGGGGCATGGCGGAGGCCCCTGCAGACACTCCCTTGCTCTGGCCGGAAAAAAGTCCGGTCCTGTCTCTGTGAACTTCCCCGGCCCGGCCGGAAAGAAGTCCGGCCTTATTTTTGTGAATTTCCTCGGCTCGGCCGGAATGTGTTCCGGCGGCTTTCCGTCTGTCCTCCTCCAATTCCGCCAGCGCCTCCATGGCCTTCAGTCCCGCCGGCGTGGCGGCCCATCCCAGGCCGAAGATATTGGCGATCATATTGGTGGCTATGTATTTGTTGGCCGGATGCTCCCTGGGCAGCCGGGGAAAGAGAAACCGCAGAAAGGGCGTGAGCTTTCTGGTGGCCCCGGAGAGGATGCCCGCCCCCTCCGCGATGCGCATAAGCCCCATCCAGAAGGACATGACCCCCAGCATGGTGACGCACAGGGTCACCGCCTCCTTGGCGGAGCTTAAGGCCGCGTCCGTCAGGGCGGGGAGATTGCCGGTGAGGGCCCCGTAAACCACGCCGATCAACAGCATAAAGCCCCACAGATAATTCAACATGAAGGTAACCTCCAAGCGTTCTTTGCATTCATTATATGCAGGCCCCGGCGCGGCGCATACTATTTAATTTTTCCGAGAGGGATATATTTTGCCGGGCCTTCACATAGAATAGACAAAAACAGGAGCTTATCCTGACATGAACAAAAAGCAGCTCGCGCGGCGCCTGATACTTTTCACCCTAAGCCTTACCCTCCTGGCCGCAGGAATCTGGGGAGGTATCCGGCTCAAAGACCGCCCCCGCCAATTTTCCCATTCTTCTCAAACGCCGGAGGAGTATCAAAAATCCTTCGACGATTACCTGAACGATCTCTTTTGCCAACAGGTGACCTCCAGCACCATCAATCTTCATTACACCCTGAAAAATCCTGAAAATTACGGCATCACCGGCTATACCGTAACCTACGGGGATATCACGGAGGAGAGCCGGAAGGCCCGGGTAGCGGACCTGGAAAATATACGCTCTGCCATGAAAAGCTTTGACAGCGGAAAGCTGTCAAAAGAGCAGCAGATGACCTACGACATTTTAAAGGAGGAGGTGGAGACGGAGCTGTCGGCCACGGAGCTTTTCCTCTACGAGGAGGTGTTGCGCCCCTCCACGGGCATTCAGGCGGAGCTTCCCGTGCTGTTGGCGGAGTATGCCTTTTATGATGAGGGAGACGTGCAGGATTATCTTACGCTCCTTAGCAAAACCAAGTCTTATTTTCGTCAGATCCTGCTGTTTGAAATGGAAAAAGCCAACAATGGTCTTTTTATGCCGCAGTTTGCCGCCGAGGACATCATCCGCCAGTGCCGGAATTTTATTGCCGACAAGGAGAAAAATTATCTGCTGGATACCTTTGACAACAAGCTGGAGGCCATGGCGGAGTTAAACGGCAAGCAAAAGGAGAGCTACCGGCAGCAGAACCTCCGGGCGGTCATGGAGGTGGTGATCCCCGCCTATGAGATGCTGATCAAGGGGCTGGAAACCATGAAGGCCTCCGGCAAAAATCAGCAGGGCCTAAGGCATCTGCCGGAGGGAATGGAATACTACGAGTATCTGGTGAAAGCCTATACCGGCTCGGATCACTCGGTGGAGGAGCTGCAGGAAGCCACAGCCAGCCAGCGGGCGGAGGATATGACGGAGGCGGCCAGGCTGATCTCGGACCATCCGGAGCTTTTGACTCAGGCGGCCTCCTACACCTTCGACCAGCAGGACCCCACCGCCATTTTGCAGGAGCTTCAGGAAAAAATGCAGGCGGACTTCCCGGCGCCCCCGGATACCTCCTTTGCGGTCAAGTATGTGCACCCCTCCCTGGAGGAGTATATGGCGCCGGCCTTTTACCTGGCGATCCCCATCGACGATATCAGCCAGAATGCCATACATATCAACGGCTCCAGCCAGTACCAGAAGCTGAAGCTCTACACCACCCTGGCCCATGAGGGGTTTCCGGGGCATCTGTATCAGAACGTCATGGAGCGCAGTCAGGGCTTTTCCCCCATGCGCAGTCTCTTGGGCACCAGCGGCTACTCCGAAGGCTGGGCCACCTATGTGGAGATGATCTCCTATTCTTATGCGGATATTGACGCTGATCTGGGTCAGCTGCTGATGCGGGACCAGTCGGCCCTCTTGAGCCTTTACGCCACGGCGGACATGGGAATTCATTATGACGGCTGGAGCCTTCAGGAGATGATGGGATTTTTCGGAGAATACCAGATTACCGATGAGGAGATCCTGACGGATGTGTATCAGCTGATCGTGGAGGAGCCGGCCCACTACCTGAAGTATTACATCGGGTATCTGGAATTTCTGAGCTTAAAGGACACGGCCAGAGGCATGTACGGGGAGCGCTACAGCGACTACCGCTTCCACGGGGCCCTGATGCGAATGGGCCCGGCCCAGTTTTCCGTGCTGGAAAAATATCTGCCGGAGTATTATGAGGTGGAGGAGTAGCGGAAAGACAGCTCAGTGAAGCCGCAAAAACACCGTGCCGGACTCATAGCGATATGGCCGTCCGGCACGGCGGCAATGAAACATGTTCAAAGCCATATCGGATGGGGGAGATTTTTACCCTCCCCCTCCACACCACGTAGCGTACCGTTCGGTACTACGCGGTTCAATAGTTTACACGAACTTTCAGATAGTGGGCAGCCATGGATGGGTATCCAAGTTTGTCCACTAAAATCTTCTTAGTGAGCTGCAGCAACCTCATCCACGCTTCACAGCCTATCCGGACAACTTTTACAGGCCAGTGGTTTGCCTCCGGCTTCCTTCAGACCCCACCTCACGATGACGCCTTTGCCATTGGCTGCACCCTTCCCACTGCCGGGCGGGTCAGGGACTTTCACCCCTTAGAACGTGCGCCCGCCGGGCGCACTGCAAAACAGCACCACCGGAAATCCGGTGGTGCTTAATGCTTCCAGGCCAAAAATATTCTACCACAAATAGTGACTATTTTATTCTAAAACCCAAAATACTCCCGCGCATTCTTCACGCAGATATTTTCCACCAGCGTTCCAAGGAACTTCTCATCTGCCGGGTACTCTCCGTTTTCCACCCATTTTCCAATCAGATTGCAGAGAATCCGCCGGAAATACTCGTGCCGGGGGAAAGACAGAAAGCTTCTGGAATCCGTCAGCATGCCGATAAAGGTGGACAGCATGCCAATGTTGGCAAGGACCTCCATCTGGCGCTCCATGCCCGGTTTATGGTCGCCGAACCACCAAGCGCTCCCCAGCTGAATCTTTCCCTTGATTCCGCTCTCGTTGCCCTGGAAGCAGCCTGCCATGGCAGCCAGCATTTCCACATCCTTGGGATTCAGATAATAAAGCACGGTTTTGGGAAGCTCATTGGTCTTATCCATCGCATCCAGCAATGCGGAGAGCTGGGGCGCATAGCAGAAATCTCCCATTCCGTCCACGCCTACATCCGGCCCCAGGCCCTTGAATAACCGGGTGGAATTGTTCCGAAGGGCTCCGATATGAAGCTGCATGACAAGTCCCCGCTTCGCATAGGCCCGGCCCAGTCCGGTCAGCAGGAAGCCATGATATTTGGCACATTCCGCCTCACTGAGCATGTCCCCGGCCAGCCGTTTCCTGTATATGCCGGTTACCTCTTCCTCGCTGGCCGGAAGGTAAAAGCTGTTCTCCAGACTATGGTCGCTGACCCGGCAGCCTGCCTCCACAAAATAGTCCAGACGTTTCTCAAGGGCAGCCAGGATATCCGTGGCTGTCTCTAATTCCATGCCACAGGAATCCCCCAGCTTCTTCATGTAATCTGCAAAGCCTTCCTTCTCGATTCCGATGGCCTT
>CALWDR010000254.1 GCA_944376745.1 uncultured Lachnospiraceae bacterium
GCTTTCCTCCTCTGCGTTTCGCCACGGTCAGCGCCGTAACCGCCGCGCCGCTTGCGCCCAGCGCTGCGATCCACAGCACGATTGGTGCCAGATCCCCGGTTTTGGGATTCTTCGTTCCCGGCTTCACCGGCGTTTTCCCATCGTCTCCCGGTTTGACGGGCGTCTTGCCGTCGTCCGGGTTTCCGGGCTGGCCGGGCCCCGGCTCCTCGCCTCCGCCAGGCTCTTCCTCTGCCGGGGCCTGTTCCTCCCTGATCTCCGAGCGGTCCCGCACCCGCAGGCGGTTCCCTTCCGCGTCATGGGAGACAAAGCCCACGGCGCTGAGGTAAGCGCCCTCCTGCACGTACTCCTCCAGGGGCCGGGAGGCGCTGTCCGAGTAGTCGATGTAGCCGTCGATAAATACCCGACAGCTTACGCCGCTGTCGTCCTGAAGGGTAATGCTCTCCACCAGGCCGTTGGCCAGCTTTACGCCCAGCACCATTCCTTCCACCCGCACCAGCTTACCAAAATTTTCCTCGTAGTCGTCGGCTTCCCCGGTGGTGGCCCCGGTAACTATCACCTCCCTGCTTCCCTCCAGCACCGTCACGTCGATGGCGGAGAGCTGCTTGTCGCCGATATATTCGCTGACGGAGCCCGTAATCCTCACCTGGTCTCCCCGGTGAATGTTATTGTCGTCGATGGGGAACACGTTGATGCCGTTCCCCGCATCGTCCTGGATGTAAATGGTATTGAAGAAGGCGTTTCCCTTCTCAGCCGTGCCGTTGGCCACCGTGCCGATCACCGTAAAGACGTCGCCGCTCTTACCGGCCCTGGCCTGCTGGATCGTGCTGATCTCCGGCTCCTTTTTCACCATATCCAAAATATTCCGGACGATGATCCCGTTGGCGTAGCTGACCGTATCCTCGGTGGCCACCTCAAAATTGGAACAGAAGACGGTGCCGGAGACATAGACCCGTCCCGCGCCCACGGCCTCCGTAGCCATGGCCACAACCTCGCCCTTCTTCACCACGGCGCTGTCCGCGTTGTAGGGAGCGGTGGTGCTCATCACCGGCTTGTCATGGCCCTGGGCGGGATTTTTGCTGTTGATGGAGTAGGTGCCCGTATGCCCGTAGACAAGGGCCTCGCCATTTCCCATGGACACGGAACAGCCGGAGTAGGAGCTGTAGGCTAAGCCCGATTCCGCCACGCCCTCCAGGGTCTTTCTCACCACCGGGTCCGTGCTGGCCGTATTCAGATCATCAAAATACAGCCGGTAGGGCTGACCGCCGTTCTCCTCCTGGTCCAGAAGCTCGTCGTCGTTGACCTTCATGGTGGAGCCGATGCCTCCCAGCAGCTTGTTGGCCTGGGCATAGGTGGTGTAGGGAAGGCCGCTGGCGGCGTCCTGATAATCCGCAAGGCCGCAGACGATAACGGTGCCGCCGCCCTCTACGTACTCCCGGACCAGCTCCACAAAGTTGTCCTCAAAGGTGCTGATCTTCGCCTCCCCGGTGTAGTCGCTGGTGTACTTTAAGGGCGATGAGATCACAAACAGGGAAACTCCCTTCAGCATTTCCGCGGTGAGGGTCGTTCCCGGCTGCAGGATCTTCACCTGGATATTCTCCGCCGTCCCCATCTGGATGAGATTGCCCATGTTGCCCGCGTAATAGCCGTTGACATAGTCGTTGTAATGGGTGCCGTCGATGAGCACACGGGTGGCCGCCGCCGGGTCGGATACCTTAAGCTTCAGCACATCAGTGAAAGTAAATTCCTCCCCGCCGATACGCGCCTTCATCTGGACATTGATGTTGAAGCCCCCTGCCTGCCCCGCCATATAGGAAAATGCATAGGCCTGGGAGGTCCTTGGAGCCACCGCGCCGGACGCGCCGATGCCGGAAACATCCGCCGCATGGAAGGGACTGTCCTGACCCTCCATGGTATAGGTTAAGGAGAGCACCTGCATTTCCTCGCTGAGATTATTGAAAATCTGGCTGGAGATCTTGATCTCATCCCCCTTGATGGGCAGGGCCA
Source organism: uncultured Lachnospiraceae bacterium (assembly GCA_944376745.1). Classification (GTDB taxonomy): domain Bacteria; phylum Bacillota; class Clostridia; order Lachnospirales; family Lachnospiraceae; genus 14-2. The sequence goes on from CALWDR010000254.1 coordinate 2,005, forward strand.
CATCGCTGGCCGTCTTGGAGATTCCCGCGTTGAGATTTTCCCCCACCCACACGGGAGCCGTCACCGCGATATTTTTATCCGCCTGGGTCACCCGCAGGTAATAGTATCCATAGATAGCCGGAAGCTTGTCAAAGGTCAGCTCCCCGGAAGCTCCCTCGAAGGTCTGCTCCGCCAGGGTCTGACCGCCGTTTACGATCACCTCCACCCTGGTCTTGCCGCCCTTGTCCGTGGGGTCCTGGATGGACGCCTCAATGGTGACCTCCTCCTGCTTATCCAAAATGGAACCCATGGCGTTGCCGTTTAAGGAATAGAGGATGGAGAGGTCGTTATCCTCCGTGGCGTACACCCGGTAATTTTTCATGCTGTCATAGATGGCCTCCTCGCTTAGATCCGAAGCCAGCACAACGCTTCTGGCCGTGTTGGAATCCCCCCAGTTGCCCTTATGATTGTCCTGGTTGTTGGTGGGCGCCACATGCCAGCCCTTGTCGAGAGCCCTGGTATAATAGCTGTAGGAGGGGAAATAACCGCTGTTTCCCACAGCCCCTTCGCCGTTGCCCACCTCGATCAGGGTGATCTGGTTGTCGATCACCGGGTCGTACAGGGCAAAATCCATAAAGTCCCCAAAGGTATCCCCCGGATGGTTGAACTGCGAAATGGTCTCCGGGTTTGCGTTGAGGGTGTCATAGTAAGCCTTCAGCACCTCATAGTTGTCGCCCTTCTTGTAGGGAGCGTAGCTGCGGCTCTCAAACCCTTCCGAATGAAAGGTGTTCATATGTCCCGGGGAACCGCCGGACCAGGTCATCTCAAAGCCGTAAAGCCCCACAAAGGTGCCGTTTTCCCGGGCGGTAACCGTTCTGGCTCCCTCCCGTCCCTCCTTCCACTTGGCGCTTATGGCCTCCGCGTTTTCCTCACCCATATGCACCTTCGCATCGTTGTCAAAGGAGTTGGAGTGATCGGTGAGAGCCAGGAAATCCAGGTTCGCCACATCCGCGGCGTGGTCGAAGGCCTGAGCCACCGTTCCCGTGCCGTCGGAAAGACTAGTGTGGGCGTGAAGCTGGCCGAAATACAGCTGGTAATCCTCCAGATCGACGGGAGCCTTGTAAACAAAGGTATAGATTTCCCCTATTTTCGCCCCCTCCGTTCCGGAAGCGGGGAGATAGGCCACCGCCTTTAAGATCACCGGCTTTTCCGCCGTGGGTGTCCCGGTGATTTTCACAGGGCCTGTATACCTCTGCCCCGCAGCCTTCACATCCGGGTCCGCGGGCGTAGTTCCGTCCGTGGTCATGGTCAGATAGATCTCCGCCCCGGTCCCGGCGGTCAGCGTGATCTCCTGTCCCGCCGTCACACTGGTGCCGCTTTTTGGCGAAGCCTCCACCAGAAGCTCCTCCGCTGTGGGCTCCTCGGGCTCCACAGCTTCGCCCTCCGTCTTATAAAATTTCAGCTGGAACAGGCCCTCGCTTCCGGAGGCAATGCTGTAGTAGCTGCTCCAGTTGTTGTTCTTGGAATACCACTCCATGTAGGCGTTTCGGGCGGTATTTTTTACATACCAGGTTCCGTCCGCCGCCGTCACCAGCTCCCATTTATCGTTGCTCTCCCCCAGAGGCATGCTGGTGAACTGGGCTCCCATGCCGATATTTTTCCCCTCGTACTGGAAGCTGTAGGTGCCGTCCTCATTTGCAAGGACCGTCCAGACGTCCCGATCCGTGTAGCCGGACAGAATGCCCTCTGCCGACAGGGTCACGTCCGTGCCCTTGTTGTAGAAGCCGCTATACTCCGCCGACAGGGCCTTCATAAACGCCGGGGCGTAGATCACCACCTTGTCCCCGTCCTGCACCGGAGGGGCAGGCTCCTCATTTTTGACGGTGTAGGAAAGTACCTGGACTGCGCTGTAGGTACCCGCCAGAACCGCTGCCGCCTTCAGGGTACAGTCTTTTTCGATCACCGGCCTCTGCTCCGCCGTGTACAGCCTGCGCCCGGCATTTCCCTCCTGTGCGGGATCGCTTCCATCTAAGGTATAATAAATCTGCGCCCCCAAAGTCGTGGTGCTCAGGGTAATCTTTGTCCCCAAAGCCACCGTCCCCGCCATGGGAGACGCTGTAGGCGCGGCCACGGTCATTTCACCGGGCTCCCCTCCCGTCAGCCTGTATAGGGTAAACTGATTGGGATAGTTCTGGGGCTGTCCGTCAATGGTAACTGTTTTATAAGCCCGAAAACGGTTTTCCCCCGTTACCGTGGCGTTGCCGGCCAGAGAAACCGTATCCTCCCCGGTGCCGGAAAAAATAAATTTCCCGCCTTCCTCCACAAAGCTCCAGACATAGTCCCCGGACTTGATCCCGTTGGTATTGCCTCCCAGAGGCGCAATGGCGCTGCCGTCGCTTAAGCGAATCCCGGCGCCGGCCCCCTCCACGGTGATCTCCACCGTCAGCCCGGCCTCCGGGCCTGTCAGGGTATCGCTGCCCGTCCCCACTGGGATCGCGGAGATCCAGGTGCCATCCATGGGCCCCATCCCGTATCCGGTATCCACCGCCATCACATATTTGCCCGACGTGAACGCCTCGACTCCCGTCACTCTCTGGTAGACTGATGTCCCCGACGCCAGTGCCGTCTGCTGGCGGTCTTCCGTCTCCGACGCCAGCGCTGTCTGCTGGCGGTCTTCCGTCCCCGACACCAGTGCCGTCTGCTGGCGGTCTTCCGTCCCCGATGCCAGTGCCGCCGCCGGAAGGGCGGAAAGCACCATCAGAAACGCCAGGACCCCGGAAACGACTCTTCGCAGGCTTTTTTTCATGTTCATCCCCTTGTTGTCCTCCTTTACCTCTGTTGCAATGAATGGGCTGCCTCTATATAAACGAAACGCGCTTTTTTCGCGCCATCAGATGGGCGCTGATAAAAGCCACGATCGGTACGGTGAGAAGAATCCCCATGGCACCCGCAATGCTCTGGATGATCTCCATGCAGATAAAATCCGTATTGACAAGCTGAAGAAGGGGAATCTCATAGGTCTGAACCAAAATCAGCATATTAAGAGCCGAGCCGGCAAAAGCCAGGATCAGCGTATTTGCCATAGTCCCCATGGCGTCCCGGCCAATGCGCATGCCCGAGCGGAACAATTCGCCCGCCGGCAGGGAGGGATTTTGCCGGCGCAGCTCCCAAACGGAGGAAGCGATCCCCAGAGCCACGTCCATCACCGCTCCCAGGGAGGAGATCAGCACGCCGCAGACCAGAAGGCCGCTGACGGTAAGCCCCTTGTCAGCGCCGTAGAGAAGCAGGTTCTCCGCCTCCGGCATGTTGAAGCCGTTTAAGGAGGCAAAGGCCCCCGCCGCCGCCGCGATCCCTCCAGCCGCCAGCACCCCCACCACACAGCCCGCCACCGCGCACAGGGTCTTGACAGAGCATCCATTTAACAGAATGAGGGCCCCCGCCGCCGTCACCGCCACGATTCCCACGGTCATCGGGATGGCGGGCAGGCCCCGGATCAGCCCCGGGATCAGCAGAAACCAAATGCTTGTCAGCGTAAACAGCAGGCCAAAAAGGGCTCCCAGCCCCTTCTTCCCGCCCAGCAAGATCAGCAGCGCAAAAAGCAGCAGCACAAAAGCGCCCATCACGGTTCCTCGGTTGTAGTTCAAGAGGGAGGCGTAATAGACACCGTCGTCATCCATCAGAATCCGCACGATAACCCCATCGCCCTTTTTTAAATCCACGTTAAAGAGGGCGCTCATATGGTTGGTCAGGCTCATGATCTGATCCTTATGTACACCGGAGAGTATCCGAAGCTCCAGCTCCTGGCTCCCCACCCGCCTGCCCTCGGCGTTCTCGTGATCCGGGACCGCGTCGTCCGCCAAAACCGCCGTCACCCTGGCCCTCTCATACGCCATCTGGCCGGCGCTGGCAGGCACCTCCCCCGCCATGGGGCGGTTCAGCCAGAGGCCAAACAGGAGAAGCCCCAGAAAGAGCGGGGCCAGAACCAGCAGGCTGACCAGGCTTCCCGGTACTTTTGCTATTTTTAAAATTTTTGGTATTTTCAATTCTTTTTCCCGCATCTGAAATTTTCCTCTGAAGGCCGCACGGTTTTCGGATGGCTTCCACGACTTTGGAACCGGCGCGAAACGCAGGCAGCAGAAGCGCGCGGCGCAGATCCATCCGTAGGTATCATGGCATCAAAATACCTTTTGACTCCAACATCTTACTATATCCCAGCCGGATATTTTGTTTTTTGCTGTCGACAGGGATGGGGTTGCTTCGCCGGTGGAGGAGCAGAAATGGGACCGCTTTTAAGGCCCGGAAGCAGGGAAATTTGCACAAAAATAACCGGCTGATTTCCGTCTTGAAAATCAACCGGCCTTATAAAAATTTTCCGCCTGTTTGGATCAGCAACCGCACCGGTGGAAAATCTTCTCAAGAGCTTTTTACGGCTTTCCCTTTACGTCTCTGCCTTTCCCGTATGCTTTCTTTGCCGCCCTGGGGCTTTTGCGCTTAACTGCTTTAGCTCCGCCACCTCCGCCCGCAGTTGCTCGATCTCCGCATCACGTTCCTTCAAAAGCTCGTCCTTCTGCATCAGCTCCTTCTGCTGCTCTTGCAGCTCCCTCTGCTGCTCTTGCAGCTCTCTTAGCTGCTCTGTCAGCTTCTTCTCCTGCTCCTCAATCATAAACTGCACCGTATTGTGATCCAGGATTTTCAACGCCTCCGAAAACATATTCAGCACCTCCTCCGGTCTCCGCATGTACTCGGCCATATCTCGGTATATCTCACCCAGCCACGGATAGTCCCGCTGTATAATTTCTGCCGTCTCCACATCCTCCACGGCCAGCAGGGACAGCCATCCCGTCCGCTCGTTCTTATCTTTAGGATAAGGGATTTTCCGAAATACGTCAAGGGCTATCAGGC
>CALWDR010000255.1 GCA_944376745.1 uncultured Lachnospiraceae bacterium
GCAGATATCAGGCACAATCTGTGGCTCACAGGAATCAGAAATTGTATTGGCAATACTGTCCATCGTCTGGAAAAGGATTGATTCATCAACGCCAATGACCTCCCTTGTCTCATCAGCCACGCCAAAAAACATCTTTCCCCCCTGTGTGTTGGCAAAAGCCACTACTGTTTTCACATATTTCTCTGAATTCTTTGGAACCATCTCCTTAAATTCAATATTCTTCGATTCACCGCGCATCATTTCTTCCACTGTCATCCTGTCACCCCCTACTTGATCTTTGCCGGCACATCCTGGAACTTCTTCGACCTGGTCTGCGATAATCCTCCATATCTATTCCAATCTTTCCCGCGATATCCGTTTTTCATCTGCCCAAGAGACACACCACTTCCACCCCCACCGTCTGCGGAAACATGTCCACCGCCTGCACCCGCACAAGCTCATACCCGTTCCCGCGAAGATACTTCAGGTCCCTTGCCAGCGTAGCGGAATCACAGCTCACATAGACCACCCGCCGCGGCTTCATCTTCACAATGGTCTCAAGGCACCGCTCGTCGCACCCCTTCCGGGGCGGGTCCACCACGATCACATCCGGGTGCAGCATTTCGGCCCCTGCCCCGCGGGCACAGTTCCCCGCCTCCCCAGTTCCTTTCCCGTGGGCACAGAACTCCGCCGGCTTCTCCCCGGCCCCTGCCTCGCGGGCATAAAACTCCGGCAGCACCTCCTCGGCCCTGCCCACAAAAAACTCCGCGTTGGAGATCCCATTGAGCCTGGCGTTGTCCCGGGCATTCTCAATGGCCTGTGGCACGATCTCCACGCCGTAGACTTTCCTGGCCTTCCGGGCCAGAAACAGGGAAATGGTCCCGATCCCGCAATAAAGATCCCACACCGTCTCCGTCCCCGAAAGTCCCGCGTACTGAAGAGTCGTCTCATACAGCTTCTTCGTCTGCACCGGATTTACCTGGTAGAAGGAAAGGGGCGAGATCTGGTAGCGGATATCCCCGATGGTATCCGTGATATACTCCTTCCCCCACAGCAGGATCAGCTCCTCCCCCAGAATCACGTTGGTATTTTTCTCATTCACGTTCAGCGAAATGCTGGTCATGCCGTTCAGTTTACATAATTCATCCACCAGAAGCTCCGCTCCCGGCAGGCTGCGGCCATTGATCACCAGGCAGACCATCACCTCTCCAGTAGAAAAGCCTTTGCGCACCAGTATGTGCCGCACCAGCCCGGTTCCGCTCTTCTCCTCATAGGGTTCTATACCCTGCCGCTCCATAAAGCCGAGTACAATATCCAGCACCTGCTCGTTGACGCTGTCCCCCAGATGGCAGCGCCGGGTGGGAATGATGCTGTGGGTCCGGCTGGCATAAAAGCCGGCCACGATCCGCCCATCCTTATTTCTTCCCACGGGAAACTGGGCTTTGTTCCGATAAGAAAAAGGCTCCTCCATGCCGAGAATCGGCTCCATCAAAACTTCGGCATTTTCAAAGCCCCCAATGCGGACCAGGTTATTTTGCACCTTCCGCTGTTTAAATTCCAACTGCTTCTCATAGGACAGGGCCTGCAGCTGACAGCCGCCACACTGCCGGTGGCACTCGCACCGTGGCTCCACCCGATGGGGGGACGGCTCCAGGATCTCCATCAGCCGGGCGTAGCCGTAGCTTTTCTTCATCTTCATGACCTTCACCCGGGCCCTGTCCCCGATGACGGCGTCCTTCACAAAGAAAGTCACGCCGCCGGCCTTGCCGATTCCCTCCCCGTCAACGCCCATATCCTCTATGGACAGCTCCAGCAGGTCGTCCTTCTGAAAATGCCAGGCTCCGGCCTCCCTTTTGAGGGCCGCCCTTTCTGTATTCTTCTTACCCATTCTGAAAAATCCTTTCTCTGGCCAATTTCATCTGTCCATACCAGACAAAGACTGCCGCCACCTTTCCGGTATACGGTATCACTTCCTGCTCCTGCCGCTGCCTGTCTTAAGTACGGTATCACCCGCATTTCCCATAATGAAAGGATAACACACTAATTGCTGCTCCTCCTGATATTGGACTCAAAGAGCCGGTTATATCCTATCCATTCGGTGCTTCCCTGGGAGGCAGAGCCAAAGGCCTCCTTCATGGTCTCCAGCTTGGCGTCCACATTGTCCGCAAAGCTTAAGGCCACAGCCTCCGCCAGCGCCGGCTTCTTGGGGGAGCCGTACTCCAGCTCCCCGTGATGGGCCAGAATACAGTGCTTCAGCTCCGAGGCCATTTTCGGGGGAAATCCCTGGATCTCCCGAATCCCCAGACTCACCATCTCCACCCCGATCATAATGTGCCCCAGAAGCTGCCCGTCGTCCGTGTAGTCATTTTGGGGAAATGGGGACAGTTCCTCCAGCTTGCCGATATCGTGGAACATGGCGGCTGTCAGCAGAAGCTCCCGGTTCAAGATCTCATAAGTCCCCGCCAGATAATCGCACAGCTTCACCACGCTCAAGGTGTGCTCCAGCAGGCCCCCCACAAATCCGTGGTGCACATTTTTGGCGGCGCTGTGAAAGCAGAACCGCCTGGCAAATTCCTGGTCCTTGAGGAAGAAATTCTCCGTCAGCTGCTTGTAATAAGGATTTGTCATGCCGTCGATGAATCCCGTCAGCTCCTTCCACATGGCCGGAATGTCCCTGCCGCTGACGGGCAGATAATCGCTGGGGTCGTAATCTCCCTGCTGGGCTCTGCGCACCCGCTTCACATTTAGCTGCAAAGCCCCCTGAAAGCTGGTGACATCCCCCACCACATCGATGTAATCCAAGGCTTCAAAATCATCAATGCCCTGGGAATTGGGGTCCCAGATCTTGGCGTCCAAGGTCCCCGTCTTGTCCTGTAAAATCAGGGACTCATAGGGCTTCCCGTTCTTGGTCACAGCGGTCTGCTTATGCTTGCAGAGATAAATCTCCCCCACGCGCTCCCCTTCCCGCAAGGTCTCTATATATTTCATTTTCATTTTCCTCCAAAATTCCAGTGTTTCGACTCATGTTCTGCGGCTGAAAGGCAAAGCCCGGGCCGCTTTTCTTACTATTTCAGCACGCCCACCACAGCGCTGCACTCCCACTCCACATAATCCTGGCCGTTCTGGCGCAGGATCTTGATGGCCACCGTCTGCTCCGGCTGCAATTCCAGAAGCATCTGGGTATAGGCGTCCACCGTCAGGATCTCCTCTCCGTTCATGGATACGATCACGTCCCCCTCCTGGAGGCCGGCCGCCATGGCCGGGGACGAGAGATTGGTCTCCACGCCCTTGATGTATACGCCGTTGGGCAGACCGTATTCCACGGAAATCTCGTCGGTGACGGTGCTCACCTTCAGTCCCAGATAAGGAATGGCCCTGCCGTTGGACAGATCCTCGATGATCTCCTTAAGCTCCGAAATCGAGAGCGCCGTAATGGTATTCTGACCGCCGGCGTTGCCGTAGTCCTGATTGATCACTCCCACCACTTCCCCTTCCAGATTCAGGAGCACGCCGCTTCCCCGGGCGCTTCCCCCGATGTCGGTGGTAAACACCGTGTAATTGCTGTCCCAGGTGGAAACCGTGTTGT
>CALWDR010000256.1 GCA_944376745.1 uncultured Lachnospiraceae bacterium
ACCACGGCCTTGGCCTGTCCCACCCCCTGATAACCGTTCTTGCCGTAAAAGGTATCGTAAATATTCAAGGCCAGCATCTGGGTCCTGTTCATGGGCGCTCCCGCCGTCAGCGCCAGGTTCTGGTCAAAGAGCTTGAAGCTGTTGGAAAGGGTCAGAAAAATGCAGATGGTAATGGAGGGCAGTACCATGGGAATCTTTACCCGAAACAGAGTCTGCATGGCGGTGGCTCCGTCGATCTGGGCCGCCTCGATCAGTTCGCCGGGCACATTTTGCAGGCCGGCAATGTAGATGATCATCATATAGCCCACCATCTGCCAGTTCATCAGAAGCACCAGCCCGATAAAGCCATAAGTGGGATCAGACACGATGGTGACGCCATGGGAATGGAGCACCGCGTTGATCATCTGCTGCCAGGTGTAGCCAAGGACGATGCCGCCGATCAGGTTGGGCATGAAAAATACCGTCCGAAAGAAGTTGGTACCTCGTAATTTCCGCGTCAACAGCAGCGCCACCAAAAAGGCCAGCACGTTGATGGTGACCACGGCCACCAGGGTAAATGCCGCCGTAAACAGAAACGCTCTTCCAAACCCCTCCCCCGCCGAGAAGGCCAGCTTATAATTGCTAAGCCCCACCCATTTGGCATTTCCCACGGTGGTGAAGCTGCAAAAGGACAGGTACACCCCCTGTACAAAGGGGATCAGGAAGGACAGGCAGAAGGCCAGCAGGGTCGGCAGCACAAACACCGGGAAATACTTTTTTAATGTTTTCTCCATAATAAACTCCTTATCTAAAAAGGGGGCGCCGGACATTGGTTCCCGAAGGAACGACAAAAAACGACAAAGGATCTTTCTGACGTTTTCCGCACATATCCGGCGCCCTCTCTCCGTAGTCATCGTCCTTTTTTGGGGACGATTCCTTCTCTTAAATTCTTACCGTAAATCCGCTTTTTTATGCCTGAGGAGCGGCTGCCGCTTTTTCCGCGGCCCACTGCTCGATGACGTAGGCTTCCACCTCATCCCAGGTCATATTTCCATTGGCATATTCCAGAAGCGCGTTGCCAAAATTATCCTTGAAGGTCTGGCTGGGGAAGCTTGTAAAGTTCCAGCTCACGGAAGTCCTACCGCTCTCCATCCATTTGTACATCTCAACGGCCAGCGGGTCCGAGGAACGCTCCGCCTCGGTAAAGGTGGTGAAGGGAGCCGCGTTGCCAAGACCGCCCTCGTCGGTGGATTTGGACATGAAAGCCTTGCCCTCCTCGGAGGTGGTAAGCCAGGTCAGGAAATCCTTGGTGGCCTTAATATTTTCCTCCGAGGCCTGGCTGTTGATGCACCAGAAATTCTCGGTACCGATACAGAGGCCCTGGTTCTCGTCGTCCACGCCGAAGTAGATGGGCATGAATTTTACATCCTCCGCCTTCACGGTGTTGCCGGACACTTCGGAGATCTGGCTCCAGGCCCAGTTGCCGTTCTGCACCATGGCGCACTGGCCCAGAGCGAATTCCGCCATGGAGGTGGCCACATCCACGGAGCCCAGAAGGCCCTTCTCGGATACGGAATTGTCCATGTACAGGTCTAACACATTTTTGTAGTTCTCCGCGTAGGTAAACTCGATCTCATCCAGATCTCCTACCCCTTTATCCTTGTATTCATAGTAGATGGGCAGGTTGGCAAGATGGGTCTGCCATCTCCAGTCCTCGCCTGGAAGCAGAGAGGTGGATGCAAAGACGCCCTCGATCCCCAGCTCCGCCTTCTTAGCGGTCATATCCTCCGCCACGGCCTTCAAGGTATCGTAGCTGTTGATCTCGTCAGCGCTCTTTACCACCGCGCCCTCCAGGGCAAAGTATTTGTCCATAATGGCGTTATTGTAAATAATGCCGTAGGCCTCCACGGTGTAGGGAATTCCGTAAACGCCGCCGTCCGCCCCGGTCACGGCCAGAGACGGATCGCTTAAATTTTGGTAAATGTCCGTATCCGTCAGGTCCAGGCAGTAATCCTTCCAGTTCTCATAGCCCACGGGCCCGTTGATCTGGAATAAGGTAGGGGCGTTGGCGCCCGCGATCTCTGTCCGAAGGGTCGCCTCATACTGGCCGCTGGCCGCGGTCACCACCTTCACCGGCACGCCGGTTTCCTCCGTATAAGCCTTGGCGATGTCCTGCCAGATGGCGTCCACCTCCGGCTTAAAGTTCATGTAGTAGACGCTTCCTTCCGCATTGCCTTCTTCGGAAGGCTTGGTCGTGTCTTCTTTCTGGTCATCCACATCCGATCCGGCGTTCTTGTCATCCTCCGCATTCCCGCAGCCGGCCAGCAAAGCCATAGACAGCACCGCCGTCAATGCCAGTGATACGATTTTCCTTTTCATAGTATATCCTCCTTGAAAATAATTTAGTAGTGCAAGCTAAGCGTACCGCTAAAGGAGTGGAAAAGCAAGCGGAATTTCGTTATTTTAACGAGATCTTATCGGTTTTATTTTAATTTTTTGTATATATCAAATAAATTCTAGCAACATTTTAACATGCATAAGCACTGTCTTATTTTTTCCCCCAAAAATCAATTTTGCCGGAATGAGGAGGTTCCGCCAAAAAAAAGAAAGCCGTATTGCCCGGGAATCAGACTTCCCAGACAATACAGCTCTCTTCCGTTCTCTTTTCTCCTGCCGCGCCGGCGGCTTGCTTACTCCCCGGAGGGCGTTTCCCAAATAGCACCCAGAGCATCACATTCCTACCACTGCTAAAACATCCGCCAAATTCTCACAGACAGCGTGCTCCATCATTTGATCGTAACGCTGTCATTCAGCACCGACGCGCTGTACAGAAACAGCACATCCTGATCCTCGAAGGTCACAAACTGTCCCAGCGACGCCGGGGAAACGTAGCGGATGTCCACCAGCGTGATCTTCGCGTACCCCTCCATGAGCAGAGGCGCCAGACTGCTGCCGAAGGAATCCCGAAACAGGATCAGCTCCCTCTCTGTATCCGCCTGGGGATTCTCCAGCACCTGGATGGATTTCGGCCCGGACAGAAACACCTCGTAGGGGTCCTGTCCCTCCGCCTTCTCCAGATCATAGACGGGAAGATAAGCGTCCGTCTCATAATCGTACACCTGGCAGGCATTTA
>CALWDR010000257.1 GCA_944376745.1 uncultured Lachnospiraceae bacterium
ATAACAACTGCAATGATCAGCAAAATGACGCCGCATACGCGGTTCAGTCCCAGGGCCAGATCGGAGGGCTCCGCGTCTTTGCAGCGCCAGCCGTACTCCAGATACCAGGCTGCGCGGGGCGCGGCCGCGACAAAAATGCCAAGGCCCACCAGGAGCAGGATGGGAAAAATATTTTTTGACGGAGTATGATCGTATTCCTTTTCTTCCAGAGCATCCCGCAGGGTGGAGAAGGGAATATAGCGATCAGGATCATAATCCTTATCCCATCCGCCGGAGCCATTGCCGTAGCGGTCTGTTGTCCACGAGTAGATCGTGCCGTTGGGATAGGTAATGGTCAGGTCATAGCCGGAAATATCGTATTCATAAAGGTCTGTCCCATCGGAGATGGTGTGGTTCTCCGTATCGACGGTCAGGGAAAGTCCGTCTTTTTCCACCGTGTAGACGGTGGGGGGAGGAACAGCCGTAAAAAGTCAGCAAAAGCATGATTACAAAAAAGAACAGACTTATTTTTTTCATGATGTCCTCCTCTTCCTTACATACTGCACCGGCTTCATGGTTTCGTTCAGGGTCTCAAATTCATAGCCCTCCTCCGTGAGCATTTCAAGCACCGTGGGCAGGGCCCTTAGGGTGGCGTTCTTGCCGGGGCCGTCGTGCATGAGCACCACGGGAAAATCCTGGTAGCCGATGGTGGAGGTGACGTTGTCGATGATGTTCTCGGTGGTGGTCAGGTTGCTGCCGTCGCCGGAGCTGACGTTCCAGTCATAGTAGATGAAGCCCCGCCGCTCCATCTCCTCCACGATCTCGTCCACTACCGCCCGTTTGCCGTTGGTACTGCCGCCGGGGAAGCGGAAGAGGGTGGGGCGCAGGCCGGTCTCCTCATAGACCCAGTCGTAGACCTTTTCAAAATCTGCCAGGAAATTGTCCACGGAGGCGTAAATCTTCTTGTAGTCGTGGCTGTAGGAGTGGAGCGCCAGGGTATGGCCCCGCTTTACGATCTCCGAAAGATAGCTTGTATATTCCTCATCGTCCTTGTAGACCACAAAGAAGGTGGCCTTGGCGTTGTATTCATCCAGGATATCCAGCACCTTGGGGGTCAGGCTGGAGGGACCGTCGTCGAAGGTGAGGTAAGCCGTTTTCTTCTCCTTCTCTTCGTCATCGTCCTCTGCTGGGTGCCGTCTGTCGTACTCCGCCTGGGCGTACAGCTCCGGGTAATCGTATTGATAGGGATTGTCCTCCTCCTCCCCGTCGTCCGTTTCTTCCTCATCGGAGTTCTCCTCTCCGAGGGCTTCCAGGGCCGCAAGCTGGCTGGAAAGCTCCGATACGTATTCCTCCTGGCCTTTTATGTAAGCCTCCCTGTCCGCCAGCGTTTCTTCCAGTTCGGTGACCTTCCCGGCGGTTTCTTCCGTCTGCTTCTGGCTCTGTGCCAGGGCTTCCAGAGAATCCTGCTGCCTTAGATACTGCCAGGTACAAAGGCCTCCCAGCCCGGCGGCGGCCAGAAGGCACAGGATGATAAGCACGTTCTTTTTCATAAGTACCTCCCTGTTCTTTTTATTTTATTCTACCATGAAATTAAAATTGTTTTCAACAAAAATCTTGCTATTTCGCGATTCCTATATTATGATAAAGGATAGTGTGATAAATAAAACTATGCAGGAGGTAAGAGATGTATCCAATAACGAAAGCAGAGAAGCTTGCGGACAAGATTTTTCTGATGGATGTCGTGGCTCCGAGGATCGCCAAGCACTGTGAGCCGGGACAATTTATTATTGCGAAAACAGATGAGGTGGGAGAGCGGATTCCCCTGACCATCTGCGATTACGATAGAGAGGCCGGAACCATTACCATTGTCTTCCAGATCGTGGGAGCATCCACCGAGCGGATGTCTCATTTACAGGCGGGAGACGCGTTCCAGGATTTTGTGGGACCCTTGGGCTGCCCCTCCGAGTTTGTGAAGGAGGACCTGGAGGAATTAAAGAAGAAGAAATACCTGTTTGTGGCCGGCGGTGTGGGAACCGCGCCCGTCTATCCCCAGGTAAAATGGTTGAAGGAGCACGGCATCGACGCGGACGTGATCATGGGGGCCAAGACCCATGACATGCTGATCCTGGAGGAGGAGATGCGCTCGGTGGCGGGCAATCTCTATGTGGCCACCGACGACGGAAGCTACGGCTTCAAGGGAATGGTCACCGGGCTCATCGAGGAGCTGGTGAAGGAAAAGGGCAATCATTATGATGTCTGCGTTGCCATCGGCCCCATGATCATGATGAAATTTGTGTGTCTTCTGACCAAGCAGCTGGAGATTCCCACTATCGTCTCCTTAAATCCCATCATGGTGGACGGAACCGGCATGTGCGGCGCCTGCCGCGTGACCGTGGGCAATGAGGTGAAGTTCGCCTGCGTGGACGGGCCGGAATTTGACGGCCATCTGGTGAATTTTGACGAGGCCATGAAGCGCCAGCAGATGTATAGGACAGAGGAAGGCCGTGCGATGCTGAAGCTTCAGGAGGGAGATACCCATCACGGCGGATGTGGACATTGCGGAGGTGACAACTAATGGACGTATTGAAGAAGGTACCGGTAAGAGAACAGGAGCCCAAGGTGCGGGCGACAAATTTTGAAGAGGTTTGCTACGGATATGATCAGGAAGAAGCCATGGAGGAATCCACGCGCTGCATCAACTGTAAAAACGCGAAATGTGTGACTGGCTGTCCCGTTTCCATCAACATTCCCGGCTTTATCGCCAAGGTGAAGGAGGGGAATTTCGAGGAGGCCTATCAGATCATTTCGGAGTCCTCCGCCCTTCCGGCGGTCTGCGGGCGGGTATGTCCCCAGGAGAGCCAGTGCGAGGGAAAATGTATCCGGGGCATCAAGGGAGAGCCCGTATCCATCGGCAAGCTGGAGCGTTTCGTGGCGGACTGGGCCAGGGAACATGGCATCAAGCCCCAGCCGGCTAAGGAGAAGAAGAATCACAAGGTGGCCGTTATCGGCTCCGGCCCGGCGGGCCTGACCTGCGCCGGAGATCTGGCGAAAATGGGCTACGACGTTACCATTTTCGAGGCGCTGCATGAGGCCGGCGGCGTATTGATCTACGGGATTCCCGAGTTTCGTCTGCCCAAGCAGGGCGTTGTGGAGCCGGAGATCGAGAACGTGAAATCTCTGGGCGTCAAGATCGAGACGGACGTGGTGATCGGCAAGGCCACCACCATCGACGAGCTGATGGACGAGGAGGGCTTTGAGGCCGTGTTCATCGGTTCCGGCGCGGGCCTTCCCAAGTTCATGGGGATTCCCGGGGAAAATGCCAACGGCGTGTTCTCCGCCAACGAATACCTCACCCGGAACAATCTGATGAAGGCATTCCGGGAGGACCACGACACCCCCATTTTCAGAGGGAAGAAGGTGGCGGTTGTGGGCGGCGGAAACGTTGCCATGGACGCCGCCAGGACGGCCCTTCGTCTGGGCGCCGAGGTGCATATCGTGTACCGCAGAAGCGAGGAGGAGCTTCCGGCCCGTGTGGAGGAGGTCCATCACGCCAAGGAGGAGGGCATCATCTTTGACCTTCTCACCAACCCGGTGGAGATCCTCGCGGACGAGAACGGCTGGGTAAAGGGCATGCGCTGCATCCGTATGGAGCTGGGCGAGCCGGATGCTTCCGGAAGAAGGCGTCCGGTGGAGATTCCGGGTTCCGAGTTTGAGCTTGCCCTGGACACCGTGATCATGTCCCTGGGAACCTCCCCCAACCCCCTGATCTCCTCCACCACCGAGGGCCTTGAGGTGAACCGCTGGAAGTGCATCGTGGCGGACGAGAACAACGGCAAGACCACCAAGGAGGGCGTGTACGCCGGAGGCGACGCCGTGACGGGAGCCGCCACGGTGATCCTGGCCATGGGAGCCGGTAAGGCGGCGGCCAAGGGCATCGATGAGTATCTGTCCGGGAAGTAAGCTGCCGGCGCTGGGCTTTCTTTTCGTCAATACCAAAAAATTCTGTGGGAAAAATATTGACAAATTTTTGTCAAAGAAATAAAATAAGTAGAAGGGGGCTGTGCAAACGGGCCCCTTTTTACGGGAAAATGGCACAGGCAGGGAACCTGCCGCCGTGTGCCGAACTTTAAGAAGACAGGAACGAATGATTTTTAATTGGAGGAGAGAGCATGAAGGATACATATATTTCAGAGGCGATCCGCTACGTGGGCGCGGATGACAAGGAGATCGACCTGTTTGAGGGACAGTATGTGGTGCCAAACGGCATGGCCTACAATTCCTATGTGATCTTAGATGAGAAGATCGCGGTGATGGACACCATCGACGTTCATAAGACCGGGGAATGGCTGGAAAATCTTGCGCGGGAGCTTCAGGGACGGACGCCGGATTACCTGGTGGTCTCCCATATGGAGCCGGACCATGCGGGAAGCGTTAAGGTCCTGGCGGAGAAATACCCAAAGATGACGGTTGTGGGCAATGCCAAGACCTTCCAGCTCATCGGGCAGTTCTTTGAGCTGGATCTGACCGGGCGTACCCTGACGGTGAAGGAGGGAGATACCTTATCTCTGGGCAGCCATACCCTGCAGTTTATCATGGCCCCCATGATCCACTGGCCGGAGGTGATGGTGACCTACGAGCAGTCGGAGAAAGTGCTGTTTGCGGCGGACGCCTTTGGAAAGTTCGGGGCTCTGGACGCGGAGGAGGACTGGGACTGCGAGGCGCGGCGCTACTATTTTAATATCGTGGGAAAATACGGCGCTCAGGTGCAGATGCTCCTCAAAAAGGCCGCGAACCTGGATATTCAGACCATCTGCTCCCTCCACGGCCCCATTTTAAAGGAAAATCTGGGATATTATATCGACAAATACAACACCTGGAGCAGCTATGAGCCGGAGGATCAGGGCGTTCTCATTGCCTATGCCTCCATTTACGGCAACACGAAGGCGGCGGCTTTAAAGCTGGCGGAGCTTTTGAAGGAGGCCGGCGTTCCCAGGGTGGCGGTGACGGATCTGGCCCGGGACGACATGGCGGAGGCTCTGGAGGACGCCTTCCGCTACGACCGGATGGTGCTGGCGGCCTCCACCTATGACGGCGGCATGTTCCCCTTTATGGAGGAATTTCTCCACCACTTAAAGGCCAAGAATTATCAGAAGCGCACCGTGGGCCTGATTGAGAACGGAAGCTGGGCACCGGCCTCCGGGAAGCTGATGCGGGTAGCTCTGGAGGGCATGAAAAATATCACCGTGGCGGAGCCTGTGGTGACCATCAAGTCCTCTATGAAGGACAGCGACCTTGGGAAGCTGAAGGAGCTGGCGGAGGCGCTGGCGTAATCCCGGAGGGAGGAACTGGCGGAGGCGTTGGCGTAAATCCCAGGGAGGAACTGGTGGAAGCGCTGGCGTAATCCTGGGGGAGAAGCTTCTGGCGGAAGAAAGAAGAACTGGCTGCTGCAAAAGCAATAACAGCAGATGAGGGCATTGGCCTGTTGGACAATGGCGGATTCTGCCGGAGAAACTGCTTTTGCGGCAGCTTTTTCTTTTGAAAAAATTTTCTATAAAAATTGAAGTCATTTTTTCACCCGGCTCGTTATAGTCAATGACACAGAAAAAGGAGGTGGATAACATTTATGACGAAGCATATTTCGCGGAGCTTTTAAGCAAGTATCAGAAGCTGGTCTACGCCATCTGCTTAAAGGCTGTGGGGAATCCCTTTGACGCGGAGGATCTGACCCAGGAGACCTACCTGTCCGCATACAAAAATTTATCCACCTTTGACCGGACCTACGAAAAGGCGTGGCTGTGTAAGATCGCCGCCAACAAATGCCTGGATTTCTTAAAAAGCGCCAAGCGGCGGATACAGCCGGCCGGGGAGGAGGAATTTCTGTTCCTTGTGGATCACAGGGGGACGCCGGAGGAGGCATACCTGAAAAAGGAGTCCCGCCAGTCTGTGCTCGCCCTGTGCCAGAGTCTGAAGGAGCCCTACAAAACCATTGCCACGGAGCATTTTTATCATGGAAAATCTGCCGCTGAGATCGCGGCGGAGACAGGAAAGAATCAAAAGACCGTCCAGACCCAGATCTACCGGGCCCGGGGAATGTTGAAAAAGACAGTGAAGGAGGAAACGGCATGACGCAGAAAAGAACGGAAACAAGTCACATTACGGAAGAAATGTGGATTGCCCTTGAGCAGGATGTGATAGAGCCGGAAGACTTTTGCAGAATTTTAGAGCATACCTGCGACTGTACCTGGTGTGCGGACCGGCTGGCGTCCATCATGGACCGTGATGAGGCGAATGCCGTGCCCCCCGCGTATCTGACGGAACAGATCCTGGAACGCGTGGGACAGCTGGATATTCAGGCGGCAGTCACGATTCGAAGGACTTCCAAACGCATACAGCTTTTGTTGTACAGCTTAAAGGTGAGCGCGGCGGTGGTTTTTTCCATTCTGATATTGGTTTTAACGGCCAACTTCCAGGAGGTGGGCTTTGCGCAGATTGAAAAGCCTGCGGCAGAGCAGGAAGTGCCCGGTCTGGAATCGGAAAAATCCATTCTGGACAGGGTCAACGAGGTTACCTATGGGGCCACCGAGAAAATGAACGAGTTTGCCAATCAAATTTTAAACGGAGGTAAGAAAAAATGACGAGAAAGAAAAATGGTTTTCTAACATTTATCTGCTCGCTCCTGCCGGGAGCGGGGGAGATGTATATGGGATTTATGAAGCAGGGGATCAGCCTGATGGGGGCGTTCTTTCTTCTGGTGTGCTTGTCCGTCTGGCTGAACCTGGGACCGCTGCTGTTCGTGGCGCCGATCCTGTGGTTTTACAGCTTTTTCCATGTACACAATTTAAGAGGCATGTCCGATGAGGAGTTTTATGCCATAGAGGATGATTATCTGTTCCATTTGAACAGCATTATGCCGGAACAGGGGAAGCTGAACAAACGGTTCCGCAATGTGCTGGCGGCAGTTTTGATCGTGGTGGGCGCGGTGGTTCTTCTGAACAACTTCCTGGATCTGCTGGCCTGGCTTTTGCCCAGCTATCTGATGGACTTTTACAGCAATCTCCTGTATGTGCTGCCCCAGCTTGTCATCGCCGTGCTGTGCGTGCTGGGCGGGATCTGGCTGATCCGGGGCAAGAAAAAGGAGCTGGAGCATGAGGATGTGACAGGCGGTGAGCAGCCATGAGAACCCGAAGAGTAGGAAGCGTCACCTGTGGAATCGTACTGATTTTTTTCGGAACACTGTTCCTTCTGCACATGCTGATACCGGAGCTGACCTACGGATTTATCTTCCGGCTGTGGCCCCTGGTTCTGGTCTTTCTCGGAGTGGAGGTGCTTCTCTCCAACCTAAAAAAGACGGAAGCGGCCATGAAGTACGACGCACCCGCCATTTTCCTGATTCTCGTGCTGGCGTTTTTCTCCATGGGAATGGGAGCGGTGGAATATATCATAAGCCATGCTCCGGGATATTACATGTAAGATACTGGTTTGGGAAAACGCGATACCGGAAAATTGAAAATTTCGTCCAATGGACGGAACGCTGATCGTATGGGACAGAGGCTCCACCCGGCAGGGATGGAGCCTCTTAAAAATTATCAGTGCCGCCTGCCCTCTGTATCTAAGAAGATACAAAGTTCCCACTTGCGGAACCCGGTGAAATCCAATATAATATAACTGTGATAATAGGGTTCACGAAGTGGTTCCTATAGAAGGATAGCCGAGATAGACAGCAGTGTTTAAAATACCCACGACGCAGAACAGAGCTGATAATTTAGAAAGGGGGACAGTCAATGTTGGAAGAAAAGGATTTACAGGCCATCAAGTCAATCGTGGAGAGCACAGCTGATAAACGGATTACTGAGAGTGAAAATCTGATTTTGAAGTATGTGGATGATACGAGAAAGGTACTTGAAAAACAGATTGCGCAGGTCAGGGAAAATATGGAAGAACTTGAAAAGAAAACGGCATAAAGTGGGGCAGTTATGCTGATTGCCGGATAATATCAGAGCTTCCATACGGAGTTTATAGGAGGAAATGTATGTCAAGATTTACACAGGATCTGGTTTTGAATAAACCGGACGATTTTGTGCATTTTATTATGGAGGACTATCTTGCGAAGCATGGCTTTTCCATGTCTGACTGGAAGGGGGAACCGGCTTACCGGGCCGGGGACGCTGTGGTGGAAGGATTTAAATATTTAAAATGGTCCTACGCCAACGGCGTTTTTCACCTGGAGGCATGGATCAAGGGCACCTTCGGCAAGGAACACGGCCTGGACGGCGCTTATGGGGTCGTGGTGACGAAGCCTTATAAGAGCAGCCTGAAGCAGTTGTTTGCTTCTCTGCAGCAGCCCCTGCCCCAGCAGAGTCAGGCAGGTGGCGCACAGCCCCAGGCGGGAGGTCCACAGGGACAGCCGGCGGGTCCGAAGGCGGGAGGCTTGCAGGAGCAATCAGCAGGTCCTCAGGCGGGAGGCTCACAGGGGCAGCCGGCGGGGCCCCAGGGACAGAACGGCCCGATCCCTGCACCGATTCCCGTACAGGTCATGGATAACTACAAGCCGGCGGTGGCGGCCCTTGTGGTGGGAATCCTGTCCATTGTATTGGGAATTTTTATGCCGCTGATCGGCGTGATCTTAGGCTGCGTGGGATTTTCCCTGGCGAGAATGGGACAGGGCTCCAGCAGGGCCAGTCTGGCCAGAGCGGGAAAAATCTGCAGCATTGTGGGAATCTGCCTGTCTGCGGGAATCTGGCTGCTGAATATTCTGCTGAATATTCTGGTACTGTCGCTGTAGCAGAATCTGGCGTAAGACGCCAAAGAGAGCGTATAGGAAGTTTATACATCATTACATTACGAAACATTTTGGAGGAATATGAGAATGAAAAAATTACTTGCGATTTTATTGACACTGATCATGACCCTTTCCCTTGCGGCCTGCGGTGGTAAGGAAAATGGGGAGGGCACGGGCGACGGAGCCGGTGCGGAAGACAAGCCCGTGGCGGAGAGCGCCCTGGAGCTTTTGAATACGGTGTGGAGCAGCTATGCCGAGGATGAGAAGTTCCCGGCCACCGGCGGGGATGCCGACAATATGTCCACGGAGGGACCTGGAAAATTCGGTATCGAGGATTCTGCCATGCTGGATTCCACCCTGGGATTTCCGGCGGCTTCCGTGGGAGACATCGACGACGCGGCTTCCCTGATGCACATGATGAACGCCAACACCTTTACCTGCGGCGCTTTCCATGTGACGGACGCCGGGAAAACCGGGGATCTTGCCGGCGCGTTACAGGATAATATCATGCAGAGGCAGTGGATGTGCGGCTTCCCGGAGAAGCTGGTGATCATGACCGTGGGGGATTATGTACTGTCCTTCTTTGGAACCGGCGATATTGTGGATACCTTCAAGGATAAGGTTAGCGCGGCCTACGAGGGCGCTGAGGTGGTCTGCGACGAGCCCATCGCGTAGACAGGTGGAAGGTCCGTGGACGGGCCCCTCGCGCAGAACGGTGGAAGGTCCGCGGACAGACCCCTCGCGCAGATCGATCAAAGGTTGCCTGCGAGCAATCTGAGACAGGAGGGAAGGAAAGGTTCATGTTGTTTTCAATCATACCATTTTTGTATTATTTTCTTCCGTGTGTGATACTGCTGTATTTTGCAGTACCGAAGCGCCTGAAAAACACTGTGCTTCTGCTGTCCAGCCTGTTTTTTTACGGGTGGGGGGAGCCAAGATATCTGGTTTTCATGCTGGCTTCCATCACTCAGGGATATATTTTCGGCATCTTAATCGAGCGATACCGGGACAGAAAGCGGTCAAGAGGATTCCTGGCCGCTTCTGTTGTGTTCAGCCTGGGGCTTCTTGGCTACTGTAAATACGCGGATTTCTTCATCAGCAATTTCAACGCGGTAACGGGGCTTTCCCTGCCCCTGCTGGGGATCGCCCTGCCCATCGGCATCAGCTTCTACACCTTTCAGATCTTAAGCTATGTGGTGGATGTGTACCGCGGGGAGGTGCCGGCTCAGAAAAATTATATCCATCTGGCCGCCTACATCGCCATGTTTCCCCAGCTCATCGCAGGCCCCATTGTCCGCTACGCGGACATCGCCGGGCAGCTTCAGGAACGCAGGCACAGCGTCGCTGACGCGGCCTATGGGATACGCAGATTTCTCCTGGGGCTTTCCAAGAAAATCCTGTTGGCCAACACTTTGGGGGAGCTGGTGTCCATTTTCAAGGATTCCCAGGAGCCCTCGGTGCTGTTTGCCTGGATGTACGCCGTGGCCTATGTGCTCCATGTGTACTTTGACTTTTCCGGCTACAGCGATATGGCCATCGGCCTGGGAAGGATTTTTGGCTTTCACTTTCTGGAAAATTTCAACTATCCATACATTTCCGCCAGCATCACCGAATTCTGGAGAAGATGGCACATCTCCCTGGGAACCTGGTTTCGGGATTACCTCTACATTCCCCTGGGCGGAAGCCGTGTTGGCCGTCCCCGGTGGCTTCTGAACCTTTTTATCGTCTGGATGGCAACGGGGCTGTGGCACGGGGCGGCCTGGAATTTTGTGCTGTGGGGACTTTTCTTTGCGGTGCTTCTGATGGTGGAAAAGCTGTGGCTTTTAAAGGTGCTGGAAAAAGCAAAGGGGCTGGCGCACGTCTATGTGCTGTTGCTTGTCCTCATCAGCTTTGTGATCTTTGACGGGCCAAGCCTTTCGGAGGCGGGCAGTCACCTGGTCGCCATGTTCGGAGGGGCGGGCCTTCCGGCAGTCACCCCGGAAACCTTGTATTATCTGAAAAGCTACGCCGTGATCTTCCTCCTGGCGGTGGTGGGAGCTACGCCCCTTCCCGCGAAGCTTGCGGGGATGGCGGAGAAGAAAAAGGGCGGCGGACTTTTGATAAACGCGGCGGAGCCTGTCGTGCTCCTGGCTCTGCTGGTTTTGTGCACCGCGTTTCTGGTGGACGGCTCCTTTAACCCGTTTCTGTATTTTCGATTTTAGGAGGGATTGCATGGCGGTTAAGATAAAAAATATGGTGCTGATCTGTGTGACGGCGGCCTTTCTGTTGGGATTTTTCCTGTGGTCCGTGATAAAGCCCCCGGAAGCTGTGTCCCTCAGCGAGCGCAGGCCTCTGGCAGAATTCCCGGAGCTTACCGGGGAGAGTATTTTGTCCGGCAAATTTATGAGCGCCTTTGAGAGCTATACCCTGGACCAATTTCCTTTGCGGGATACCTTTCGCGGCGTCAAGGCGGTGACTGCCCGCTATCTGCTGGGCCAGCGGGACAACAATGGTATTTACATGGAGAACGGTTATCTGTCCAAGCTGGACTATCCGCTGAA
>CALWDR010000258.1 GCA_944376745.1 uncultured Lachnospiraceae bacterium
TCCAAGATGGTGTACACTAAGGTGGTGACCAATAAGTCGCCATGGCTTCAGAACGCGGTTCTGGGCGGCGTTTACACCAGCCCCGCCTCCCACGGCGAGGGGCGGTTCGTGGCTCCCAAGGAGTGGCTTGACAAGCTCTTTGCCAACGGTCAGGTGGCTACCCAGTACGTCAACGAGGCGGGTCAGCCCACCATGGACGAGGAGTGGAACGTCAACGGCTCCTACATGGCCATCGAGGGGATCACCAGCCCGGACGGACGGATCTTAGGGAAAATGGCCCACGCCGAGCGGCGGGGAAGAAGCGTCGCCATCAATATTTACGGCGACCAGGATCTGAAGCTCTTTGAGTCGGGTGTGGAGTATTTTAAATAAAAACAGAAACGGGAACTTTTTATAGGGAGCCGGACAGGGCGGGAGGCCTGTCCGGCTCCTGATCATTATGAGAAGTGTCATTTTGCAGAAGTTGCCCGGTTCTTCGGGATGGAGTTATTTTTCTTCTTTCAGTCGTTGTGAAGGGTCCGGTACTGGCTTGGAAAATAGCCGGTGTACTTTTTGAAGGTGTTCACAAAATAGTTGGTGCTGTTATAGCCCACCTTTCTTGCAATCTCGTGGACCGTCCCGTTGGTTTCGTTCAGCAGCATTTTGGAGTGCTCGATCCGAAGGTTATTTAGGTAGGTGGAAAAAGACTGGCCCGTGGCGTTCTTAAAAATGCGCCCCAGGTAGGCTGCGTTGGCGTTCAGCGTGAAGGAGAGGAATTTGCCCAAATGCGGGAGCAGATCATGAGCGACATCAACGCCATGGGCGCCGAGGAGCTGGTTGCGGCTCTGAAGGAGACTTACGCCAGCAAGGCCCCCAGGGTGCAGGAGATTCTGGGAGAATAAAGGACCGGATTAAGAAAAATTATTCTTGAAGAATGATACATGAATCGTGTACAATAACAGATAAGGGAGTGACACGCGTAACCAAACTGCGGACTCCCTGAGACAAAACAGCAGGGACTGTCACACTTTGGAGTTTGAATTGCCGGGTGCGCCAGCCCCTGTGTGTAAAAGGGGCTGTATATCCCAAAAACCAGCCCCTGTGTGTAAAAGGGGCTGAATGTCCCATAAGCCAGCCCCTGTGTGCAAAAGGGGCTGCATGTCCCCAAAATTAGAAAGGAGCAGGAAAATGAAGACGATCAAAGACAAGCAGTTGCTGGTAGGCGCAGACTTTGCGGGATTTCCGCTGAAAGAAGCTGTGGTGGAGCACTTAAAGAAGAAGGGCTGGACCATCACGGACGTGGGGGTGCGCAAGGATTCGGACCCGGACGATACGGAGCTGATGTTCCACAGAGTGGGCCTTCGGGTGGGGGCCATGATCGCGGAGGGGGAATTTGAGAGAGCCCTTCTGTTCTGCGGCACGGGGATGGGGATCCATATTGCGGCAAGCAAATGCCCCCATGTGCACGCGGGAGTGGTGGAGAGCGTGCCGGCGGCGCTGCGGGCCATCACCGGAAACGGCGTCAATGTGCTGGCCATGGGCGCGTTCTATGTGGCGCCCCAGATGGGCTGCGATATTGCGGACGCCTATCTGGGCGCGGAGCTGGGAAGCGGCTATGAGTGGTGGCACAATTTTTATGAATTTCATAAGCTGGCCATCGATGAGCTGGAGGCCTTCGACTATGAGACCTATAAGGCCAACGGCTTTCAGATGAAGCATCTGGGCGATTATCCCCTGAAGCTTGAGACCAAACCATAGATAAAGGAGAAAAAAGATGGAGGCAGAAGGGATGAGGAAGGTTTCCGAGATGACCTGCGAGTATCTGAAGGAGCCTTTGGGTATTCAAAATGAAAGACCCCGCTTCGGCTGGCGGCTGCCGGCCGGCTGCGCGCCCCAGAGCGGGTACCGCATCCGCGTGTATGAGGAGGATGGGACGCGCTGTGTTTGGGACAGCGGCCGGAGGGCTGATATCTCCTGTTCGGCGGTGGAATATGAGGGAGAAGCGTTAAAGAGCAGGACCCGGTACCGCTGGAGCCTGAAGCTGGAGCTTAAGGACGGTTCCTGTCCGGAGGGAGAGGCCTGGTTTGAGACCGGCATCTTCCGGCAGGCGGAGTGGGAGGCGGCCTGGATACAGGCGCCTTTGCCAAAGCAGAGGGCTTCCGTGCTTCTGCTTAAGCAGTTTTCCTTAGGGAGGCTGCCAAAGCGGAGCAGGATCTATATCAGCGGTATCGGCTATTATGAGCTGTATCTCAACGGACAGAAGGTGGGTGACCGGGTCCTGGAGCCCGGATGGACGGATTATGAGAAGCGCGTGCTGTATTCCGTGTATGATGTGGGAGATTTGCTGAAGGAGGGGGAAAATACGCTGGGGATCTGGCTGGGGGACGGCTGGTATGCCAATCGCCACAGCGGATTTCTGCAGATGGTGGGCAAGTATCCCTCCTGGTACGGCGTGCCCAAGGCGATCCTGGAGCTGGCCCTGTGGGAGGAGGGAGGACTTACCCGGAAAATCCATACCGGGGACGAAGGCTGGCTTGCCTGCGACGGGCCTATTTTACAGAACAGCGTTTACGACGGGGAGGAGTACGACGCTCGCATGGAGAAGGAGGGCTGGACGGAGGCCGGGTATCAGCCGGATGGACAGTGGAAGCCGGCCCTTAAGGCCGCCTCGCCGGGCGGAAGCCTGACGGCGCAGATCATGCCTCCCATCCGGGAGGTGAAGGAGTACCGCCCCGTCTATATGGCCTATGGGAGCAACCGCTCCGTGGTGGTGGACTTCGGCCAGAATCTGGCGGGCTGGGCCAGGGTCACCGTGCAGGGAAACCGCGG
This sequence comes from uncultured Lachnospiraceae bacterium, assembly GCA_944376745.1. GTDB lineage: Bacteria > Bacillota > Clostridia > Lachnospirales > Lachnospiraceae > 14-2. The sequence goes on from CALWDR010000258.1 coordinate 2,809, forward strand.
CCAGCGGATCTGTCTGCGGTACGGGGAGATGACGGACCATAACGGCGATGTGAAGCAGGAAAATCTACGCAGCGCCAAGGCTACGGACTGCTATATTTTAAAGGGGGCGAAGCAGGAGATCTACAGTCCCAGATTTACGTATCACGGCTTTCGCTATCTGCAGGTGGAAGCGGAGGAGGGGGTGCTGGTGCTGGAGGTGACGGCGGTGGCCGTCCATACCGATGTGGCGCAGACCGGAAGCTTTGAAAGCAGCAGCGATATTTTAAACCGTATCCAGAAGGCCATGGTGATAACGGAGCAGAACAATCTTCACAGCGTACCTACCGATTGTCCCCAGCGGGACGAGCGGCTGGCCTGGCTTAACGATATGACGGTGCGCTTCGAGGAGGCTTTGTTTAATTTTGACATGATGCTGTTCTATGAAAAATGGCTGAACGACATCGTGGACGCCCAGGATGAGGAGAGCGGCTGTATCCCGGACACGGCCCCTTATTTCTACGGCTGCCGGGACGCGGCCCACATATCCAGCGTCTACGTCTTGCTGCCCTGGTTCCTCTATCTCTTCTACGGGGACAGCCAGCCCTTAAAAAGGCATTACGAGGGCATGCGCCGCTATGTGGAATACAAGCGGAGCAGGCGGGAGGAGCAGGGACTTATCTCTGAGGAGTATTTCGGAGAGTGGGCGCCGCCCATGACGGAATGCGTGCTGGGCTGGGGCGAGAACGCAGTGCCCGCCAAAATGCCCAAGTCCCTGGTGACTACAGGGTATCTTTATTACGACTGCCGGGTGATGGAGAAGGCCGCCGCCCTGCTGGGAAAGGCGGAGGATGAGAAGCTGTTTGCGTCTTATGCGGCGGAGACGGCGGAGGCGGTAAACAGAGTCTTTTTCAATGACCGGGAGGGATATTATGAGCCCAACATTCAGGGCAGCAACCTGTTTCCGCTGTTTCTGGGGATCGTGCCGGAGGGCCGGCGGGAGGAAGTGCTGGCGCACCTTCTTGAAAATCTGAAGGAGCGGGATTACCATATCTCCACTGGCAATCAGATGACCAAGTACCTGTTTGAAGTGCTGCGCAGGGAGGGACACAACGAGGAGGCTTACCGGATCGCGTCCACCGAGACTTATCCCAGTATCGGCTACATGCTTTCCTGCGGCGCCACCACCATCTGGGAGCGCTGGGAGCGGATGGAGGGCAGCACGATGAACTCTCACGACCATCCCATGCTGGGGGCCTTTACGGTCTGGTTCTATAAGGCCCTTGCCGGCATCCGGGAGGAGGAGGGGCTTTGCGGCCTTATTTTCCTAAAACCCGCGGTGGTATCCGGTCTCGACTATGTGAAAGCGTCCTGCCGGACGCCCGGAGGCACGCTGGAAAGCGGATGGAGGCGTGAGAAGGATAAGGTGGTGTTTGAAGTCCGGGTTCCCTGGAATACCCGGGTGCGCCTCAGACTGCCGGAGGGATTTGAGCCGGAGGAGGAACGGGACCTGCTTCTCGTCTCCGGCACCCATGAGATCGCCTGCCGGCAGATTTAGGGCACAACCTTAAGAAAATTCCGGATCTGGGAGGGAGAATAACCGTAATGCTTGTGGAAGGCCCTGGAGAAATTCCGTATTTCGGTATACCCGGCCTTCCCGGCGGCCTCCCCCACCTTGTCTCCCGCCAGCAGGGCGTAGAGCGCCACCCGCATGCGGTAATTGATGATGTACTGGTGCGGCGTCATTTTCATGTGCTTCCGAAACAGCCGGATGTAGTACTGGGGGTGATAGCCGGACAGAAGGCTTAAGCTCTCAATGGAGATGGCCTCGCTGATGTGGGCGGAGATATACTGTATGGTCTCCGCCAGCTCCCGTGGGACGGACTGTAAGAGAGAATGGCTGCGAAGATAGGCGATCAGCGCGTCGGACAGGGGGGCGATGACGGGATCAAAGTCCTGGACGGGTCCTGCGGAAATGCCGGGTCCTGCGGAAATACCGGGCCCTGCGGAAATGCCTGAGCCAGGGATTTCATTCTGTTGAATACCTGCGTCGAGGTTCTGGAAGAACCCTGCGGAAATGCCCAGTATCATGGCATTGAGAAGGTGAAAGAGGAAGGAATCCTCCGTCACCTTAAGCTCCAAAAGCTCCGTCAGCAGGTTGGGAAAAATATCCAGGTGCAGGTACAGGCATTTCAGCGGATGGCTGGGGTCCTGCTCCATGCGGTAGGGAACCGTGGAGGGGAAAACATATAGATATCCGGGACGCAGGGACTGGGCGGCGCTGCCGCAGCGGTACACCACATCCCCGGAAAGGACATAATACGCCCTGCAGTACAGCGGGGCGCTTTTTTCATTTACATGCCAGTCGGAAGCGACGGTCTCATATCCACACGCCAGCAACATTTTTCTGAACCTCCTGGAATCATTATAGAGGATACGGAGGGGATTGGCAAGGGAAAAAGTTGCTTTTTGAGAACTTTTGCCTTATAAATACCATTGTATTGCCCGGAGGATGTCATAAAATAGTACCAGAAGTGTTAGCCGTGTCCGGGCTGCCGGCGGCTATGAAGAATTCCCGCGGAAGAGAAAAATACTTACGGCTTTCTGCGGAGAGGCAAAAAGAGGAGGAAAATACGGATGGAACTTAAGAAGGAAGAGATCACAGCCCTGCGGGAGCTGGCGAAGGAGTACATGGAGGTGGCAACGCTGCCCTGCCAGAGGGAGAAGATGGAGCTGTGGAAGGCTTTTAACCGCCATGAGGGTACCAGGCCCATGGTCCTTATCGACCAGCTTCCCTGGAACGAACTGAATCAGGAGGGAGAGTTGACCTGTGTGGTGGAGGACTCCATGTTCCGGCAGGTGGAATTTTTCCTGCGCAGCACCCTGTACAAGTGGAGGCATTTCCCGGTAGATATGGTGGTGGAGCCCTTTGTGACCATTCCCTACGCCGCCGCAAACAGCGGCTACGGCCTGAAAATTCAGGAGACGACCCTTTCCACGGATAAAACGAACTCCGTGGTCTCCCACGCCTTCCAGAATCAGCTGAAGACAGAGGAGGATCTTAAGAAGATCAAGGACATGGTCATCACTCTTGACCGGGAGAAATCTGCCCTGTGGCTGGAGGAGGCCCAGGAAATCTTTGACGGCATCCTGCCGGTGCGGCAGGCCGGAGGGGTATTTATACGCCTGGGGATCTGGGATGAGCTGGCGGAGCTTATGGGAGTGGACAGCATTTATTACGATCTGATCGACCGCCCGGAATTTATCCATAAGATCATGGAGAAGATGACCCACTCCGCCCTGGAGGGCATCCGCCAGGTCAACGAGCTGGGGCTGGTGAACACCTCGGAGAATCTCTGCCACTGCTCTCACATTTATACCGACGAGCTTTTGCCGGATTTTGGAGCGGGCAAGGAGGCCAACACGAAAAATGCCTGGAATTTCGGGCTGGCCCAGCTCTTCACGGCGGTGTCCCCGGATGTGACGGAGGAATTTGAGGTGCCTTACATTTCCAGGCTGGCGGAGCAGTACGGCATGCTTTATTACGGCTGCTGCGACAGGCTGGACGACAGGCTGGATATCGTGCAGAAAATCCCCAACGTGAAGAAGATCTCCTGCAGCCCCTGGAGCCACCGGGAGGAATTTGCGGAAGGCTTAAGAAAGGACATCATCATGTCCAACAAGCCCACCCCGGCGTTCCTGGCGGGAGATACCATGGACATCGACGTGATCGCTGAGGATCTGAAGCGGACGATGGCGGCGGCCAGGAAAAATAACGTTGCCCTGGAAATGATCCTGAAGGATATTTCCACGGTGCGCTACCAGCCCCAGCGTCTGACAGAGTGGGCGGATTGCGCCATGAAGCTGGTGCAGGAGTAAGTGAGCGCCATGAAATTTGTGATGTCCTACAGCGGCGGAAAGGACAGCGCTCTGGCCTTGTACCGCATGCTAGAGGAGGGCCATATCCCGGCGGCCCTCCTCACCACCGTGAACCGGGAGCGGGAGCGCTCCTGGTTCCACGGCCTTCCAGAGGCTCTGCTTCAGGCTGTGGCGGCAGTCCCGGGAGGAGCTGGTGTACGAAGCGCTGCGGGCTGGATTCCGGGCGAAGATTAAAATCGTAGACGCGGACAAGCTGGACGTCTCCTATCTGGGGCAGGATCTGTCCCTGCCGCTTCTTTCGAAAATGAAGGAGGCCGGCGTGGACATCTGCGGGGAGAACGGGGAGTATCATACCTTTGTGTACGACGGGCCCATTTTCTCTGCTCCGGTTCCCTTTGAAATGGGGGACGTGGTGGAACTGGGGAATTATCGGGCGGTGGAGCTTCGGGAGAGGGGAGCGGAAAGAGAATGAAAAACCTCGGAAAATGCTGTGTTGAAAATTATCCGGGGTTTTTGTGTTACATGGATTTTTAATCAATGTGGGAGAATAGAAATAACGAGAGAAAAGTGGGAGAAACGTGGGAGGAAAATTGGAAAAGCCATTGACAAAACAGCGTGGATACCATATAGTATAAGTGCAGGTAGAGATACGCTGTACGCCCAATTAACCGAATTAACGTATCAGTGTTATGTAATAGCATCGGTCATGGGGCACCGCCGGTAGGCGGATTTTTTATATAGTGTTGTGTGTAATCGAAGGAGGTGCAGTTGTGGAGAGAATCATTGATGTTGCTCAGTATATATACGATGAATACAAACGGCAGTCGGGTGAGGTAATTGATGAAATGAAACTGCACAAGCTGCTATATCTTTCTCAGAGGGAGAGCCTTGCAATTACGAATGAACCGTTATTCCCAGAAGTATTTGAAGGTTGGAAATACGGTCCTGTATCAAAAGAAGTGCGTGCTCTGTACACAGAAGACGGAATATATTCTGAGGACATAAGACCTTTGTCAGCAGAAGCAGCTTATATTGTTAAAAATGTAATATTGCAATATGGCGGGCTGGCATCTTGGAAATTGAGCGAAATCTCGCATAAAGAAATTTCATGGCAGAATACGAGAAAAAACTTAGCCTTCGGGGAAAACGGAAGTAAACCGCTGTCCATTGATGACATAAGAAAAGATGCTGAAAAAGTAAGACCGTATGACGCAATGTATGATATGTATTACGATGAGTTTGACGATGCGGAGGTGGCCCAATGATAGGCAAAGCATATTGGGCTATTTTTAAATACTACGATAATTCCGCACACAGGATGACATTTAAAAAGCGCCCTGTACTTATTATAGGGCAGGCTGATGGAAGCGATTATGTGGTCCTTCCAATATCACGGGTAACACGCCGAGAGAATATTGACCAAAGGTATGATTTTGAAATACGGGTTCGTGATTATCCGATGCTCTCGTTAAAAGCCACATCTTATATCCGCACTCATAAACAGTCTGTTGCGAATATAGGAGAACTTGCAGAGCGAATCGTTGATTTCAAAAAAGAATATCCGGACGCTTATGTTGAAGTAATCGCATTAGTGGAAGAGTTCCAGAAGAAACTGATCGATGATGCGCTATGATCAAAACAATCCCCCAGTGTTGCAGCATTGGGGGATTGTTGTATCAAAAAAACCTCGGAAATCATTGATTTTCCGAGGTTTTTATCGTAGCGGAAGGGGGATTCGAACCCTCGACACCACGGGTATGAACCGTGTGCTCTCGCCAACTGAGCTATTCCGCCATATATGTCTGAACCAGTTTTGAGGGACTAAAATGTGTCTCCCTCTCGCTGACCGACTTCTATATTATAATGGCATGTACGGAAAAAGTCAACCATTTTTTTTACAAAATTTTCTGAAATGAGCGGAAGGAAAGCTTGGAACATTTTTTGTGCCACAGTTACTTTTTGGTAATTTTTGCGCTGTTTTCAGGTTCTTGAAAGAGGAAAAAATGAAATTCTACGAATCATAGAGTGACTTTTCAATTTGCAGCTATTATACTATAAGAAACGAAAAATAAATTTGCCGTTTATTCTATAGGAGCAGAAAGGATAGGGAGGCGATGGTATGGATCTGAAAAAAACGGGTTTGTTCATTGCGGCTTTGCGCAGGGAGCGGAATCTGACGCAAAAAGAATTGGCGGAAAAATCGGGGTTACAGATAAAGCCATATCCCGATGGGAGACAGGTAAGGGATTTCCGGAGATTTCCATTTTGCAGAGACTGGCGGAGGTGCTGCAGGTGTCTGTCACGGAACTGATAAATGGAGAAAAACTGGCCGGCGGGGATGCGAAGGAACAGGCGGATTTGGCAGTTGTGGAAATGCTGCTTTACGCGAAAAAGATGAGGCGGAAGGTCGTGGGGATCCTGGCTCTCATAATCGGCTTATGTATGATGGTTTCGCCTATGTATGCGGCAGGCTGGGGAGCGGGACTGGCAGTTTCCATCTGGGGGCCTTTTATGATTACCCTTGGAATCGTGATATTAAATGCCCATAAATTGTCAGCGAAATTTGCGAAGCTGTCAAAATATGCTGCCGGCTTTTTGTCGCTGTCCGCCCTGCTTGTGGCGCTCATTCTGGAGGCTCTGCCCTTCGGGGCTGTCTGCGTTTTTGCGGATGGCCCGGGGCAGAAAGTGATAAGCACTTTTTCCTATTTTAGTCTGATACCCTATGGCTATGCAAATTTTTTCCCGCTTATGACGGCGATATTGACGGTTTTGCTCGGAGTGCTTTCCATTCTGATCTTACTGAAAAGATTAAGGGCTGCGAAGCTTCAGAACGGCGTTTTTATCTGCACGGTCATAACCTTTGTGTGTTCCCTTGGTTCGCCCATTTTTTACGGGATAGAGTATATGACCGTAACAGGAGCAGGCATATCCATGATGCTGTTGATCTCGATCCTGCTTCAGGCATTTACTAATAGAGTCCGCTAAGGATATAAAAAAATATTTCAGACGTTTCTTGCATTACAGAAATTTCTATGCTATACTACTTTCCGTTGCAGACTTATTTCTATCAAACGACAAAAAATAAGGTCTTTCAGGGTCTGCCGGCGGTCACCGCCGTAAAATGTGCCGAGTGTTCGAGACCTTCCACTCGTAAAACAAAACTAAAGGAGAAAAAATATGAGAAGTAAAAAAGTACTGTTCCTTGTGCAGGCGGCTATGATTGCGGCCATCTATGTAGCACTCACCTATGTCAGCAGTTTCTTTGGGCTGGCGTCCGGCACCATTCAGGTGCGAATTTCCGAGGCATTGTGCGTTTTACCCGTATTTACCGCGGCGGCTATTCCGGGCCTTTGGCTGGGCTGTTTCCTGGCAAATCTTCTGACGGGCTGTATGCTGGTGGACGTGGTCTGCGGCAGTATCGCCACGCTGATCGGAGCCGTGGGGACGTATTTCCTGCGGAAGCATAAGGTCCTGTGCACCCTGCCTCCGGTGGCGGCCAACATGGTCATCGTGCCCTTCGTACTGCGCTACGGCTACGGATTTACCACGATCTATCACGGCATCGACTGGTCCATTCCCTTCAACGCCGTGACGGTGGGGATCGGGGAAGCGATCACCTGCGTGGTGATGGGAGGGATTCTTCTGCGAGTGCTTTCCAGGTACCGGAACGTGATCTTTAGTAACAGTTGAGACATTGCTGTCGTTACTGCTCATGGGGTGGGGAAATATTCAATAAATAGCAGTTTTGTCAGGAGGACGCCCTGGACAGCGATTTTGTTAACACAGACACGCTTCCGCTCAGCGAAAGACGCAGCGGTACTAGACTCGCCGCTCGCAAGCGGCGGCTCGCCAAGTGCCGGCGTCTTTCAATGGTCTGCTTATAACAAAATCGCTGTCCAGGGCTGCATTCCAGACAAAGACTGGAAATTTTGCCAATTTCCCCACCCCATGAGCAATAACTTGCTGTCTGAACTGTTACGTTTTCCCCCAGAAAGATAGTTGACGAACCAGGCAAAAATGTCTATAATAAGTCATGGAGTGTACCAACGAATTTTTTTGGAGGGTAGCCATGAAAAAATTAGAAGATTACGTAAGAAGTATACCGGATTTTCCCGAGCCGGGCATTATTTTTCGGGATGTGACCAGCATTTTACAGGATGCGGACGGACTTGCCCTGGCCATAGACGGGCTTTTGGATATGTTAAAGGATGTGGACTACGATCTGGTGGTGGGACCGGAATCCCGCGGATTCATCTTTGGCGTGCCGGTGGCCTACGCCCAGCACAAGGGCTTTGTCCCTGTGCGGAAGAAGGGCAAGCTGCCCTGCGAGACCATTGAGGCGGAGTACGAGCTGGAATATGGGACCGCGGTCATTGAGATGCACAAGGACGCCGTGAAGCCGGGCCAGAAGGTGGTGATCGTGGACGATCTCATCGCTACGGGCGGCACCATCGAGGCCATTACCGGGCTGGTGGAAAAGCTGGGCGGCCAGGTGGTGAAGATCTGCTTCGTGATGGAGCTGGCCGGACTGAAGGGCCGCGAAAAACTGAAAAATTATAATGTGGATAGTATCATCAGATATGAAGGAAAATAAAAGGGGTTGGCTTCCAACCTCTTTTTTTAAAATCGAAAGGAGCATTTTATGCGAGTAGGAATGGGATATGACGTACACCGGCTGGTGGAAGGCCGGGAGTTGATCTTGGGCGGAGTGACGATCCCTCACAGACTGGGGCTTTTGGGGCATTCGGACGCGGATGTGCTCGTTCACGCCATCATGGACGCCCTGCTGGGGGCGGCGGCCCTGGGGGATATCGGCAAACATTTTCCCGACACAGATCCGCAATACAAAGGAATTTCCAGTATGAAGCTGCTGGAGCGGGTAGGCGAGCTGCTGGCACAGGAGGGCTATGTCATCGAAAATATCGACGCCACCCTCATCGCCCAGAAGCCGAAGCTTCGGCCCTATATCGCGCAGATGGAGGAAAATATTGCCCGGGTGCTTGGGATCGAGAAGGGCCAGGTAAATGTGAAGGCCACCACCGAGGAGGGGCTGGGCTTTACCGGCACCGAGGAGGGGATTGCCAGCCAGGCCATCTGCTCCCTCACCGGACTTTACGAGGGCAGCTTTAGCGTGGCGGACAGCCAGGCTCGGGGCTGTCAGGATGCAGGGGACAGCCAGAACCGGGGCTGTCAGGATGCAGGGGACGGTCAGGCCCGGGGCTGTCTGGATGTGGTGGACGGCCAGGCGGGAAGCTGCCCGGGGTGCGGAGGCTGCGGACGGCTATGATTCGATATCTGACTCAGGAGGAAAAGGAAAGGACAAAGGCCATGTACCGGGAAAATTTTCCTGAGGACAGCGAAGCCTTTCTGGACTACTATTATACCTATAGGACAAGAGACAACGAGATCCTGGTGATGGAGGAGGCGGGGCTTCAGGTGATGATACATTTAAATCCCTGTCAATTCCGCATCTGCGGGGAGCCGGCCCGGATCAATTACGTGGTGGCGGTGGCCACGGAGGCTTCCGTGCGCAGGCAGGGAAAAATGGCCCGGGTCCTGGAGCGGGCCCTTCTTGATATGGCAAAGGAGCATCAGCCCTTCACCTTCCTGATCCCGGCTAACCCCAGAGTCTATGAGTCGGCGGGCTTTGCGTTTGTGCCCACGGAGCAGTGCCCGGAGTACGAGGGCCGGTTTCCGGGTGAGGGTTTTCTGGAAAATGAGGCTGGCCGGCAGAGACAGGATCTGCAGGCGGCGGAGCTTGGGCAGGAGACGGCTGGAACCGGCGTTTGGCCGTTTCAGTCCCGGGAAACGGCTGGAACCGGTGTCTGGCTGCTCCAGTCCCTGGGGGATGGGAAGAACGGCGTCCGGCTGCGGGAGGCTGCGGAAGCCGACATCCCGGCCATGGTGGAGTTTGCCAACGGACTTTTAAGCCGGGAGTACGATATTTATCTTGATCGGACGGAGGAATATTATAAGCGCATACTGGCGGAAATGGCCTGCCAGGACGGCGGGCTGGTGCTGCTGGAGGACAACGGGGCAAAAATGCGGGAGAACCCACAAAAGCGGCGCAGCAGCGAAGGCCCCACGGGCGGACCGGAACTAGCCGGCATTTTCTCCTACGGGCGGGAGGAGGAGCGCATCGAGCTTCAGGAGATCCTCGTTCTGCCGGAGTACCGGGAGGCGTTTCCGGCGCTGGCGGAAGCGTGGTTTTCTGAGAAAACGGCAAGGCCTGACGCACGTCCCATGGAGCATAAGTCCGGGGCGGTGGAACTTTCGGGGCATCGTTATTCTTTGCCGGCCCCTGTGCTTTCCATTTCCAGGATGGATTTCATGGTGCGGATTCTGGACCTGAAGGTGCTGTGCCTGATGCTGCGAAGCCATGAGCCCTTTGACTTGAAGGTGCAGGTGCGGGATGCCATAATAGCAGCCAATGAGGGCAGCTATGAGATTCGGGCGGACCGGGAGGGAAGCAGTATCCGTAGGATCGACCCGTCGGAAACAGAAGGTACCATGGAGATAGTGTAACTGGCGTAATTTTTGTTCGGGAAAATGCGGATCTTCATCCGGGAATGGGTGTAGATACGATCCCATTTATATCATGATATGAAAAATAGCCGGATACAGCTGTTTTTGGAAAGGAGCAGAAAAGAGGCATGCGGATCGCGTACTGTGAGGATGAGCAGGCCCAGGCGGAGCTGGCAAGAGACTATATGGTATCCTGGGCAAAGAAGCGGAACATAAGCTGCGTGGTGGATTTGTTTTCCACATTTCACGGAGCCATGGCCTTTGCCCTCCAGCTTCTGGCAGGGGTTGCCTATGCGTACATTGTGCTGAAGGCCATGGCGGGCAGCGTCTCTGCCGGACAGGTGCTGATGTACGCGGGAGCCATCATCACCATGATGGGCAGTATCCGAAACGTCATGAAGCTCCAAATCGAGATCGACTATTCCAACGAATACCTGAAGACCTACTAGTATAATATATTCTAAATAACTGGATTTTATTTTTGTTCCATGGTAAAATGTATACATCAATGGATGGAGGCGTTATTCCTATGGGAAGAAAATCAACTATTATCAATCTCACCGCAGAAGACCGGAAGTACCTCGAAACGCAAACACGTGCCCGCACGATTCAGGCTCAAATGGTAAGCAGAGCCCGCATCCTGCTGTTGAAAGCAGATGGCTGGACGATTAATGCCATCGCTGATAAAGTTGGCGTTAACCGTAAGAGTGTCATGCTCTGCTTAAACAAATATGCGGAAGGCGGTGTAGAAAACGCCCTGTCTGATGCTCCAGGCCGTGGACGCAATGCCGAAATCACGGATGATGAAAAAGCATGGATCATTAATATTGCCTGTCAGAAACCGATTGATCTTGGCTATGCGGCGGAGACCTGGACTTACGCAAAGCTAACGTCACATATCAATAAAAACGCAGAAACAGCCGGCTATACAAGGCTTTCCACCATCCACAAGAGCACGGTTCATAGCATTTTGGATGAAGCTGAGATCAAGCCTTTTCGAATCAAATATTACTGTGAGAACCGAGATCCTGATTTTGACGATAAAATGCATAATGTTTTGTTAGTGTATAAACAGCTTTCGATGCAGTTCGATGAAGATGGTCAGCTCATTCCATGGGAGGAGGACGGGCAGATTGTTCATGTTCTTTCCTATGATGAGAAACCTGGTATACAGGCGATCGCTACAACTTCGCAAGACCTTCTTCCTGATGAACACCACAGCGCGATCAGCAGAGATTATGAGTATCGGCGCCTTGGTACGCTGTCATTGCTGGCAGGGATTGACCTGCAAACAGGAGAGGCCATCCCGCTGGTCAGCGAAACTCACAACAGCAAGGACTATATCGAATTTCTGAAGATCCTTGACAACAAGTATCCAAAAGGTGACAAGATCCGTATTGTGCTTGATAATCTGAAAGTTCACACATCCGAGGAAACAAGGAAGTATCTTTCAACAGTACCCGGGAGATTCGACTTTGTGTTCATACCGAAGCATGGATCTTGGCTGAATATGATCGAAGGCTTTTTCAGCAAAATGACAAAACAGATGCTCCGTGGAATACGAGTCAAGTCAAAGGAAGAGTTGAAGGATCGCATTTATTTATATTTTAATGAGATCAACGAAGATCCCGTAGTATTTCACTGGAAATACAACCTTGATGACATTGATGTATCCGAAGAAGTTATCGTTGATACATTACCAGTGAAAAAGCCCAGTTAATTCGAGAACGTTGTACTAG
>CALWDR010000259.1 GCA_944376745.1 uncultured Lachnospiraceae bacterium
ACGAATCCCTGAAAACCTATATTCTAATGAACTTTGACGGCTTGAAGGACGCAATTATTCAGATGCTGGCGGGCGGACAATGCAAAATCAGAGTTGACAGCTTTGAAAATGACATGACCAGCTTTAAACAGAAGGATGATGTACTGACTATCCTCATCCATCTTGGATATTTGACCTATAATAGTCTCACAAGAGAAGTGCGTATTCCCAACGAGGAAGTGCGGGCCGCTTTTTCCGAAGTGATACTCGATACGGACTGGACGCCGGTTATTCATGCCATACAGGAATCCGATGCATTGCTTACCGCTACCTGGCAGAAGGATTCCGCTGCCGTTGCCAAAAGGCTTGATACCATTCATATGGAAAATACCTCCATTTTGGCATACAATGACGCAGGCATTCCAGCAAACCTGCAATGATCGTTGAACTGAAATATGACAAATCCCCTGACAGCGCCATTGCACAGATCAAAAATAAGCAATATCCCAAGGCTCTGGAAGATTATCAGGGCAATTTATTGCTGGTGGGGATCAATTATGACAAAGAAAAGAAAGTGCATTCCTGCATCATTGAAGCATGGAGCAAGGCTTGCCCCAGTTAGCTTTCAAAATCCTTGTCAATCGTTGAAACGTACTCCGCCAAATGCAACGTCAATTCCCCGGCCCGCGCTCCTTCCCTGAAGCGTGAGCCGGGGACTGTTATTAATCACCTGACCCTTATCTCAACCCTTCCCCACAAGCCGGACCGCAGAGGCTCCTTCACCATTTCCCGCTCCCGCCAGTGGTACAGGCGTTTTTTCCGTTCCCGGTTCAGCGCCGCGGTAACGTAGGGCCAGCGGTCTATCAACGGTTCCGGATACAGCGGTTCCCGGCGCTCCGGGTCGATGGCCGCGTTTATCAAAAGATTCTGCACCCGAAGCTCCAGGCGGTTCCCTCCCGGACGCAGCAGGGAGGTCACCTCTGCCCGGTAGGGGCGCATCAAAAGCTCCCCGGCCGGTTTTCCGTTCACGAAAATATCCGCCGTCTCTCCCAAATGCTCCAGGCACAGATACAGCTTACGGTTCTCTCCCGCAAGCGCCGCCCACTCCTCCTCAGAAATCCAAAATTCCTTCTGATAAATGCCCTCCCCGGAAAAATACCGAAGCTCTGTCTCCTGCTCCCAGCTGTTCAGCGTTCCGTACGTCTTTTGGAAGCTGCCACCCCTGGCTGTAAGCTGCCAGCCCTCCGACAGGTCCAGAACACTTTGCTCCTGTCCCCGTGGCTCCACAAGGGGCTCCTCGCTTATATTGTCCTCAAATAAAATCAACAGCGACTGAAAAGGCTCAAAAGCAACGGTCAGCTCCAGCCCCTTTTCCGTGTAATTCCGGCCCAAAATACCTTTTTCCGCACCGGTCATGGGGTCAAATACACAGAAGGGCCGGGTTTCTTTCAGGAAACGGATGGTCTCCTCCCCAGCCTCCTGGCTGATGTTGGAGAAAAAGTAAATATCCCGCTGCTGACCTCCGGTTCCGGCTTCTTCCCGCTGGTGCACATATCCGATGGTACCTCCATGATGCAGAAGCTGTACCTCCGGCTCCCTGTGGGCCTTCAGCAGACCCGTGAGCCCTTCCATACGGTCCGACGCCAGCAGCATACGGCCGCTTTCCAAAAGCTGCTCCATGATTTCTCTTACTTCCCGGCTGCGTTCTTCATAATTTAAGAGGCCGCAGGACCGTCTGGAATAATCCTCCGCACAAATGATAAGCCCGCCTCTTTCGGCAAACTCCCGCATCGCCCTGGCCGTTTCCAGAGGCATCCGGTCACAGGCCACCAGAATCAGCGTATCGTAATCGTAACTCTCAAACCTTGACACCACATCGTCATTGACGTAATCGAACCAGTAGCCGCTCTTGTGCAAATGATCCATGGCCTGGGCGGTCAGCCGCTCATCCAGCTTCATGCACATGTGCAGATCGGAAATGGGATTCTCCGCCCAGATGTCCGACTGGGGCAGATAAACCGCAGTGCGGATGACCGTTTTCCCTCTGCGCAGGAACTCGCAGACCCGGTTGATATACAGGCCCAGCCTGGGATAATGTTTCCACCAGGTATTCTTGTGGTTGATGTTGGTGGAGGCATAAAAGGGCTGCCCAAACTGGCCGCTGTCCCTGGGGCTGTAGGAATAGCCATGGTTGACGATCTGGTTCATACCGTCCAGAAAAATACTGTCCACCGCGGCCTTCATATTTTCCAGAGTCACCACAAAACGCGGAAACCGCAGCCAGGTAAAGGACTCATTGGAGATGATCCTCTTGCCGTACACATGCCCGGCGGAGGAAGCCAGCTTCCGGTGAACCGTGTTCACCTCATAGCGGTCAAAGGCGGAAAAAGTCTCCCCCTCCGGAATATCCGCGGCACCGTAGGCCTGCAGAATATCTCCCCAGGTTCCATGGGCCTGTATCCGGGAGGTACAGCCCTTCTCATGACACCACTTTGTCAGTTCTTCAAAAAAATTTTCCACCGTCAGCTCCGCCATGGTTTTCTGAAAATCATAGCGGACCAGGTCCGTCATGCCCCGGATCTCTCCCCAAAGGGCATACACATAGGGACGCAGCTCATAGCCTCTCCGTTTCCGAAACTCGTCAAAAATGATCTCCGTCCAGTTGTGTCCCGGTGTCTCGATGGAATCACAGAAAAAGGACTGAATACAGCCCTTTTTCACCGCCTCCACGATGGGATTTCCCGCGCAGGCGAAGAACAGCCGGGCCGCGTCCGCACGGTTGTGGTCGATGACATAGCCCTCCCCGCCCGGAACCGGTATCGACGTCTGAAGCCTTTTTTCGCTGGACACAAAAGCTACGATCTTGTAATCTCCTTCCGGTATGTCCACTTGGGAAAGCTCCTTCCCCCCAGGGCCAGTGAAAAAGGTATTTATCCCTCACCTTATCGGTGATATCCCGGATACTGTCCGGCACCATTTCACAGTTCTCCATCCGCCCCATCACGCAGGAGACGATTTCCCCGTAGGTTCTGGTGGTAAAATCATAGGAAAATCTGCATGGCCCCTTGACGTCAATGGTATAGGGGATCACTGTGGGCGCGCTTAATTCCTCCGGCACAAAGGGACCGCCGTAGGGCCAGGCAGACCCCAGTGTCACGTCAAATTTCATCCCCCTTTTATTGGCCTCCTCCGCCGCAAAGGCCACCAACTCCAGATATTCGGGAGATAGATAGAAATGATTCCGCCGCTCTTTGCGGTCCATACCGGAAGCAGCCCCGCCATTTTTCGCAGAGGCAACGGCCTTGCCGCCTGCCGCCAGGGCATAGTCGTCCGCCTCCGGTTCATAGCTGTCCGCCTTCGGTTCATAACCATCCGCCTTCAGGACATAGTCGTCCGCCTCCAGGGCGTACAGGATCTGCAGCTCCACGCCGCCGATATTGGCTTTCACCATCTCGTCCAGTTCCCTTTTTATCTCCTCTTTCTCCACGTTGCAGCCGTACCACCACCATCTGGTGTAGCCCCGGGCATCCTTAGAGGGTGCGGCCAGCCTTCTTTTTGCTTCTTCCTTCAACGTCCCATACATACCTTCCGTTCCTTTCCCGGCCTTCCACGCCTGTTTTCATTTTCCCTTCTATAATAAGACAAAAGTGGTGTGCCTCATCAAAAACACACCACTCTGACGCCATCTACTTCCCCAGATACTTCTTCACTTCCTCCGCCACCAGCCGCGTCAAAAGCTCCTTGTCAAGCCCGGTGCGCGCCAGGGCAATGTCGCCCACGCCGCCCTTTCCATCACTGGAAAAGAGCTTCATCTTCTTCTCCGTCTCCTGCTTCACCGCCTCCACGGCAGCCGGGATCAGGTCGATGATGCCTTTGTTCATGTCGCTGAACTTCTTAAACTCCGCCTCCACGGCGGCCACGTTGATGTCCGTGAAAATGTTGACCTTGCTGATGCCCTCCTGGATGGCCTGCTTGAAATCGTTGTCCGTAAGGCCGGAGCCTCCGTGAAGGACCAGCGGCACATCCACCGTCCTGGCGATGGTGCGGATCCGCTCAAAATCCAGCTTGGGCGGGAGCTTGTAGGCCCCATGGGCATTTCCCACGGCAATGGCCAGGGCGTCCACCCCGGTTTTCTCCACGTAGTCCCTGGCCATTTTCGGGTCCGTGAAAAATTTGCTGGGGTCGCTCAACTGGGAGCTGCCCTCCGCGGAGCCCTCGTTGTCCCCCACGTGGCCCAGCTCGCCCTCGATGGTGGCTCCGTAGGAGTGGGCGATGTCGGCCATCTCCTTCACCTTCCGCACATTTTCCTCATAGGAATCCGTGGAGCAATCGTACATGATGGAGGAAAAGCCCAGTTCCAGGGCCTTTAGGCAGGTCTCCCTGCGCAGGCCGTGGTCTAAGTGGACCACCACCGGAACGTTAGCCTTCTTCGCCATGGGGATCAGGTAGTAGGACACCTCCTCTAAGGGGCCGTAGGGCAGAAGCACCTCCGCCGTCCCCATGATGACCGGGGAGCGGGTGCACTCCGCCGCGGCAATGATCCCTCGGGCCAGTTCCAGATTCACGGCGTTAAAAAGTCCCACCGCATAGTGGTTCTTCTTGGCCGGATACAATACATCGTTTAAATTTACCAGCATTTCGCTTACTCTCCTTTCTTACAGCTCCTGCTTCTCCCATTCGGCGGCCATTTTCCGAAGCTCTCCTGCCTCCCGCATGCCGCTGACCGCGTCCGGCCGGGACAGGTTGGCCGCCGCTGCCGCCGCCGCGTATTCCAGCATCTGCTCCGGCGCGCTGCCCAGATAGATCTCGTGAAGGCAGCCCGCGCAGAAGGCGTCGCCGGCTCCCACGCTTCCCTTGATATATCCCGCCGGAAGCCGGTAGGAGGGAACCACGCAAAAGCCCCTCTCCCTGTCCATGCAAAAGCCTGCCTCCGGGCAGTGGATCACCGCCCGGCGTCTCACGCCGATCTTCATAAACTGCTCCAGGGTTTTCTGGATATTTTCCAGGATCAGCTTCCCGGACGGGTCCCTGGGCGCAAGGCCGGACACGGCGCAGCCCTCGATCTCATTCATGATGGCGTAGTCACAGTATTTCAAAGCCGGCGTCACCTTCCTGGCAAATTCGCCGCTGCTGTCGCTGACCACATCGATAGAGGTCTCGATCCCCCGCTCCTGGGCGTCGTGAAGGAAGCGGGCCATGACGGTCCCGTATTCCTCCTCCTCCGCGTCAAAGCTGTCCAGCAGAAGGATATAACCGATATGTAAAATTTTGCAGTTCAGTTTATCAAGCTCCACATCCCCGGGGCTGAAGGTCCTGTTGGCCCCCCTGTAATGGAAAAAGGTCCGCTCTCCCGTTTCCTGGACGGTCATGGCGTCGCTGAAGCTGGTGGCCTCCTGATCGGAGAGTATCACGCCCTCCGTGTCGATCCCCACCGCCTGAAGCTGCTCCACCACGAAGCGGCCCGGCTCGTCCGCGCCCGCCCTGCCGATGGCCCGGATGGGAATCCCGCTTTTCATTTTTGCCAGATTGATGGCGGTGTTGGGCACACAGCCGCCCACGGAGCGGCTCACCTGAAAAATATTGGAAAGCATGCCCTTCTCCGGGTATCTGTCGATCTCCTTTACCGAATCCACCAGGATATTTCCGGCGATGGCTATTCCGGTTCGCTGCATGTTCGCTGTCTCCTTTCTCTCACTGCCCTGCGGCAGTCTGCTTTTCTCTGCGCGCTGTTCATTCAAACAGAAGCTTTCCCTCAAAGGCCTGGGCCAGCACGTTGCAGGCCGCGCCCACCAGCTGGGAATCCTCCCCAAAATAGGGCTTCTGCAATTTTATATGACTCTCCCCGGAATCCTCGGAAAGCTTATAGCGGTTGATATAGCTCTCCATCTCTTTTAAAAATTCCTCGGGAAGCTTCACGCTCTCATGTCCCAGAATAATGGCCTCGGGATTCAGAAGATTGGACACGCTCACCAGGCAAATGCTCAGCTTCTCCAACGCTTCCGTCAAAATCCTGCGGATAACGGCCTCATGGCTGTGGGCGCAGCACTCCGCAAAGGTCATCTTCTTGCCGGTTGCCGCCTCCACACGGCTCACAATGGCATTGGTCCCGGCGTAGGTCTCCACACAGCCGCGGCTGCCGCAATCGCAGAGATTTCCCTGGTAATCCACGCTGATGTGTCCCAGCTCACTTCCAAGCCCCGCCCGATTCTGCAAAATCCCGCCGTCCAGGTAAATGCCCGCGCCGATTCCGTTGGTAATCCCCACAAAAATAAAGGAGGAGAACTCTTTTCCACAGCCGAACAGCTTCTCCGCCCGGGCCGCGGAATTGTACTGATGGTCCATAAATACCGGAAGGCCATACCGCTCCTTCAGCAGGGAGGCCAGGGGCAGGTCCCGGATCCCGTAGAACCTGGGCGGGCGCAGGATCATGCCCCGCACCACGTCCAGCGGCCCTATGGAAGCCACCCCGATCCCCAGGATATTCTTCTCCACCTCCAGCATGCTGTCGATCAGCCCGTAAATATTCTCCAGCAGCCAGCCCTTCTCGTGATAATCCATTTCCCGCCGCTCTGTCCGGATCACGTTCAGATGGAAATCGCACAGGACCGCCGCGCAGTATTCGCGGTTGATCAGGACGCCGATCATTTTCGGTGCCTTCGGGGAAAATTCCAGGGACAGGGGCCGCCTTCCCTGCTGCTCCCCCCGCTCCTGCTCTCCCTCCACAATGAGGTCCTTCTGAATCAGTTCGTCTATGATGTTGCTCACTGACATTTTTGTCAGCCGGCTGGCCCTGGCAATGCCCGTCCTGGTATTGCTCTCCCCGGTGGCGATCAGCTTCAGTGCCAGTCCGCGGTTTCGCCGTTTCAAATCGCCGTTGTTAATCCCTTTGCCTCTATCCATACGCTCTGTCCGCCATCTCATCCGCAGCCGTCCTCCCGGCCGCGCTGCTAGTACACCATTTCACAAATAACTGCACCAAATCCCTTGCCTGACTAGTACATCGTTTCGCAAATAACTGCACCAAATCCCTTGCCTGACTAGTCCTCAATCGTCGGGATCCGCACGATCTCCGGATCCGTGAAAATATCGCACTCGTCCACGCTCCTGGTGCTGAATTCCGAGACCACGGCTCCCTCCGGCCCGGCCTGGAACCAGTGCCGGGTGTTGGGCTGCATGGTAAACTGCATCCCCGGCTTCAGCACGATCTCGTGAAACACGGTATACCATTTTTCCCGACCCTTGGGCGGCTGGCAGGCCGGCTCCGCCGTGGGCTCCCCGTCCACATAGACATAGCAGGTCCCGTACCGGCACCGGAAGGTCTCCTCCTTGCCCTCATAGCCGATTTCCGGTATGGGCGCGTGACGGTGCTCCGGGCAGGTCTGTCCCGGCAGAAGGGCCATCTCCTTGGCGCAGCAGCGCTCGGTATTTACATACACCACACAGGCCAGTCCGGTCTGCTCATACTCCTTCAGGCCGAAATCCGCCACCTCCAGGTTGGCCTTCTCCTCCTCGGTCAGCACGATGGCCGCCTTGTCATACAGCTCCAGTATCCGTTTCTTCGCGTTTTCGTATTCCGATTTTAACATCTTACAAATCTTCTCCTTTCATTATTATTGTCCGTGTTTTCTGGACATACAGGTACACCCTTTTAGTGCTTCCATAGGGACCGCTTCGCGAACCCTATCACTCATGACGTTATTATAACACATCTGTCTCTCTTTGTAAAACGCTTTTACTAAAAATGGCAAAAAAATTTCCACCTGCCCCAGTCCCCTGCCTTACGGCAAGAGATGGGCCACAAGTGGAATGCGCTGCACCTGTCTAAAGCAGCATGCGCACGCATGCGAGAAAAAAGAGTTGCCGCACATCTCTGCGGGGCAGCCTGCGTGCGCATGCGAAGAAGAAAGGCTGCCGCAATCTCTGCGAAGCAGCCTGCACGCGCATGTAAAAATGGCAGGCCGCCCCGCCCTCCTGCGGAGCAGCCTGCACGCGCATGTAAGAATTTTCTCAATCCGACAGTTCCTTCATCCCCGCAAGCCAGGCCCGCTTGATCAGCTCATGGCCCGCAGAGCTGGGGTGTACGCCGTCCACAAGCCAGTGCTCCGCCGGGGCCAGCTTCTCCGCCTCGTCAAACCGCTCCTGCAGAGGCACAAACACCAGATGATACTTCTCTGCCACCTCCCGAGCCTTCTGGGCCCGCTTCTCCACCTCCCGGCGGAACGCGTCCCAATGCTCCTGGGTGCCGGAAGCCTTCAGCACAAAAGGCTCCAAAATGAGGATCTGAATGTCCGGCAGAGCTTCCCTGATCTCCTCGATCAGCATGGAATAGATCTTGAAATATTTTTCCGCATCCACACCATTTTGATTTCCAAATTCGTGCCACACGTCGTTGACGCCGATCAGGATGCTGAGAATATCCGGCTTCAGATTCAGAATGTCCGCCTTGATCCTGGCGTAGAGATCCACCACCCGGTTGCCGCTGACTCCCCGGTTATACATCTGATACTGTCCGGGATACTCCATGCCCAGCACCCCGCTTACCATGGTGGGATAACCATATCCCAAATGAATGTCGTCCGTATAGCTGCGCCCGGCGTCCGTAATGGAATCCCCCTGAAATAAAATTGTTTTCATAAGCACCTCCAAAATATGCAGTTCGTTTTTCTTACTAGATTTTAGCAAGGCGTCCCCGGCATGTCAAGGTGAATCTTTTACACCGTTTCCCCAGGCTGCAGCTCCAGCCAGATCTCCCGTATCAGAATATAGGAAATGGGCCCCAGGGCGAAGCCCCACAGGCCGTAAACGCCCAGACCCACATAGACGCTCATGACCACGGCCAGGGGATGTATCCCCAGCTTGTCCCCCACCAGCTTGGGCTCCAGAAGCTCCCTTGTGAGGCTGGCGAGGGTGTAGATCACCGCGTAGACCGCCGCCATCAGATAGCGTCCGCTCAGGATCTCAAAGACTGCCCAAGGGATGAAAATGGTCCCGGTTCCCAGGAAGGGCAGTGCGTCGCAGAGACCGATGCCCAGCCCCGCCAACATGGCGTAGGGATTGCCCGACACAAAGAGGCCGATGATACAGACGGCTGTGACCGCCAGCATAATGAGAAGCTGGGATTTCACATATCCCCCGCCGGCATGGTACACCCGCCGGGATACCCGCAGG
>CALWDR010000260.1 GCA_944376745.1 uncultured Lachnospiraceae bacterium
GTGATCTCGCGGATCACCTTGCAGGGAACGCCTGCGGCAAAGGAGTTGTCGGGAATATCCCGTGTCACAACACTCCCCGCGCCGATCACACAGCCGTTGCCGATGGTGACGCCGGGGCAGACCGTCACATTGGCCCCGAACCAGCAGTCGTCGCCGATGGTCACCGGCTTGGCGTAGCACATCCGCAGCACATTTCCGTCCTTGTCCATCATCTCCCTGCGCTCCTCGGCGATCAGGGGATGGATGGGCGTGACGATGGTCACGTTGGGGCCGAAGTTACAGCGGTCCCCGATGGTGACCCAGGTGTCGTCCTGCACGGTAAAATTAAAGTTGGCGAAAATATTCTTTCCGATCTTTGTATGGCACCCATAATGAAAAAAGATGGGACCCTGGAAAAAGAAGCCCTCGCCGATCTCGCCCACGATCTGACGGATGATGGCACTGCGCTTCTCCGTCTCCTCCTCCCGAAGCTGATTGTAATCCCGGTTCAAGTTGTGGGTCCTTCTCTTTTTCGCCTGCAATTCTTCCTTGCCCGGCGCAAACAAAACGCCTGCAAAAATTTTTTCTTCTTCGCTCATCTTCATCGCTCCTTAATCCAGATGGAACACCTTCTGCAGATCCACGGAGACCGGGCTGTTGTCCGGGTTCACCTCCATGATGTCCGCCATGAAGTCCCACCATTTCCGGTTGATGGGCGTATCCGCGCTCTTCGCCCACAGCTCCTCGTCCTCGATCTCAATGTAACCAAAGAGCGTCAGCGTCTCCCTGTCCAGAAAAATGGTATAATTTTTCCCGCCGTACTCGTGGATCATGTCCCGCATTTCCGGCCACAGCTCGTTGTGCCGCTTCTCGTACTCCTGCTCCTGTCCCGGATGGAGCTTCATCTTAAAACCTTTGATCATGGTTTTCCTCCTTCTCACTTTTCCTGCTTCCCGGCTGCCTCAGCCGAATCTCACTGCGCCTGCTTCCCGGCTGCCTCGTCCAGATCCTTCTGCACCCTCTTTAAATCCTCCCGGATGTGGATATGCTGAGGACAGAGGGTTTCGCACTTTCCGCACTCCACACAGTTCTTTGGCTTCTCTTCCTCCTTGATGCCGTTCTCCCATGCGCCTTTGGACACCACGTAATTGCCGTACATATGGTATTCGTTCCAGGCTTTGAAGCTTCCCGGAATATTGACTCCCGCCGGGCAGGGCATGCAGTAGCGGCATCCGGTACAGCCGTTCTGCACCCGCTCCCGGATGGTTCTCACCACGTCGTCGATCCCGGCGCTCTCCTCCGCGGACAGCGGCTTAAAATCGCCGAAGGTCTTCAGGTTGTCCCTGACCTGCTCCAGATTGGACATGCCGCTTAGGACCACCTTCACGTTGGGATGACTTCCCACCCACCGCAGAGCATAGGAGGCGATGGAAGCCTCCAGGTCCATGGCCTTGAATTTTTCATTGAGCTCAGGGGCAAATCCGGCCAGACTGCCGCCCCGTACCGGCTCCATGATCACCATGGGAATCCCCAGCTTCTCCGCCAGAGCGTAGCCCTGATCGCCCGCCTGTACCTCCGTGTCCATGTAATTGTACTGAATCTGACAGAAATCCCAGTGATGGTAGGTGAGGATCTCCTCAAACACCTCATAGGAATCGTGGAAGGAGAAGCCCAGATATTTAATCCGGCCCTGTCTGCGGAATTCCTCGCAGGCTTCGATAACGTGAAGCCGCTTCGCCTTCTCCCAGCTGTCCTTGTTCAGGGCGTGCAGCAGATAGAAATCCACATGGTCCATGGCCAGCCTTGTGAGCTGCTCCTCAAAAATGCGGGGCACATCCTCCTCCTTCTCCACCAGCCACATGGGCAGCTTGGTGGCCAGGAAAAAGGAATCCCGGTCATGCTTTTTCAGGATTCTGCCAACGGTGCCCTCGCTGGCGCCGTCGTGATAGCCGTAGGCGGTGTCGAAATAATTGACCCCCGCCTGATACGCCTCATCCAGCATGCGCTCCGTGGCAGCCTGGTCGATGCTTCCGTCCGCAAGGGTGGGGAACCGCATACAGCCAAAGCCCAGCAGGCTGGTCTCAATCCCCAATTTTTCCATCTTTCTTTTTTCCATTAGCTTCACTCCTTCTCTACTTATTTATCCCTTTTCAAGTCCCTCCTCCAAAAAGGATTCGGGGAAATGCCACAAAATTCCTTCCGGGCAGAAGCTATAGCTGCGACGTCACAAAAATATCGTAGATGGCCCGGATCGCCGTCTCAAAATCACAGCTCTTCACGCCCACGATAACGTTAAGCTCACTGGAGCCCTGGTCGATCATCTTCACGTTCACCCGGGCATGGGCCAGGGCGGAGAAGATTCTTCCCACCGTTCCTCTGGTGGCCTTCATCCCCCGGCCAACCACCGCGATCAGGGCCAGATCCGACTCCATCTCGATGATGTCCGGCTGTACCGCCCGGTGGATGCCCGCGATGACCTGCTGCTCCTTCTCCACAAATTCCGCCTGCTGCACCACGATGGTCATGGTGTCGATGCCCGAGGGCATATGCTCGAAGGACAGGCCGTTTTCCTCAAAGACGCTCAACACCTTGCGCCCGAAGCCGATCTCCGAGTTCATCATATCCTTATCCACATTGATGGCTGCAAAGCCCTTCCTGCCGGCGATTCCGGTGATGGTGAACCGGGGCTTTCTGCAGGTGCTCTCCACGATCAGGGTGCCCTTCTCCTCCGGCGCGTTGGTGTTGCGGATGTTGATGGGGATTCCCTCCTTGCGCACCGGGAAAATGGCCTCCTCGTGGAGCACACCGGCTCCCATGTAGGAAAGCTCCCGCAGCTCCCGGTAGGTGATGGACTCGATGACCTCCGGATTGCTGATGATCCTGGGGTCCGCCACCAGAAATCCGGACACGTCCGTCCAGTTCTCGTACATGTCCGCGTGGATGGCCCGGGCCACCAGCGAACCGGTGACATCGGAGCCGCCCCTGGAAAAAGTGCGGATGGTGCCGTCGTCCAGGCTTCCGTAAAATCCGGGGATCACCGCATACTCCCTGGATTTTAAACACTCGTGGAGCATTTTGTCCGTCTTATCCACATTCAGCGTGCCGTTGGCGTGGAAAAAGATCACCTCCGCCGCGTCCACAAACTCAAATCCCAGATAGTTGGCCAGCACGATCCCGTTTAAATACTCGCCCCGGGAGGCCGCGTAATCCCTGCCCGCCCCGGCGGCAAACTGCTCCGCGATCACCTTAAATTCCCCGTCCAGGTTAAGCTTTAAGCCCAGTCCCAGGATGATCTCATGGTAGCGGCTCTCGATCTTGTCCAGGAGCGGCTTGATATCCCCGCCCTTTTCGGCCAGATCGTAGCACTGGTAGAGCATATCCGTCACCTTGGTGTCGTCCGCAAAGCGCTTCCCCGGCGCGGAAGGCACCACATACCGCCTGGACTCCTCCGCTTTGATGATCGCGGCCACCTTCTTAAACTGCTCCGCGCTGGCCAGGGAGCTTCCGCCAAATTTTACAACCTTTTTCATCTTCCTTCACTCCAATTTCTTAATTTACCCTGCCCACAGGGTGTTTCCTTCATTCTAAAGACAGTCCGCGCATTTTTCAATCTGTCTTCAGCAAATATACACCTGTCTCCATGTAAAATACAAGAAATAACATACCAGCTTTTTACGGAAAATGCAAGTCTTTCCTACCAAAACAGATCGTCCTGATCGGAGACGTTTAAGTTCTCCGCCAGCTTCTGCATCATCTCATCCGCCTGGGCCATCAGCTGGGCGCACTCCTTCAGCTGGCGGTGGATATCCTCCGTGAAAGCTCTGTCCTTCTTGTACCGGAGCTGATGCTCCGTGCTGGCCCAGAAATTCATGGCGATGGTCCGAAGCTGCACCTCCACCGGGACCTTCCGTTTCCGGTCTGAAAAATACACCTCCACGGTGACGATCAGGTGCAGGCTGCGATACCCATTTTCCTTGGGCTCCCGTATGTAATCCTTGATCTGCACCAGCTCAATATCCGGCTGGCCGATCAGCAGCCGGGCCACCTGGTACACGTCGGTGATGAAGGGGCACACCACCCGCACCCCCGCAATGTCCCGGATGTTGTTCATCATGCAGCTGAAGGTCAGGGGAAGCCCCTGCTTCTTCATTTTCCTTAAGATACTCTCCGAGGTCTTGATGCGGCTCTTGACGTACTCGATGGGATTCCGGTCATTGCAGAACTGAAATTCCCTGTTCAAAATATCCAGCTTGGCCGTCAGCTGGCGGATGCCCGACTCATAGAAAAACATGATCTGGTCGTACTGCTTCTCCATGTCCAGGTAGTCGGCGGACCTGGGCAGCAGCCGGTCCTCCTCCTCCTCGATGGACACCTCCAGTATCAGCTCGTCGTCCTCCCCGGTGTTCTTTAAGTTTTTCAAAATATTATTCATAACGTTTTCCTTTTGTCATCTGTCCGTATTCGTGTCTGAAGCTGCAAACCGCCCTGGGCGCTTTTGACGTAAATTATAGCGGACAATTATGACCTCTCGGCTAAATTTTTCTTAAAAAAATATGAAATTTGGCCTGTCAGAAAGCCTCTCCCCGCCGGTCTTTGGCGGCTTTTTCCGGAAAACATTTTCCTGTGTGACAAAAGAGACCACGGAATCTCTCCCTGGTCTCTTTGAAGCTTCTTATTTAATCTGTCACGTAAGGCATCAAAGCGATATGTCTCGCCCTCTTGATGGCCACGGTCAGAGCTCTCTGATGCTTTGCGCAGTTGCCGGTGATCCTTCTGGGAAGGATCTTCCCTCTCTCAGAGATATATCTCTTTAATTTGTTGGTGTCCTTATAGTCAATGACATTGTCCTTACCGCAGAACACGCAAACTTTCTTTCTTCTGCGAACGCCGCCGCCTCTGCGTTTCATGGGCGCATCGCTCTTCTCACTCTTATTGTAAGGCATGTTTGTTTCCTCCTGTTCGATTTAGTTGAACGGCAGTTCCTCATCGATACCGTCCGGAATATTCATGAAACCATCCCCAACTGCCGCGCTGGGCGCCGGCCGGTCAGAGGGGGCAAATCCGCCGCTCTGATGGAAGCTCCCGCTTGCCTCGCTGGCCGCCTTGCTCTCGGCAAACTCCTGGTCCTCCACGACAACATCGGTGGTATAGACTCTCTGGCCCTCCTGGTTGGTGTAGCTGCCGGTCTGAATCCGTCCGGTCACCACCACCTTAAGGCCCTTGCGGAAATATTTCTCAGCGAACTCGCCGGAGCGTCCGAAAGCAACGCACTGAATGAAATCAGCCGTCTGCTGGTCGCCGCTGTCTCGCCTGGTGAATCTTCTGTCTACCGCCAGCGTGTAACGCGCCACCGCCGTGGAATTCTCCCCCTGAGAATAACGGACTTCGGGGTCTCTGGTCAATCGTCCCATAAGTATTACTTTATTCATACGTTCTCCTCTTTTCTATCTACGCCTCGTCTTGTCTAACGCATAAGAACCGAATCACGTTGTCCATGATACGAACGTGGCTTTCCAGCTGTACAGGACAATCTGACTCAGCGTCGAACTGGATAAAGTAGTAGAAACCTTCACGCATCTTCTGAACCTCGTAGGCAAGTCTCTTCTTGCCCCAGTCGTCAACGTTGGTTATCGTGCCGCCATACCGCGTAATGTACTCTTTTGCTTTCTCTACGGTGGCAAGCCTTACTTCATCATCGACCTTCGCATTAACAACAAGTGCTAATTCATATTTGTTCATGCTCAGTACCTCCTTGTGGTCTCTGGCCCCCTGTCTGGCAGGGAGCAAGGAATTCTATAATATATCACGGAGTTCTATGATAGCACAATTTTTAAGGCATTTCAAGCTTTTTCTTGATTTCCCGCGTATTTTTTTCTACCAGGCTGCGGGCGATCATGATCTGGTGGCCGCAGCCAGCGCATTTCAGGCGAAAATCCGCTCCCACCCGAAGGATCTCCCACTCAAAGCTGCCGCAGGGATGCTTTTTCTTCAGGCGCACGATGTCGCCCACTTCATAAGAAAATTTTTTCTCCATGCTTGTCTCCCTCAAAATCCTCATTACATCTTACAGTTCCAGCTTCTGCACATTTTCCCTCTTGTACAGGCCTTTTCTCCGCCGCCCGTCTCATACATCCAATCTCCCCAACACCTGCCCGATATTCCCCTGGATCAGCAGATTGGCCCGGCGGTCCATAGGAGTGGCATCCCGGTTGATGAGCACCAGCTTGTCTCCGTTATAGTAATCGATCAGGCCCGCCGCCGGGTACACCGCCAGGGAGGTGCCGCCCACGATCAGGATCTCGGCCTGACTGATATAGGAAATGGCGGCTCGCATAACATCCATATCCAGGCTCTCCTCGTAGAGCACCACATCCGGCTTGATGATACCGCCGCAGTCCTCACACACCGGAATCTCCCCGGAGTTCAGGATATACCTGGCATCGTAGAGGCGATGGCATTTCCGGCAGTAATTGCGGTGGACGCTGCCGTGAAGCTCCAGCACTTCCCTGCTTCCGGCCTGCTGATGGAGGCCGTCGATGTTCTGGGTGATCACCGCCTTAAGCTTTCCGGCCTGTTCAAGTTCAGCCAGCTTTCGATGGGCCGCGTTTGGCTTCGCGTCCAGGCAGAGCATTTTATTTTTATAGAACCGGTAAAATTCTTTGGGGTGCTTTATATAGAAGGAATGGCTTAAGATCGTCTCCGGCGGGTAGTCGTACTGCTGATGGTACAGCCCGTCCACACTGCGGAAATCCGGGATACCGCTCTCCGTGGACACCCCTGCCCCGCCGAAAAATACGATGTTGTCGGAATTCTCTATCCAGTTCTGCAGCTTTTCCTGTTCTGTCATAACCATACCTTCCTTTCATTGGATGAAAAAAGCATTGCCAAAGAATTCCGTCCTTGACAATGCTGTAGTTGCGGGAGTAGGATTTGAACCTACGACCTTCGGGTTATGAGCCCGACGAGCTTCCAGACTGCTCCACCCCGCGCCGTCTTTTATTACTATAGCACGAAGTGTTCCATTTGTCAAATTTTTTAAAAAACTTTCTTGCAAGATTGTTTTAAGGCTTTCTTGCCAGTTGCAAATCAATAGTGTCATATATTGTAATTGTCCCACCATATTGATTTATTGTTTCTTCTATTTTTGCGAAAAATTCTGTTCTTATCTTTTCTTCCATTGCAATATGGTCTGAATATGTTCCCAGTAATTCAATATACCCTTTAGCCGAAAATGTTCTTGTCATATAAAACATAGCGTGTCTTATATCTACAAAACCGTATTTTTCCGCAATTTGAGCTCTCTGAATAGCCTGTTCTTCACTGTATTCCGTTTCAGCTTTCATATCTTTACCATAATATTCGCAATAATACCTGGTATACAGCTTATCAATTTCTGCTGAAAGGATAGGATTCCCCTTATCTCGATACGGATGATTCGCAAATCTTGCAAAAGCTCCACCATGTTTCAACATGTCATAAACTTTTGAATATCCAATGTCTTCTGGTACCCAGTGGAACGCAGACGCAGAATAAACCAAGTCATATTGAGAATTAGGGAAAGAAACATTTTCAAACTTCTCAGTTATAATTGAAAAATTTTTATATCCCTCAAATTTTTTCTCACACAATTTTGAGAATTTCTGTCCACATTCCACCGCCTTTAAGATACATCCCGTTTTTAGAATTGGTAAGGTTGCCTGTCCTCCTCCAATCCCCACTTCAACAACATGAGATGAACTATCGATGGCGATATACTCAAAAAGCAGCCTGTAAAGGTCATCTGTATATCCGGGGCGAAGTTTTTCATATGTAGTCGCAACTGTATCAAATGTCCATTCCAAACCTTTGATTACTGGCATACCCTCCTCCTTTCATAAATCAAGTAGTCTCGGAAACTCTTAACCTTTGAAACGCCAGGGTTTCCGAACCTCTCTCTTTTTTTGTTTCCTCAACTTTTATTCATTTTTCAGTTTCTTTTATGCAATAAATTTTTTTAAATTCCATAAAACCTATTGACATTTCTGCCAGGATGTGCGGCGTGATTTGTTGCCTTACAGCAACAAATCACGCCCTTTGATCAAGAAATCATCATCATTTTCCACTTAAATCAAAGGAGGTTCGCACATGTTTTTACACTGGCAGACCCATCAGGAATATCTTTCCTTCCTGCATGAGGCTAAGATCCATTTCGATTCTTCCCTCCGGCTCAGGCTCCGCACGGAGCTTGCCGCCTCCAGGGAAAAACTCAGGCTTCTCGACCTTGACCACGTCATGGAGTTCATGGCCCCTCTTTATTCTTCCACGGGCCGCGCCGCCAAGAACCAGCCCCAGATCTTCCGCTCCCTTGTCCTTATGCTTGATCTGAACATTACCAGCGTTTCCGCCTGGGTCGATAAGCTCAAGGCTGACCATCTCCTGGCTTACCTCATCGGCTGCTCCCCGGACTCCCTCCCGCCTCTCGGCTCATATTTTGATTTTATGGACCGTCTCTGGCTCCTGAAAAAGAACTTCCA
>CALWDR010000261.1 GCA_944376745.1 uncultured Lachnospiraceae bacterium
ACTTGCAATTCAATAAGAAAAATAATATAATTTTATTGTTTCCATAAGTATTTTTGTATAAGGAGAAAAAAATGACCATCCGACACCTGAAGCTGTTTCTGTCCGTCTGCGAAAATGGCTGCAACACGACCAAAGCGGCGGAAGAGCTGCACATGACACAGCCCGCGGTGAGCCTCTCCATCAAAGAATTGGAGCAGTATTACGGCGTCGCTTTATTTGACCGGATCGGAAGAAGGCTGAAGATCACCGAGGCGGGCCAGAGATTTCTGGAGTACGCCGCCCACATCGTCTCTTTGTTTGACGATATGGAGCAGGGCATGCGGAACTGGGATTCCTTCGGCGTCCTGCGGGTGGGCGCCAGCATCACCATCGGCTCCCAGTTTCTGCCCGGATATGTGAAGGCCTTTCATCAGCGCTGTCCGGGCACCGAGGTGCGGGTCCTTATCGGCCCTTCCGAACAGCTGGAACAGAAATTGATGAACAACGAGCTGGATTTCGCCCTCATCGAGGGAATTTCCCACAGTCCCTCCCTGATCTCCCAGGCGTATATGGAGGACTCCCTGATCGTCATCTGTCCGGCCAGCGGCAGCTTCCGGCCCGGCCAGAAGATCTCCATCGAGGAGTTCCGCAGGCAGAAATTTCTTCTGCGGGAGCACGGCAGCGGCACCCGGGAGACCTTTGAGCGGGTCATCGAGGAGGCCGGATTCTCCGTTTCGCCCATCTGGGAGGCCATGAGCACAACGGCGCTGGTGAACGCCGTCATCCACGGCCTGGGGATCGCCGTCCTGCCCTGCCGCATGGTCACCGGGGCGCTGAAGCAGGGCCTGGTGAACGCCATCCAGGTGGAAGGCTTGAACTTCCGCCGGAAATTTCACATCCTTTACCATAAGGAAAAATTTCTCACCTCCTCCGCCCGGACGTTCCTGGAGCTCTGCCGCGATTACGAGGGCGGCGGCTCCTCTGTACGCAGCGGGCTTTACTGAAATCCCGCTGCCAGCAGGGCGCTTTTACTGGAATTTTTCCCGGTGCTCCATAAAAAATTCATAGTAAGCCCGCACATTGGAAAGCTCTGTCCAGGGCTTGATGTCCACCGGGTCCTCATCCAGATCGTAAATTTTGGCATGATCGATGGCCAGCACAAAGGGCGAATGGGTGGAGATCACAAACTGACAGCCGAAGAACCGGGCGGAATCCGCAATAAATTTTGCCAGCTCCCGCTGTCTTGCCGGGGACAGGCTGTTTTCCGGTTCATCCAGCAGAAACAGCCCGTTTTCCCCGATCTTTTCCGCAAAATAGCGAAAGGCGCTCTCGCCGTTGGAATACTCCCGGACATTGTCCATAAGCTCCTTTCGCACAAACCGGGACTGAGTGCTCCTCCTGGCCAGATTCACCCGCTTCAGCTGTTCATAATCCGCCATGGAATTCATGCGGAAATCCGCGTACTTTGTCTCAAGATACTCCGTAAAAAGCTCCTCCCGGCGCCGGTCAATGCCCTCGTTGAGGGTGCGGATGTTCAGCATGTAGTCAAAAACGTCGTCGCTGGTGATGATCCGGCTGTTCTCCGGCAGCTCACCCACCGTTTCCGCCCGGCACAGCTTCAGATAATCCGGCAGAAAGTTGGATTTGTTGAATACCGCATCCCTGGCAAGGCCCAGCTTCTCGGCAATGACATTTAAGGCCGTAGATTTCCCGCTGCCGTTGCTCCCGTAGAGAATCGTCACCGGCTCAAAATCTATGCGTTCCAGCCGGTGCCGGGACAAAATCTTGAAGGGATAGTAGGTGTCGTAGCATTTTCTCTTTATTCCCAGCAAAAAATCAAATTCCTCGTCCCCGTCAGGGAAGGTGAAAAAATCAAGATACAGCATGTAAAAATCTTCCTCTTTTTCAAATTCGGCGGCACTGCGCCGGAAAACTGTCGCCGCAGTGTCCGGCCACTGCCCCGGTTCAAATCTCAGCACGCCCGGCGTCAACTCCCGGCCCCGCTCAAATCTAATTCCAGCGTCAGCTCCTGGCCCCGTGAGACGTCGGCCATCACCTGCCAGCAGGTTCTTTCCACAGGCGCAAAACAAAGCCTGGAGGCGCTGTAACAGCTTTGGGGCTTTGCGCTCACGGCAGCTTTGTCCGCCGCCTCCCTGTCTCCCCGGATTCTTCCCGCCAGAAAGACGCTGATGGGGCCGTCCGCCCCGCCAATGATACTGACAGTTTCATCCGCCGCTTCCACTTCAGCCGGTTCATCCGCCCCGCCGATGATGCCAATGGCCGCGGCTCCCTTCCACTGGGGCTCCACCCCCTCCGGCGGCAGTTTGCGGACAGGGGAATCTCCCGGCTCCGTATCCCGTACCTGAAACCGCCCGCTGTCCTCCTCCTTTTCAAAATAATAGCGCAGTTCCTGAAAATGCCTCGGAAACACATAGCGCTCCTTCCTGCCAAACGCCTCTTGTTCAAACGCATTCTCTTGTTCAAACGCATTCTCCGGCAGACAGTCCTGCCGCACGGTCTTTACCGTCAGCTCATGCTCTGTCCCGTCCAGAGGATGGGTAAAGGTAACCCGCCTCTCCGCTTCCCCCGCCGCCGTCTCAAAGGCAGGCTCACAGGGCAGGCTGTAACGGTCCGGCAGGAGCCAAAGGCGCAGCCCTAGCTTCCTGGGAATCCGCTTGTAATCCCATTTCAGCGTCATCCGGTGAAAGCTCCAGGCGCAGGAGAAATCCAGCCCATAGGCTTCCATCAGCTCCACGGCCTCCGGGCTGGAAGCTGCGGCGGCCTCCTTCCCGACTGTCGCGGCTTCCGCAGCAGCGCCGGCACCGTCGTCTCCTGACTCCATTCCGGTGGCCGCGGCTTCCACGGCAGCACCGGCACCGTCGTCTCCTGACTCCATTCCGGTGGCCGCGGCTTCCACAGTAGCGCCGGCACCGTCGTCTCCTGACTCCCCTGCCAGCACTCCCGGCGGGCAGTAACCGGTCCCGCAGCCCCGCAGTTCAACGGCTTCCCGCCCATTCACCCAGGCCCTGCAATTCATGCGCATTTCCGTGGGATTCTCATATTCCATCCACGCCTGCTCCGCCCCGGAGACCTCCTCCCCCTCTTCCAGCCTTCGTATCGTCTCCTTCCATTTTGCCAGAAAGGCCCTGATATCCGC
The DNA here is from genome assembly GCA_944376745.1 of uncultured Lachnospiraceae bacterium. Classification (GTDB taxonomy): domain Bacteria; phylum Bacillota; class Clostridia; order Lachnospirales; family Lachnospiraceae; genus 14-2. Next base: position 3,137 of record CALWDR010000261.1, read on the forward strand.
CGCCGGCACCTCCCTGGCAAAGTCCAGCACCAGCCCCTGTCCACAGACATACGCCCCAAGCAGCCGCCACCGGCACCCCTTCCACTGAAATTCCCTTTCTATTCCAAGCCTGCGCATGGGCTTCTGATATTTCCCATGTCCCCAGAAATTCCCGTCAAAATAAACCTTCATGCTCTTTCCTTCCATCACAAATGCGTCTATTTCATGATACTTGCGGGTCACAAAGGCATGCTTTTTCATGCAAGCATGAAACGCATAGCCTTTTGACCCTAGTGTCATTTCATGATCTTTTTTACCAGCTTCAGATGGTCCTTATAGGGCGGGTACCGCAGCGGCAGATCCACAAGATTGCTTTTCTTCAAAATACTCTTGCTGTGGGAAAAAGTGCGGATGCTCTCCGCTCCGTGGTAACAGCCCATACCGCTCTCCCCAACGCCGCCGAAGCCCATACGGGTGGTGGACAGGTGTACGATGGTATCGTTGACGCATCCGCCGCCGTAAGAAACGCCGCCGATCACCTTGTGCTCCACCGCCTTTGACCTGGTAAACAGGTACAGCGCCAGGGGCTTGGGACGGCTTGTGATCACGGCAAGGATCTCATCCAGATTTTCGTATTCGATCACAGGCAAAATTGGCCCGAAGATCTCCTCCTTCATCACCGGATTCTCCCAGGAAACGCCGTCCATAAGGGTAAAGCCGATTTTATTTTCCCCCTCCAGACACCCTCCGCCGAAAATGATTCTGCCCGTGCCCATAAGACCTCTCAGCCGCTCAAAATGCTTTCGGTTGATGATTTTGGGAAATTCCGGGCTCTGCTCCGTATGCTCCCCAAAAAAGCCCGTGACGCTTCCCTCGATCTCCCGAAGCAGTTGTTCCCTGACGCTTCTGTGCACCAGCAGATAATCGGGCGCCACGCAGGTCTGGCCCGCGTTGAGGCATTTGCCCCAGGCGATCCTTCTTCCCGCCAGCTTCAGATCCGCCGTCTCGTCCACAATGCATGGGCTCTTGCCGCCCAGCTCCAGCACCACAGGCGTCAGATGCTTCGCCGCCTTCTCCATGACCACCCTGCCCACAGCCGGACTCCCGGTAAAGAAGATCAGATCGAATTTCTGATCCAGGAGATTCTGATTTACCTCCCTGCCCCCTTCCATGACGGCCACATGAGCGCTGTCAAAGACGGCGGCGACAATTTTACGGATCACAGCGGAGGTGGCCGGGGCATAATTCGACGGCTTCACCACCGCGCAGTTTCCGCAGGCCACCGCCCCCACCAGCGGCGTCATGGACAAAAGAAACGGATAATTCCAGGGCGCCATGATCAGCACGCGCCCATAAGGCTCCCGGTAAACCCTGCTGACCGCCGGAAAATGCACAAGCGGCGTAGACACCCGCCTTGGCTTCAACAGCTTATCCATGTGGGCGAGCATAAAACCGATCTCCTGGAGCACCCCGCTGATCTCCGTGACATACCCCTCAAATTCCGCCTTATTCAAATCCTTCTTCAACGCCTGCAGTATCTCCCCCTCATATTTGCGGATCGCCCTCCGAAGCTTTTGCAGACATTCCTTCCGAAACGCCATGCTCCCGGTGGCTCCGCTGCGAAAATACGCCCGCTGCCTCGCCGTCAATTCCTCCATATTTGCCATATCACAGCTCCTCCTTCCATGGTTCCTTCTGCTATTGCTGGAACCGCTTCGCGAACCCTATTATCTGGTATAATAGGAACCGCTTCGCGAACCCTATTATCAGGTATTATAACATGTCCGCGTGGTCATTCATAGAGATTCTTTTCTGTCAATGCACGAGACGGAAGGGTCTGACCCTATCCCCTGCTCCACTTCATAGAGCAGGGGATTAGGTCACTCGAACCTTCGAGGCCCGGCAGGGCCTTTTAAACAGAAAGGACACCATGCAAAGCATGATGTCCTTTCTGTTTAACAAGAGCGCGAGACGGGAGAGTCTGACCCAGGCCCCCGCTCCCCTTAAAAAAGCGGGGGCCGAGATCACTCGAACTTTTGAGGCCCGGCAGGGCCTTTTAAACAGAAAGGACACCATGCAAAGCATGATGTCCTTTCTGTTTAACAAGAGCGCGAGACGGGACTCGAACCCGCGGCCTCGACCTTGGCAAGGTCGCGCTCCACCAACTGAGCCACTCGCGCAGATACAAGGTAACACCATGGCTGCTAAGTTCGAAAACACCTCGCTAAGCATCCAGGTGTGCTTTCGCACTAAATTCGGCCTTCGCTTCGCTCGACCTCATTAAGTGCTCAATGCAATACAAATGACTAAACTCGCGCTGCGCCTGCGGCTTGCGCTCGTTAAGTAATTTGCATGCCTCGCACTAAACTCGAACTTCGCTGCGCTCGTTCTCGTTAAGTGCTCATGGCAAAGCGGGTGATGGGAATCGAACCCACGTGTCCAGCTTGGAAGGCTGGTGTTCTACCATTGAACTACACCCGCAGGGGTCACTTTCCAATGACAATGCCCAGTTCCGGAATCGAACCAGAGACACGAGGATTTTCAGTCCTCTGCTCTACCAACTGAGCTAACTGGGCCCGTTGCTATCAGCAACGGTATTATTTTATCTTCTTTTACGGCAAATGTCAAGAAAAATTTTTATTCACCTTACGATTCGCCTTAACAAAAATTTCCGCACAACGCTTTCCCTGGAATCCCTGGCGGACCATGTCGGCCTGTCCCCGGCATACCTTTCACGGTTCTTCAAGAAATATATCGGCATCAATTTCAGCGGATACATGGATATGCTCCGGCTGGACGCCGCCTACACCCTGGTAACCACAACAAAAGAGCCCATTCTTCAGATTGCTGACAACTGCGGCTTTGCAAATTACCCGATATTTGTAAAAAAATTTCAGAAAATCTATGGAAGTACGCCGCTAAAGCTCAGGCAGCGCAATTTAGGTGCAAATAATCAAGATAAAAACCTCGATAAAAGTGCAATTAATGCTCTGTGATCCTTGCAAATTGGTGCAAATTATGCTATGCTGCCAAAGACCTGGCAGATGCCGCCGAAAGGAGATTTTCATGCTCTACACCCCGCTCACCGTCAAAGCCATAAACCTGGCCTACAACGCCCACCAGGGACAGACCGACCACGCCGGACTGCCCTACATCTTCCATCCCTACCACCTGGCTGAGCAGATGACCGACGAGCTCACCATCTGCGCGGCTCTGCTCCACGATGTGGTGGAGGATACGGATGTGACCATAGAGGACCTGGAACGGGAATTTCCTCCCGCAGTCACCGAGGCCGTCCGGCTTCTGACCCACGACGAGGACACACCCTATCTGGACTACGTCCGCGCCCTGAAGGGAAATCCCATCGCTAGAGCCGTAAAGCTGGCGGATCTTACGCACAATTCCGATGAGACAAGACTTTTTGCCTCCGACATGCCCGAGGAAACACGCGCCTGCCATCGCGCGAAATACGCCGCGGCCAGGCGGATTCTGGAAGAGGAGCCCTGACGTTCCTGGAAAGGGAGTCCTGACGTTCCTGGAAAGGGAGCCCTGACGTTCCTGGAAGAGGAGCCCTGACGTTCCTGGAAGAGGAACCCTGACTGCCGCTCACTCGTCGATCCCCTGCGCAAAACGGACTGCCGCACTTCATTTTGTGCAGCAGCCCGCTTTCCTGACTCCTATACCAGATGTATTATGCCGGCGAAAGCTGACCCGAATCCCGCGCCTAGACTCGCCAGCGAGTCTTAAATTATTTTCCGGGGATCAGCCGGATGATCCTTCCGGCAAAATCGTTAAAGTTCTGGGTCTGCAGGATCACTCTGCCCGGACCCACCAGCTTCGTCAAAAACAGGCCCTCGCCGCCGAAGAAGATATTCTTAAACCCTCTCACCGTCTCGATCTCATAGGAAACGCTGGGCTCAAAGGCCACCACGTTCCCCGTATCCACCTTGAGCACCTCACCGGGGGCCAGCATCCGCTCCACCTTGTCGCCGTCGATTTCCAGGAAGGCCATTCCCTGCCCCGAGAGCCGCTGAAGGATAAAACCCTCGCCCCCAAAAAGGCCCGCGGAAAACTTTTTCGTGAAGGTGACCGCCAGATCCACACTTTCCTGGGCGCACAGGAAAGCGTCCTTCTGACAGATCAGCCCGTTCATCTCGCCCACATTCACCGGCAGCACCACTCCGGCCACCGTGGAGGCGAAGGCAATCTTCGCTCCCGGACGCTCCGCCCGGTAAGTGGCCATGAACAGGGATTCGCCCGTGAACATCCGGCCCAGGCTCTTGCCAAAGCCGCCCCGCATGTTGGAGTCCATGGAGACGCCGTCCGTCATCCAGGCCATGGCGCCGGACTGGGTGTACATAGATTCGCCGGGGGCGTCAAATAAGACCTCCACCGCCGGCATGGTGTCGCCGATAATCGCATATCTCATACTTACTTCCTCCTTTATCTTCAGAGCTTTCTGCTCCGTGATGCCTTTTCCCCAAAAGTTTCCAATAAATAGCTGTTTTTCGATGTTTTACGGACTCCAAAGTCATGCTTTGCAAACGCATGGGCCTTTAACCAAATTTTATAAAAATATCTTACCATAGAAGTCCGAAAGAGTAAAGCGGCACTGCAATTTTGTTTATCATTCCCCCGATGGCAGCCCTCGGGTTTTCTGTGACTTTCGCTTCGCTACACTCACAAAAAACACCTCGCGGAACTGGCCTCCGAACAGTAGCGCAGCCTGCCGTTGCCGCTCCCCCCGCCTACAGCCGCACCCGCTCCGTGGCTGCCATATCCCGGAAAGCCTTATCATGCTCCACGAAGATCATCGTGGGGGAATAGGTCTGGATCAGCCGCTCGATCTGCATGCGGGAATAGATGTCGATAAAATTCAGGGGCTCATCCCACACATACAGATGGGCCTGCTCGCAGAGGCTTTTGGCCAGCAGCACCTTTTTCTTCTGGCCCCAGGAAAGATCGCCCATATCCTTCTCGAACTGGACGCGCGCAAAGTCCAGCTTCCGCAGAACCGCCTTGAACAGGCTTTCCTCGATGTGATTTGCCTCGGCGAAATCCGAAAGGGCGCCATGGAGGCCCGAGGTATCCTGGGGCACATAGGAGATCACCAGGCCGGAGCCCACAGTGACCGTGCCCGTATGCTCGATGGGCTGCCCCGCCAGGAGCTTCAACAGGCTGCTTTTGCCGCTGCCGTTCCTGCCATCGAGGACCACCCGCTCTCCCCGCCGTATCTTGAAGGTGACGGGGCCGCAGACGGCATTCCCGTCATAGAAAATGGAAACCTCCGAAAAGGAGGCCAGCGTCTCCGCGTGATAGGAGAGAGGCTGCATTTTCAACGGCTCCGCCGTTTCCACATTTTTCAGAAGCGTGGACTTCTGCCGGATCGCCTGCTGCTGCCTGGCTTCTATGGCTTTGGAGCGCTTCATCATCTTCGCGGCCTTGTGGCCCACATAGCCCTTGTCCGCGGCGCCGATCTTCGACGCCTCCACCTGGTCGGACCAGACCGCCGAGCGTTTTGCCGCCTGCCGCAGGCGGCTGATGTCCTTCTGCAGCCGCTCATTCTGGGCCAGCTCCGACTCCTGCTGCCGCTTGAAATTTTCCATCCAGGAGGTAAAATTTCCGCTCTGCACCTCAATATCCGCCCGGTTCAACGACAGGATATGGTCCACGCAGCCGTCCAGAAAATGCCGGTCATGGGACACAAGGATAAAACCCTTTTTCTTCTTCAGGTAAGCCGCCACCATTTCCCTGGCATGGGTATCCAGATGATTGGTTGGCTCGTCGATGAGCAAAAAATGCCCCTGGTTCAGGAAAAGGGCGGCCAGCAGCACCTTTGTCTGCTCCCCGTTGGAAAGGGTCTCGAAGGGCCGCCACAGGGCCTCCGGCTCCACCTCCAGATAGGACAGCTCCCGCAGCAGCTCCCAATCCTCCGCCTGCGGACAGACCTCCCGCAGGATCTCCTCTGTGAGGGCGCTTTTATCGGTTACCGGGTAGGGAAAATAATCAAATTCCACGGAACTGATGATCCTTCCGCTGTATTCAAATTTTCCAAGCAGCAGGTTCAGCAGCGTGGTCTTCCCCCTGCCGTTTCTGCCCACAAAGCCCAGCCTCCAGTCGGTATCGATCTGGAAGCTCACATTCTCAAAAACATTGTCATAGCTCCCGGGATAGGCAAATGTAAGATTTTCTATTTTGATCATTGACATGACAATCTTCCTCCGTATCTGTCACTTTTGCTTTCCGCAAACGAAAAAAATCCGTCTCCGGCCTCTTACCGGAAACAGATCCTTTGATTTTACGGCGCACATGCACGAAGCAGCCCGTCACAGCGAACGGAGCCTTCTCATCAAATAATCCATAAACCGGTAACAGAAACAGGTCCGAACCTCCCTTGGGATCTTCGCGACCTTTGAAATCTCCTTCTGTTGTCTCGCTTTATCCATTATCTGATGAACATTTCGCCCTCCTGCCTGATTTTTTAATATCATCATAGGTAACAGTTCAGACAGCAAGCCACAGACCGCCTTCTCCGAAGGCTATTCGCTGCTGCGCAGCTCCTGTCTGTGGCTGATTGGCGTTCTGCCAATCTACGGCAATAAAAAGACCGCCCTTAGCAAATAAATTTGCACGGTCTGTCTTTTTATTGCCTAGCTGTTTAAACTGTTACCATCATAGCGCTTCTTCGGCGTTCTGTCAATCTTGATTCTTGAAAAATCCGACGTCTCCGTGCTATAATGGTTCTGGCATACCTCTATTATGTCCAGGAAACCGGACAATAACAAGGAAGCGCCCTTCGGGCATACCTCTATTATGTCCAGAAAACCGGACAATAACAAGGAAACGGAGCTTCGCCCATGAAAACCACCATGAACCTGACCACATTGCCCAGCGATACGGAGCGTTTTTCCTCCCGCCGGGACCTTCAACATTTTTACCAGAGGTTCGGCTGTGCCGGGCTGGAGCTTATGCCCTGCGATATCTGGCAGGACGGCCAGAAGCTGCCGCCCACCGCCTGCACTCTGGTGGAGCCTTCCATGATCGTCGGCGTCCATGCCCGCTGTATCAACGACTGGATGGGAATGGACCGGCAGGCCCTCGTCGCCCACTACCGCGAGCAGCTTGACTACGCCCGGGACATGCAGGCAGAATACGTGGTATTTCATGTGACCCAGGTGGACGACGAGGAGGGCTTTACCTACCGCCTGAAGCATTCCGATGCGGAGGTGGTCCTGGCCGCCTGCGAGCTGATCAACGCCCTGCTGGAGGGACAGGATTACCATTTTCATTTTCTGATGGAAAATCTCTGGTGGGCCGGACTGAATTTTACGAATCCTGCCGTCACCCGGCTTCTTATAGAAAACGTGCGCTATGAGAAAAAGGGCCTCATGCTGGACACCGGCCATTTCCTGCACACCAACCACGAGCTTAAGACCCAGAAGGAAGCCCTCGGCTATCTTGAGGCCATGCTGAATGCCCACCGGGAATTTCTTCCCTACATAAAAGGAATCCATCTGCAGCAGTCCCTGACCGGAACCTATGTGAAGGACTGGCTGAAGGAGCCCCGCCCTCTCCCAGAGGACCCTGGGGAGCGGTTCCGCCAGGTGTACGAGCATATTTTCGCCATCGATAAGCATCTGCCCTTCACGGAGCCCGGTGTGAAGGAGCTGGTACAGCGCATCGACCCGCTGTATGTGACCTACGAGTACATCACCCGAAGCCGCAAGGAATTGGCCGAATTTCTGGAGGCCGGGAGCCGGGCGCTTAAGTAATTGCAGAAAGCCGGAAACTGACCGCTGAGGTAATTTGGGAAAGCCGGAAGCCGGGCGCTTAAGTAATTGCGGGACAGCCGGAAACCGGGCATGCTAAAGCAGCAATCTACACTATCGTTATAAACACAGGAGGCACCACCCATGAAAGAAAACCTTGAAACCATCCCCTTGATCGACGCTTTTTCCGCGGAGGACGAATGTCCCTTCTGCTTCCTGGAGCGGAAGGCGGAGCAGCACGCCCTCTCCTTCATCCTGGGCTCCGCCTACATGGAGGACGACATCCGGGAAGCCACCGACAAGGTGGGCTTCTGCCGCCATCACTATAAAATGATGTACGATTACGGCAACCGCCTGGGAAGCGCCCTGATCTTAAGCACCCATCTGAAGAAACTAAATAAGGAAATGGCAAAGGAAATGGCGGCCTTCACCCCCGGCAAGTCCAGCCTGGCCGCCCGGCTTAAGAAAAATGCCCCGGAGGCCGGACCCAAGACCTCCCTGGGAGACTGGGCCAAAAAAAAGGAGCAGTCCTGCTATGTCTGCGACCACTATCAGACCATCTACAACCGCTATCTGGACACCTTTTTCCATCTGTACCGGAAAAATAAGGAATTCCAGGAGCTGTTCGCAAAGAGCAAGGGCTTCTGCCTGCCCCACTTCGGGGATCTGGTGGAGCGGGCCGAGGAGCGCCTCAATGACGCCCAGAAAAAGGAGTTCTATCCCGCGCTCTTTTCCATTATGAAGGAGAACTACAAGCGCCTCCAGGAGGAGGTGGAGTGGTTTGTGGTGAAAAACGACTACCTCCACAAGGACGAGCCCTGGGGCACCTCCGCCGACAGCGTCCAGCGGGCCATGCAGAAATGCGCCGGGGGCTACCCGGCGGACCCGGTGTTTCAGCAGAAGCGATAACGAAAAGACTGCTGCGAACGGACTTACCCAGACAAGAGACAGGTAACTTTGCAAGGACAGGGACCTGTCTTTTGCTGTTTCATAGATGCGTTTGGTTTCAACAATGAAACATACTCTTTTTAGGAGCAGCCCCCTTTCCAGGAGACTGCTCCACCCTGTCCTTTTACTCAAATATAATTTCCACAGCTTCCCGGATCACACACTCCGCAAAGGAAACCCTTCCCTCCGCGAAGGTATACTCTCTGGCTTCTCCGTCAATGACAAGCCCCTTAACCTGCTTTGCAAAGGGCAGACCGATCTCCGCCAGATCCAGCGAGCCTTCTTCCAGCTTGATCAGCGCCCTGCCGCCCTCTATGGAGAACACGCCCCAGCCGGTGCCCAGGCTGAAAAAGGTTTGAAAATGCTCCCGGTTCACCAGCGGATGAAAGCCGATATATTTTTTCGGAAGGTGGAACTCAAAGCCGCTTAGGATGGGCAGCAGCGCGAAGCTGGCCATGGAGCGGGCATAATTGCTGCCGCACTCGATCTCGTTCCATGGATTGCGCTTTCTGCCATCGTACCGGTCCCGGACTGCCTTCACTACCTTGAGGCCGTCGTCCATCCGGCCTGCCCCGAAGAGCAGCCCGGCAAACGCGTATTCAAACCCGTGCATGGTCTCTTCGCAGTAGGGGATCGGTATGCGGGGCTTGCGGGCGCCCTCGGGATAGTCGCAGATCGTGCATCCCGCCTCATCGTTCAGCGCGAAGATCCGCCAGGGATTGGTAAACTCCCGCATGGAAGCCTTGTAGTGGTCCCGCATCAGTCGGTCATTTTTTGCGGACAGTTCATACATGCTATCCTTTTCTGTTCTCTGCTCCTGCGTTTGCTCTCGTTTGATTTCTCCCTCCGTATCTTCTTGGCACAAGCAGGACAATACCTTGATG
>CALWDR010000262.1 GCA_944376745.1 uncultured Lachnospiraceae bacterium
TCTTGTCCACGTCCTCGCCCTTGCCGGAGCCCAGGGTGGAGTAGCTTAAGAAAGCAACCTTGGGATCGATGCCGAACTCCCTGGCGCACTCCGCCGCGTTGATGGCGATCTCCGCCAGCTGGTCGGCATCAGGCCGGATATTGATGGCGCAGTCCCCCATGGCCAGCACCTCGTTCTCTCCGGTGGCGGAGGGACGCACCATAATGAATACGGAGGACACTACGCTGTGCCCCGGCTTGGTCCTGATGATCTGCAACGCCGGACGCACGGTATCCGCGGTGGAATAGGTGGCTCCGCCCAGAAGGGCGTCCGCCTCCCCTATCTTCACCAGCATGGTTCCGAAATAATTTCCCTTCTTCAGCAGCGCCTGAGCCTCCTCCCGCTGCATGCCCTTATTCTTGCGGATCTCGCAGAGGAGCTCTACCATCTCATCCATTCTCTCATAATGCTCCGGGTCCATGATCCGCGCGCCCCGGATGTTGTAGCCCAGCTCCTCCGCAGCCTCCTGGATCTTCTGCTCATTGCCCACCAGCACCGGGGTCAGGAAATTCCCGGACAGAAGCCTGGAAGCGGCCTCCAGGATACGCTCGTCGCACCCTTCCGTAAAAACGATTGATTTGGGACTTTTCTTCAGCTTCTCTATCATCTGGCCGAAGCCCTGCATTGTCGCCATAGATTCTCTCTCCTTTATTCAACATAAAATCCGTGTTTTGCGGGGCCCAAAGTCATGCTTTTTCATGCAAGCATGAAACGCATGACCTTTTGCCCCTGGTATCATCATATTTACCATTTTACAGAAATTTCAAAATATTGCAACCGCATTCTTGTATAAAATAACATACAGTGCTGCGGTTTTTTCTAAAACAGCAGCACTGTATGTCTCTAATTCTTATATTCCCGGTTCATCTCATCCTCGGCAGCCTTGTCCTCCTCGCTCATGTATTTGCGGAAGATCTTTTCCAGGATCCGGTTGCTGGCCCAGGTATAAAGGGCCGGAACGATGAAGATGGCAATGGGGAAAATGTACACGATCAGCCCGAACACCAGCAAAAGCAGGCCCAGAAGGAGGGTCCGCGGCAGATTGAGGATCGCCATAAAGGCGGCATTTTTCATCATGATCTTGTTGGTGTTGACGAAACGCGCCATATAGGGGAAGAGGTAGATACACCAGACCACCTCCAGTATCATCATCACCCGGAAGAAAATGGAGGTTTTGCCGATGGCATGGCCCGCCTCATCCATGGCGTCCAGGATCTGGATATCCAGGGACATGACAATGCCCACCGCCGCCACGATGAGCCAGATGACGGTGGCCTGCTTGAAGTTGGTCTTAAAGGCGTGCCAGTATTCGCTGCCCACATAGCCTCTGTCGTTGCGCAGTACCTTCTGCACCGTGTAGTAGAGGGACGTCAAAGCCGCGCCGATGGTAAACAGCGGAATACAGCTTATCAGAAAAATCAGGCTCAAATAAATACAGTCCACAAACTTGGACAGGGCCCGAAAAAATCCGTTGTCTAAATTAAAGATTCGATTCATATTCCTTCTCCTTCGTCTCACATATTTAGGCAAAAGGGAGTATCACCACCGTGACACTCCCCATAAATTTTCTTTCGCTGAAATTAGTCCTGAGCGATGATTTCTTTTTTGTTGTAAGAGCCACAGGCCTTGCAAACTCTGTGAGGCATCATTAACTCTCCGCACTTGCTGCATTTTACCAAGTTGGGAGCAGTCATTTTCCAGTTTGCTCTTCTTCTATCTCTTCTTCCCTTGGAAGATTTATTCTTGGGACAAATAGACACGGTCACACCTCCTTAAATTGGTTAAATATTTCCTGGATTGCCGCCATTCTTGGATCTGGTTCTGTCCTCTGGCATTGGCATGATACCAGGTTGAGATTGCATCCGCACTGCCTGCAGATACCTTTGCAATCCTCCTTGCACAAAACCTTCATTGGCCAGCTCACCAATATCTCTCCAAAAATAAGTTGATCTACGTCCAGGCTTGTACCTATCATGTAGCCTGCTTCCTCCAGCTCCTCGCTGTCGCCCCGCCGGTACTTCTCCAGATCGATCTCCTTCAAGATCTCAACGGGAAAATCCATGGGGACCTCGCTTAAGCAGCGGTCACAGGAAAGCCCAATGGTGACTTCCGTCCGGCCCGAAATCCTCAGCTTCTTGGAATCCACATTGGCCACAGACAGGAGAAACGGCGCCTTCCTAAGCACCGGAAATGCTCCCAATCCCGCGTCAAAAACGGTAAAATCAATCTCCACCTCTTTTGACAGCTCCTTATTCTCATTGGAAATAACATCCGACACATCAATTACCATGGCAGTCTCCTATCCATACTTGCTCTATTATACATACTCCGCCTGTGTTTGTCAATCGGATTTTTAAAATTTCGTTGTCCGGCACCGCGCGCCGGGTTACTTTTCATGGGGGTGGGGAAAATAGGCAAATCTCCAGCTTTTGACTGGAACGTAGCCCTGGATGGCGCATTTGTTATAAGCAGACCATGGAAAGACGCCGGCACTTGGCGAACCGGACGCTTGCGGACGGCGAGCCTAGTACCGCTGCGTCTTGATTTGAGCGGAAGCGTGTCTGCGTTAACAAATGCGCCATCTAGGGCGACCTCCAGACAAAAACTGTTAGTTGAATATTTCCCCACCCCGTGAAAAGTAACGCGCGCCGCGTTACCCTACCAGCTCCACGGTGGCCTTGGCGATGGCCAGCTCCTCGTTGGTGGGCAGGCAGTATACCTTCACTCTGGAATCGGGAGTGGAGATGACCTGCTCCTTGCCGCGCACCTTGTTGGCCTCCGGGTCAATCGTCACGCCCAGATACCCCAGATAAGAGCAGATCTCCTCACGGGTCTCCGGTCCGTTCTCACCCACGCCCGCGGTAAAGCAGATCACGTCCACGCCGTTCATGGCCGCGACGTAAGCGCCGATGTACTTCGCCACCCGATAGTGGAAGGCATCCAGAGCGCGGATCGCCGCCGGGTCCTTGGCCTTAAAGGCCGCGTCCTCCAGGTCGCGGAAATCGCTGGAGATACCGGAAATGCCCAAAACGCCGGATTTCTTATTTAAGATATTCATGATCTCTTCCAGGCTGAGATTCTCCTTCTTGGCGATATACTCGATGGCGCCCGGATCGATGTCGCCGGAGCGGGTCCCCATCAGCAGTCCTTCCAGAGGCGTCAGTCCCATGGAGGTATCGATGGACTTGCCATTCTTCACCGCGCAGACGGAGGAGCCGTTTCCAAGATGACAGACAATGGTCTTAAGCTCCTCGTAGGGCTTTCCCTCCAGCTGGGCCACCCGCTTGCTCACATAACTGTGGGAGGTTCCGTGGAAGCCGTAACGGCGCACCTTGTATTTGTCATAATACTCATAGGGAATCCCATAGAGATATGCCTTCTCCGGCATGGTCTGATGGAAGGCCGTATCGAATACGCCCACCATGGGCACCTCCGGCATCAGCTCCTGGCAGGCCCGCACACCGATGAGGTTGGCCGGATTGTGCAGGGGCGCCAGCTCATTGCAGCTCTCCACCGCCGCGATCACTTCCTCCGTGATGATGGTGGAATTGGCGAACTTCTCTCCGCCGTGTACCAGCCGGTGACCCACCGCGCCGATCTCATGCAGGCTCTTGATCACGCCGGTCTTCTCGTTCACCAGAGCGTCAAGCACCAGCTTGATGGCCTGGGTGTGGGTGGGCATGGACGCCAGGCTCTTTTCCTTCTCGCCGCCCGCCGGCTGATAGACAAGCTGACTGCCCTCGATCCCGATCCTCTCGCACAGTCCCTTGGCCAGCACGCCCTCCGTCTCGGAATTGATGAGCTGGAATTTTAAGGAAGAGCTTCCGCAGTTGATTACTAATACATTCATGTTTCTTTTCCTTCTTTCTTTTTTTCTGCCATATCACGTTGGATACTCCGAAATTATACCCCGAGTAGTTTTATTATAAACCAATGTTTTCCATGAAACAACCCTCATTCTTGTATAAAATTAAATTCTTTGCCAATTCTGACAGAAAATGGTATACTTTTTATACAGGGCCGCATATTTATTTGTGAAAATTTTATCAATCTTTCCTGCTCCAAAGACCGCGCTGCCGGGCTCCACGGGTGAGGCCGGCCCGGTCCGCAGCGCCGCACCACAGACCTTAAACAGAAAAGGAGACGCCTATCTTGAAAATTGCAGGTATCATTGCCGAATACAATCCTTTCCATCGGGGCCACCGGTATCAGCTTGAAACGTTGAGAAGCCGGTACCGGCCGGACTACGTCATCATCGCCATGAGCGGGGATTTCCTCCAGCGGGGAACATGCGCGCTTATGGATAAGTATGCCCGGGCACGGATGGCTTTATTACAGGGGGCGGATCTTATTTTGGAGCTGCCGGCCTGCTTTGCCGCCGCAAGCGCGGAGCTCTTCGCCCGGGGCGGCGTGCTGCTCTTTGAAACCACAGGGCTTACAGACTGCCTCTGCTTCGGCGCGGAGAGCGGGGATCTGAAACGGTTAGAGGCATTGGCCGGACTCCTGACGAAAGAGCCGGAAGGGTATCGGGAGAGGCTAAGGCAGGGGTTAAAGCAGGGCCTTTCTTTTCCCTCCGCCCGGGCAAAGGCTCTTCCGGAATATGCGGATCTGCTGGAGCTGCCCAACAACATCCTGGCTCTGGAATATTTAAAGGCCATAGGGGAGCTGGCTCCCGGTATGGAGCCGGTGCTGATTCAGCGGAAGGGCAGCGGGTATCATGATATGGGACTTACGGGGCCTTTCTCCTCCGCCAGCGCTATCCGCAGGGAACTGCTGGCCTCCCACTGCGCCGCTGATGAGATGCTGCCGGCCTCCGACTGCGTCACCGGCGGGAAACTGCCAGCCTCCGGCTACCCCACCAGCAAGAAGCTGCCGGCCTCCGAAGGTTTTTTGCGGGAGGAAGACGCACAGGGCACCTCCACGGTTCTACCGGGGGAACTTCAGAATGCCCTGCCTGCCGAATCCTTTCAGATCCTGGAGGCCTATCAAAAAGAAGCCGCCTTCCTTACGGAAGACGACTTCTCCCTGCTCCTGCACCATGCCCTGCTTCGGGAAACGCCCGATTCCCTGCTTCGGTACGAGGATGTGACGGAGGCCCTGGCCAACCGTATCCTGCGCCGGCGGGAGCATTTTCTCTCCTGGAGCCAGTTCTGCCAAATCTGCGATTCAAAGGATATGACCAGCGCCAGGATCAGCCGGGCCCTGACCCATCTCCTGCTGGGGATTGAGAAGGAAAGCCTCGATCCCTACCGGAGACAGGACCGCCCCGCAACGCCCGGCAGGCCAGCGAGCCCTCTTGCAAAGCCCGGCAGTTCCGGGGACCGCTCCGGCAGTCTTTTGCCTGCCCAGAGCTTCCAGAGGGCCTCCGCCCTGCCCTACCTGCGGGTCCTGGGCTTTCGCAGCCCGGCGGCTCCCCTGCTTGCGGAGCTTAAAAAGCGGGCCAAGGCCCCGGTACTTTACTCCCTTGCCTCCGCCGGGGAGCTGCTTTGCGGCCCCGGACTTTCCATGCTGAAGCAGGATGTGTACGCCTCCGACTTATACCGGAGCGTCCTGACCGCCAGGACCGGAAAAAGCTTCCCCACAGAGTACCGGAGGAAGCTGTTGACCGTGTAATGTAATGGCTCAGGTTGCCTGCGGTTTAAAAGGCAGTTTGCGGCAAACAAGATTTACCAGATGATGGAGTCTCCCAGACCGGAGAGGTCGATCACCCTGGTATCCTCTCCCGCGTTCTGGTCGTTTTTCCAGAAGGAAAGTTCCATGGTGGTCTGTGAGAAATCATAGTCCGCCGGAGCGTGCTCGGCACCCTTCATGGTGATCTTGAAGTATCGCTTCTCAGGGCTCATATGGCAGCCGGAATCGTCCAGCGTCTCCCGGGCCGTCCATTCTCCGGCTGTAAGGCCGTCAACATCGATCAAAAAATTTGTATCGGTTTTGCCCTGGGTCACAACATACAGAGAAATACCCATAATTGCATTGTCCGCGGCTGAACGCCAGTATGTGGCTCCTGTGATCTGCGCCTTTCCATCCTCGTCGTCCGCCAGCACCCATTCCGGGCCCCTGGCCTCGGGGAACCAGCTTGCCGTATCCACCTTGGCTCCCGGATATACCTCCGCCAGGAACTCCACTTCCTCATAAACGCTGCCGTGAGCGTTATAGCCCAGCGTAATATCGAAGGTCAGCGCGTTCACCTCCGTAATGCCCACCAGCTCCAGGAGGCGCCTGTTGATGAGCACCTGCGCCGTGCGGTCTTTTCCCGTCCCAAACATGGTGTTGCCTTCCCAATCCCCGCTGATATGCTTAAAATCATCGTATTTAAAATAAATGCCGTTTACCGCCAGGGTCATATCATAATACCCTTCATAGTCCTGGGCATCGGTGCCCGCGCGGTAGGTGACCACATA
>CALWDR010000263.1 GCA_944376745.1 uncultured Lachnospiraceae bacterium
TCCGTTCACTCTGCTTCACGATCACGGCGGCCTTCTGGCGGGCCTCGTCCGGCAGCTTGGTATCCTCCTTCAACTGTCCCGCATAGCCCATCACCATGGACAGGGGCGTGCGGATGTCGTGGGATACGCCCGCTTGGGCTCCGGGGACAATTATATCGCGCTGGAGGGCGAGGATTTCAGCGGGAGGGTGGAGGTGCGGGTGGAAGATATTTCTGCCGGGACATGAAACGTGGATGGCAGCCACAGGGAGGTGGAGGCGCGTTTCAATACTGCCTGGAAAGCTGCGCCTCACATTCCTCACGGCTGATTTCACCGGCGTTGCAGAGCGCCATTAACTCGATATCACGGTCCTTTAAACGGTAAAATATCATAACTACTACGCTTAGGATCGTTCCGATTGCGGGGATCAGCGTGTAGATGACCCAGAGGCAGTCCAGCGCGGATTGGGGCTGGGGGATGTTTTGTGCCGCAAGGTCGGCAAAATCAGTGGCTTCCACATCTACCCAGCCGGAAAGTCCCAGAATGAAAAGGCCGAGGGAGGAGGAAACGGCGGTGGAGAGTTTGGTGACAAAGGAGGAGAGGGAAGTACAGATGCCGGAGCAGTCCTTCCCGGTTTTATAACGGGTATATTCAATGGTGTCAGGCGTTAAAAAGCTCTTTGCCATATTACTGATGTTGCTGGGAATTGCCTGAATGACCAGAAGGGCGGTGATCACCGGGAAATTGGTGCCGGCAAAGAAAATACCGGTATAAATCAGCGCGCCAAACAGGCCTGTGGTCACCAGTACCCGAATCTTACCAAATTTCTTTACCAGTTTAGCCGTCTGCATCTGCGCGATCAGCTGCGGGACGATGGCAATAAAAATCGGAATGGCCAGGATCAGAGAGCTGTGAAAATGGTAATAGGATACAAAGGTGCCCACGGCGCCGCCGGTGGCAAGGCAGGACATCAGAAAAGTACTTAAAAGTAAAATCAGCAGGTATTTATTGGTCTTGACACAGTTTAGCATATCACGGATGGAATAATGTTCCCTGGTTTCCTCGTCAACATTTTTAAGAACCGTATTGTGTTCCTTTACCCTGGCTGCGATGGGCAGCATCATGAAAAAGAAGATGACGGAGGAAAGCAGTGCTACAAGGCGCAGAGGAATTCCCACATACTCGCTGACAAGCACCATCCAGAGGACCTGTACAAGTATTACGGCCAGTCCGCCGATAACGGTTTTATACTGAATGATGGCGTTGCGTTCTTCCAGATTATCCGTCAAAGTAACCATCATAGAGTTCATAGGTACCTCCACCAGCGTATATCCGAAATCATACAAAATATAAAAAACAGTGAACCAGATTAATTTTCCGGTCATGGGGAAGCCTGTAGGCATGAGGAAGAACAGAATGGTAAAAAGCGGAAACAGCGAGAAAGTCAGCCGGAACCAGGGAAGATATTTCCCCTGACCGGTGATTTTTCGAAAGGCTTTCCATTTTGTGATCTGAATGCGGTCTACAAAATATCCGAAAAGTATGTCATCCAGTGCGTCAATGATCTTTACAGCCAGCATGACGCCGGCTACCAGGGTCAAAGGAATCCCCTGGAATACCAGAAAAAGGGTCATAAATGCAGTGACAATGCTGCCCTCGCAGACTCTGCCGATTTCGCCGACTATATAGAAACGGCGTTCCTGTCCGGTTGTTTTCCAATTCGTCTTGTCTGTTTTTTCTTTTTTGTTCATATGTAAAAACCTCCTTTGAAAAAATGTTATGATATTTTGGGGCAGCCATGAGGAGAAATATCCGAAAATGGCAGATGGAAGTATATCAGGGATTCTTTTTCAGCGGAAAGGAAGCCAGCATCTGATCCATTTTGCGGAGAGTTTTCTCTTTTACCTTCATAAATTGCAGCAGATTTTTCAGGGTGATCGTTTCAATAAAAGGGCCGATCTGTTTTTTCGCCGCCTCATAAATGAGATATTGGGGCAAAAATCTGTGTCGGAGCAGCTTTACGGCGTCTGGATTTGCAAAAATAATTTTGCAGGAGTTTCGCGTGGAGAGGGTTCTGGCGTAGGCGTCGTTGTATTCCGCATTTTCCCGTATGGACATGTACCGTCCGGATATCAGGTCATCGATCCAGGAGACGCTCTCTTCTAACCAGTCGTCCACCCGGGAGCAGAACAGGGGACCTTTGGCGCCTGCCTTCTCCCCCACAGAAAAGCCGTGCATGGCATAGCCGTAAATATGCAGTTCATAATCGATGTAGTGGCGGGTCAAGGCTTCGACGAATTCCAGGGTATTGTCAACAGGCACGATCCAGTCCGTGCGGGAGGAGGCAAGAAAGCACGGACAGGTATCCAAAGTGACGGCTTTACTTGCGTCCGGAGCGCCGGGAGCCTTAAATTGAATGGTCTCTTCCTTTGCAGCGCCGTAACAGATGATGGCTGCAAAGGGTTTGTGCCGGGCTGCAGAAGCCGCCATAGCAGCCAGATGTCCTCCGGCTGAAAAGCCTGCGGCTATAATGTGCTCCGGTTCAATGCAAAGCTCGTCGGCATGGCGGATGAGATATTCCATAGCCTGCTCAAAATCTTCCAGGGGGTAAGGCCATTTGTAATGCTTTCCCACGGAATACCGGAGGATGAATGCCTGAAAACCAAGCTCATGAAAGGCGTTGGCAACGGGGATACCTTCGGATTCATCGCAGGTAGTATAGGCTCCTCCCGGCAGGATCAGGATGGCCGGTGTTCGCTGTTTTTGGATCAGGAAGGGGGTAAGCGTAACATCCCGCTCTTTATTTAAAATGATCGTTTTCTGTTTCATCGCCAATAGGCAGCTCCCTTCTTTTTGTTGACATTTCAAATTTATGTGGTATAGTTTAAAGTGTAACAAGTGTAACACTTTGGAAATGACTTTGCAAGAGTCTGCATGCAAAACAGAGGAAACTGCGACAAAAACAGGGAGAGTGTAACAGTATGAAACGAAGAAACGAGGCCCATGAGCTGGTGATCGAAAGTATCACAGAGGCGCTTTTGCGATTGATGGAACAAAAGCCCTTTGCGGAAATCACCATATCGGAACTGTGCCGGAAATCGGGGGTCAGCCGGATCTCCTTTTACCGCAATTATGAATCCATG
>CALWDR010000264.1 GCA_944376745.1 uncultured Lachnospiraceae bacterium
GATTGTGACAGGATGGTATGTCCCGGAATGGAACTCCTGTAACAGAACTGCATGACGCGGAGCAAGGCTCCGCCGGCAACCCAGATATGTAAGCTTAGAATACCAGAAAAACAGTGAAAAAACAACCCGGCAGATTGTACAAAAATCGAGAGATATGCGACAAACTTTGCCACTGGCCGCTTTTCCAAAGGCGCCGGAAGCTTACTTAAATTTTACATAGATTTCTCAATATCATGCATACGTTTTTTACTTTTGGCGATTATACTTACATCCAGAGTCAGGAAAGGGACCTGACCAGGTAACAAAAAAAGAGATGAAAAAAAGAAAAAGATGAAAGAAAAGAGGAAGAAACGTATGAAGAAATTTATTGTAAGCCTTATGATCGCCGCCATGGCGGCCACCGCCCTTGTGGGATGCGGTTCCGACGGCAACAATGCAGGCACAGACGACAACAACGACACTGAGAATGACGCAAATGCAGGCGACGACGCAAATACCGATGAGAACACCGACGATCAGGGCGAGGAGAGCACCGGAGGCGGAGTCAGCGGACTGATCTCCGTGGTGTCCAGAGAGGACGGTTCCGGTACCAGAGGCGCCTTCACAGAGCTGTTCGGTATCCTTGAGGAGGACGCGGACGGCAACGAGGTGGACAAGACTACGGTGGAAGCCACCATCCTGACCAGCACCGAGGCGGTTCTGACCAACGTGGCCGGCGACCCCAACGCCATCGGCTATGTATCCCTGGGCGCTCTGGATGATTCCGTAAAGGCGGTAAAGATCAACGGCGTAGACGCCACGGTGGAGAACATCCAGAACGGAACCTATGAGATTTCCAGACCCTTCAACATCGCAACCAACGGTGAGCCCACCGGTGTGGCCGCGGACTTTATCAACTTCATCATGAGTGAGGAAGGCCAGGCGGTGGTATCCCAGGATTACATCCAGGCCGAGGAAGCTCCCCAGCCCTTCGAGAGCACCATGGAGTCCGGCAAGATCACGGTAGGCGGTTCTACCTCCGTATCTCCGCTTATGCAGGAGCTGATCGAGGCTTATCAGGCCATCAACACCAATGCTGAGATTGACCTTCAGACCAGCGATTCCAGCACCGGACTTCAGGAAGTTATGGACGGCACCTCCGACATCGGTATGGCCTCCAGAGAGCTGAAGGATAGCGAGTCCTCCCTGACCGCTAAGGTGATCGCCATCGACGGGATCGCGGTGATCGTAAATAATGAGAACACTGTGGACGATTTGACGCCCGAGGAAGTAAAAGCCATCTTCACAGGTGAAACAACCACCTGGTAATTCGATATCCCTAACTCATAGAGGATGCGGCGCGCCCGTATCCTCTATACCCCTTTCAGTCTGTCTAAGAACCGCCGGGGAGCGCTCCCCGACGGTATCTTTGCGGGAATAGAAGACTTGGGGGAAGTACATACTAGGACTAGGACTCTAGGATAGGAGCAGCGTATGAAGAAATTCAAGGAAAATATAGCCCATGTGCTTTTTTTTGTGGCGGCCATTGTCAGTATCTGTGCCGTAGCGTTGATCTGCGTGTTCCTGTTTATGAACGGGATACCGGCCATGCAGGAAATCGGATTTTTAAATTTCTTGGGAGGAACCAAGTGGGCGCCCACCAACACCGCGCCCTCCTTCGGTATCTTTCCCATGATAATAGGTAGTATTTACATCACGGCAGGGGCCATTCTCTTCGGCGTGCCCATCGGCATTTTCGCGGCGGTATTCATGGCCCGGTTCTGCCCGAAGAGAATCTATAAGCCATTAAAGTCTGCCGTGGATCTTCTGGCGGGGATTCCCTCGGTGGTGTACGGCTTCTTCGGCCTGATGGTGCTGGTGCCCCTGATCCGTCAGGCGTCCACCGCCCTGGGAGATGCCACCGGCTGGAAATGGGCGTACTCCAACGGGAGCAGCATCCTGACGGCTTCCCTCCTCTTGGCCATCATGATCCTGCCCACCATCATCGGCGTCAGCGAGTCCGCCATCCGGGCCGTGCCGGACAGCTACTATGAGGGGGCTCTGGCCCTGGGAGCCACCCATGAGCGCAGCGTGTTCTTCACGGTGCTCCCCGCGGCCAAATCCGGTATCACCGCCGGGGTGATCCTGGGCGTGGGCCGGGCCATCGGCGAGACCATGGCCGTGATCATGATCGCGGGAAACCAGCCCCGGCTTACCGCCAACTTCTTCAAGGGCATCCGGACCCTGACCGCCAACATCGTGGTAGAGATGGGATATGCGGAAGGTCTGCACCGGGAGGCGCTGATCGCCACCGGCGTGGTGCTCTTTGTATTTATTTTGATCATCAACCTGTTATTCTCCCTGATAAAAAGGAGGAGTGAAGCATGAGAAGCAAAGGCAAGCGCGGGCCCCTGTCCTGGGTGCTGTTCATCCTGACCGTGGGCGCGGCCCTGATCACATTCGGAATCCTGATCTTTTTGATCGCGTATATTTTGATAAAGGGAGTGCCTCACTTAAGCCCCTCCCTCTTTGCCTGGGAGTACACCAGTGAGAACGCCTCTCTGATGCCGGCCCTGATCAACACGCTCTTTATGGTGGTGGTGACGCTGATCGTGGCGGTGCCCATCGGCATCGGCTCCGCCATCTACCTGGTGGAGTACGCCAGGCGGGGAAATAAGCTGGTGGGCGTGATCCGCATGACGGCGGAGACCTTGTCGGGAATCCCCTCCATCGTGTACGGCCTGTTCGGTATGCTGTTCTTTGTACGGACCCTGAACATGGGAAGGTCCATCCTGGCCGGCGCTCTGACGCTGGCGATCATGATCCTGCCCCTGATCATGCGCACCACCGAGGAGGCCTTAAAGGCAGTGCCGGACTCCTTCCGGGAGGGAAGCTTCGGCCTGGGGGCCGGACGGGTCCGCACCATTTTCCGCATCATCCTTCCCTCCGCCATGCCGGGCATCCTGGCGGGCATTATTCTGGCCGTGGGCCGTATCGTGGGCGAGACGGCGGCCCTGATGTACACGGCGGGAACCGTTGCCAAGGTGGCGAACGGACTCTTTGATTCCGGGCGTACCCTGGCCTATCATATGTACAACCTTTCCAGCGAGGGCTTTTATACGGACCAGGCCTTTGCTACGGCTGTGGTGCTTCTTGTGATCGTGATGATCATCAACTGGCTTTCCGGGCGAGTGGCCAAGAAGCTGACGAAAGCGTAAAACGTGAGGATCGTCAACTGGCTTTCCGGGCGAGTGGCCAAGAAGTTGACAAAAGCATAGAAGGAGAATAGAATGACTGTAGAGAGAGAACCGAAAATCAATATCAGCAATTTAGATTTGTACTACGGAGATTTCCATGCGCTGAAAAATATAAATTTACCCATTTTGCCGGGGGAGATCACGGCCTTTATCGGGCCCTCGGGCTGTGGAAAATCCACACTGCTCAAATCCCTAAACCGCATGAATGACCTGGTGGAGGGCTGCAAGATCACCGGGGAGGTGACTCTGGACGGCATCGACATTTACAAGGAGGTTGACACCAACGAATTGCGGAAACGGGTGGGCATGGTGTTCCAGAAACCCAACCCCTTTCCCATGAGTGTCTACGACAACGTGGCCTACGGGCCCCGCACCCACGGCATCCGCTCCAAGGCAAAGCTGGACGAGATCGTGGAGACTTCCCTGCGAAATGCGGCCATCTGGGACGAGGTGAAGGACCGCCTGAAGAAGAGTGCTCTGGGCCTCTCCGGCGGACAGCAGCAGAGGCTGTGCATCGCCCGGGCCCTGGCGGTGAATCCCGAGGTGATCCTCATGGATGAGCCCACCTCCGCCCTGGACCCCATCTCCACCTCCAAGATCGAGGATCTGGTCATAGACCTGAAGAAGGAGTACACCATCGTCATGGTGACTCACAACATGCAGCAGGCCACCCGTGTGTCCGACAAGACGGTGTTTTTCCTGCTGGGCGAGATCATTGAGTACGGGGAGACGGAGCAGATGTTCTCCATTCCCAAGGACAAGCGGACAGAAGACTATATTACAGGAAGGTTTGGTTGATTATGAGAAATCGTTTTGACAGACAACTGGAACAGTTGAACAACGAACTGATCGAGATGGGAAATCTGGTGGAGCACGCCATCCAGTCGGCGGTGACGGCCCTGGTGAAGCAGGACGTGGACCAGGCCAAGGCGGCCATCGAGTTCGATCAGGAGGTGGACCGGCAGGAGCGGGACATTGAAGCTCTGTGCATGAAGCTTTTGCTGCAGCAGCAGCCGGTGGCCCGGGATCTGCGGCTGATCTCCGCGGCCCTTAAGATGATCACGGATATGGAGCGCATCGGCGACCAGGCGGCGGACATTTCCGAGATCACCATTTTCCTGGCCAAGGAGAAGTACGTGTCCGACCTCTCCCTTATGAACCAGATGGCTATGGAGACCATCCTCATGGTGACCCACAGCGTGGAGGCCTTCGTGCAGAAGGACCTGAATCTGGCGAAATCGGTCATCGACCACGACGACGTTGTGGATAAGCTCTTTGACGACATCAAGCAGCAGCTCATTGAGCTGATCCAGAAAAATGTGGCCAACAGCGAGCAGGCGGCGGACCTTCTGATGGTGGCCAAGTACCTGGAGCGCATCGGCGACCACGCCACTAACATCGCCGAGTGGGTGATCTACTCCATCACCGGGGTGCATGAGAGTCTGAATGACAGTAAGGTGGTTTAAGACAGATCAAAATGAGACGGGGCAGGTGCGCGAAGTGGTTGCAAGATCATCAAAGTGCGCATGCCCCGTTTTTCTTTGAGCATTTCTCACGATATCTGGATAATTTTACTGATTTCCTTCCTCTTCTTCATCGAAAGAATACCCGTGTACAGGTTGATGTTGTGCAGAAAATGTAGTATTTTAAAAGCAAAAAAGCAACCTCTTGTAAAAAGAGATTGCTTAATTCGTGACAATAGAAAGTTCGCCAAGAATGATTTCGATTATTGGTTGATTTTCGTAGAATATCTTACTCTACGTACAGCATTTTTATATGTGAAATCGACAAAATACACAGTTTAATATACAACATAAAGCAGGGTTTGTCAATAAGAGACAAGGCGGAGGAAGGCATATCATCTGAATTTTTCTGATAAGTGATAGCGCCAGTCCCTTATCGCCGTCAAAATAATAGTTGGAAAGGAGAGAGGCTTCATGCCAAGAAAAGGTGAGAACATTTATAAAAGAAAAGACGGGAGGTGGGAAGGGCGATATATCAAAAGCCATGACAGATATGGCAGAGCAAAATATGGCTATGTTTATGTGAGATCTTATCGGGAAGCAAAGCAAAAACAGCACAGCGCAATGACGGGATTGAAGGATTCAGCCATCCGGAAAGTCCTCCCCGACGAGGCGGTGCGGCAGGCCCTGCGGGGGCCAAGCTTTGAAGGCAGGAATAATACTGAAGAGCCAGGCTCTGGCGGCAGCAGAAATAATACTGAAGAGCCAGGCCCCGGCTGTGGCAGAATTTACCTGGTGGCCGCGGGAAAAGCGGCCTGGCAGATGAGCAGGGCGGCTTACGACATTCTGGGGGACCGGATCGAAAGCGGCGTGGTGGTGACAAAGTACGGCCATGTGAAGGGAACGATCCCCAGAATAAAATGCCTGGAAGGAGGGCATCCGGTGCCCGACGAAAATTCCTTCTGTGCCACCCGGGAGGCCATAAAGCTGGTGAGCGGCTTAAAGCCGGAGGACACGGTGCTGTTCCTTCTGTCCGGCGGCGGCTCCGCCCTCTTTGAGGACCCCCTGATTTCCGGGGAGGAGCTTGCGGATATCACAAAGCAGCTTCTGGCCTGCGGGGCGGACATCGTGGAGATGAACACCGTCCGCAAACGCCTTTCGGCGGTGAAGGGCGGAAAATTCGCCAAGCTGTGCGCGCCGGCCCATGTATTTTCCATTGTGTTAAGCGATATTCTGGGGGACCCTCTGGATATGATCGCCTCCGGCCCGGCCTATCCGGACTCCACGACCTGCGGGGAGGCCCTTGCCGTTGTCAGAAAGTACGGCCTGCGGCTCAGCCCCAAAGCTCTGGCCTGCCTGAACACAGAGACGCCCAAGGAGCTTGACAACGTGGAGACTCATGTCACGGGAAGCGTGCGCAGCCTGTGTGCGGCGGCAGCGGAGGCCTGTAAGGCGCTGGGCTATGAGCCCATGATCCTGACGGACTGCTTAAGCTGTGAGGCGAAGGAGGCGGGCTCCTTCCTGGCGTCCATCGCCAGAACCCATGCCGGAACCGGGAAAAGCCTTGCATTTCTGGCGGGAGGCGAGACCGTAGTCCACCTGACCGGCAAGGGAAAGGGCGGACGCAACCAGGAACTGGCCCTGTCGGCGGCCCTGGGAATCGCGGGACTTCCCAATACGGCGGTGTTCAGCCTGGGCAGCGACGGCACCGACGGCCCCACCGACGCGGCGGGCGGCTACTGCGATCAGGATACGAGAGACCGGCTGAAGGCCCAGGGCATGGATATTTACAAGGTGCTGAAGGAAAATAATGCCTATGAGGCGCTGAGGCGGGTGGACGGCCTGATCCTGACCGGGCCCACGGGCACCAATGTGAATGATGTGGCGGTGGTGCTGATCAAGCGGTAGGCGTGGATCCTGCGGTGGTCCGATCAAGCGGCAGGGCGGCCATGGCGATTGGCGGATTCTTTTTGGCTGGCGTTGTATTTTGGTCGGTTTTCTGGTATAGTGAGAGCAAAGAAAAAGGGGGATCAGGACATGGGCATGTTTTTGAACAGCGTAGAGCCGCTTGCCAATTTCCAAAGGGCGCGGGAAAATCCTTATTTTGTGGATAAATCCGGGTTTTTGGAGGAACTTTTGGAGGTGGCGCAGGCAAATCCTTACATCTGTGTCACAAGGCCGCGGCGTTTTGGAAAGACGGTTATGGCAAATCTGGTGGCGTCATTTCTGGGAAAGCCGGACAGCGGCAGCGCGTTTGAGGGGTGCCGGGCCGCAGCGTCACCCTTGCTGGAACAATACCGGAACCGGTATAATCTGGTCTTTATTGATTTCAGCAGGGTGCCCGGAAGCTGTGAAACCTATGAGGCGTATATGGAGCGCATCGTGGCTGGCCTGAAACGGGATCTGTCGGAAGCGTATCCAGAGGTGAGGCCGGAGGAAAAAATGGCCCTTTGGGATGTGCTGGCGGAGATTTTCGCGAAGACCGGGGAGACCTTTGTGTTTGTGCTGGACGAGTGGGACGCTGTTTTTTTCATGCCCTTTGTGACGGAGGAGGAAAAAGGGAAGTTTCTACTTTTTTTAAAGACGCTTCTAAAGGATCAGGCGTATGTGAAGCTGGCCTATATGACCGGGATTTTGCCCATCGCGAAGTATTCGGACGGTTCCGAGTTGAACATGTTCTGGGAATACAGCATGGTTGGGAAAGAGCGGTTTGGGGAATATTTCGGATTTACGGAGGCGGAGGTGGACATGCTGTTTGCGCGCTATGAGCAGCGCACAAAACGGCGGCAGGTCACCCGGGAGGGCCTGCGGAAATGGTATGACGGTTATTTTACGGCTTCTGGGGAACGGGTGTATAATCCCCGCTCCGTGGTCTGCGCGCTGACGGATGATCAGTTGTCCAATTATTGGACCAGTTCCGGGATTTACGATTCGGCTTTCTTCTATATTCGCCATAATATCGATGATGTGAGAGACGATCTGGCATTGATGATCTCAGGGGAAGCGGTTCCGGCGAGAGTCCAGGAATATGCGGCTTCTGCCAGGGAGCTCGGGACCCGTGATGAAATTTATTCGGCCATGGTGGTGTATGGCCTGCTGACCTATCGGGAGGGGTATGTGTCCATCCCGAATCAGGAGCTGATGGAGGTGCTGCGGGAAAAATCCGCGAAAATTTACACAGAGGCGGGCTTGACGTAATCTTCACGCTTGGAGCAGTCGTTGCGAAACCAAGTGGGAGAGACGCCGGTCCACCGTCTGAACAGATTGGAAAAATGCCTGTAATCTGGAAATCCCAGCAGACTGGAGATCTCCTGAATCGACATGTCGGTGGAACGCAGCAGATTCTGAGCGATTTCCAGCTTGCGGGAAAGGTAATAGTGATAGGGTGTAATCCCAAATTCTTCTTTAAACAGATGGATGGCCCGGGAGGGAGAAAGGTGGACGTGGGCGGCGATTTCATCCATGCTGAGCGGGAGCCTTAGATGTTGTTCGATAAAATTTTTCATAAGAAGTCCGGTGGAGGGTTTCAGCAGCTTGCCGTTATAGGCTTCGGAAAAGCAGCTGATATGATGATGGAGAAGCAGAGCCAGTTCATTTTTGCAATGGATTGGCTCTTTTTCCAGAATGTCGAGTATCTGTTCCAGATATTTGTGCTGGGAAAAGTCGCGCACATAGCAATTGCCGCTGAGCTGGTAGTCATCCAGAAGGTGGCTGATCAAATTCCCCTGTCCGTTGAACCACACTTTGCGCCAGGGCATGTTGGGGTCGGAGTAATAATGGTGAAAAGTGCAGGGATATAGAATATAGGTGTCTCCCGCAGTGAGCTTTATGGTTTTGCCGTCAAATTCTACGTAGCCGCTTCCGGAAAGGATGTATTCAAACACATAGTGGTCGCCGTTATAGCGTTGAATCTGGTAGTGGGGATCTTCATAAGTGACGCCCGCAGCCAGCGGAGTGAAAGAGGGGAAAGAGTCGCCCACGTAGGGGCAGAATTTTTCTTTTGTTATGGAATAAATATCGCGTTTGGTAATCATATGTAATCCCCTTTCCTGCAAGACGTGTGGAGCAGTTT
>CALWDR010000265.1 GCA_944376745.1 uncultured Lachnospiraceae bacterium
CGATCAGTACGCCGATATAGGCCTCGGACCGATCCAGGATCAGCGGCTCCAGCCCCTTCACGTACCTGGCCGCATTGATGCCGGCCACCAGTCCCTGGGCTGCTGCCTCCTCGTAGCCGGAGCTTCCGTTAAACTGCCCCCCGGAAAAAAGTCCCCGTATTTTCTTAAATTCCAGTGAGGGCTTCAGCTGTCTGGGGTCGATGCAGTCGTATTCGATGGCGTAGGCGTTGCGCACGATCTTCGCGTGCTCCAGCCCGGACACCGTGCGGTACATTTCATACTGCACATCCTCCGGCAGAGAGCTGGACATGCCGCCCACATACATTTCGTTGGTATCCAATCCCTCCGGCTCCAGAAATACCTGATGCCGGTTCTTGTCCGCAAAACGCACCACCTTATCCTCGATGGAAGGGCAGTAGCGGGGTCCGGTCCCCTCGATCATCCCCGAATAAAGGGGAGACCTGTCGAGATTTTTTCGAATCACCTCATGGGTCTTCTCATTGGTGTAGGTCAGCCAGCAGGAAACCTGGGGAATCTGCACCGTCTCCGGGTCGGTGGTAAAGGAAAATGGAACCACCCGCTCGTCCCCGAACTGTTCCTCCATCTTGGTGAAATCGATGGAACGCCTGTCGATTCTGGCCGGGGTCCCGGTCTTAAAGCGCAGAAGCTCCACCCCGTTTTCCTTCAGAGACTGACTGAGATGATTGGCCGGCTGAAGTCCCCCCGGCCCCGTGTAATTCACCACGTCCCCGTAGAGACAGCGGGCCTTCAGATAGGTCCCGGTACAGAGGACCACCGCCCGGCTGTGGTAGACGGCCCCGGAAAAGGTCTTCACTCCCCGGATTACTCCCTCCTCCACCATGAGCTTTGCAACCTCCGCCTGGCGCAGGGTAAGGTGCTCCGTCTCCTCCAGGGTCCGGCGCATCCGCCGGCTGTAGGCCGCCTTATCCGCCTGAGCCCGCAGGGAGTGAACGGCAGGCCCTTTGGACACATTCAGCATCTTGGACTGAATAAAAGTCTTGTCGATATTGATTCCCATCTGCCCGCCCAGGGCGTCGATCTCCCGCACCAGATGCCCTTTGGAGCTTCCGCCGATATTGGGATTGCAGGGCATCATGGCGACACTCTCGATGCTCACCGTAAAGATAATGGTCTCAAGCCCCAGTCTGGCGCAGGCCAATGCCGCCTCGCAGCCCGCATGGCCCGCTCCCACGATACAAACGTCATACTCTTCTGTCACAAAAGGCATACGCCTCATCCTTTCCCAAAAAACTACTGCAGCTTCTCTGCTTCCCAACGCAGAACCCTGCAAATATCTCATTTGCCGGATTCTTTCCTACCGCATTCTCTACTTTCCAACGCAGAACCTTGCAAATATCTCATTTACCAGATCCTCGCCCACTGACTCTCCAATGATCCTTCCCAGAGCCTCGTAGGCGTCCATCAGATCGATGGAGTAAAAATCCTCCGGCATTCCGGCCTCGATACTTTCCCGCACCATCGTCAGGCTGCGGAGAGCCTCCTTAAGGGCGGCCTTCTGTCTCACATTGGTCACATACACCTCATTGTTATAGGAAATTTCTCCCTGGAAAAACATTTCCCTGATGACTTCCTCCAGCTCCGCGATCCCGCTTCCCTCCTTGGCCGATACGGGAAGAATCCGAAAGGAAGCTTCGCCGGAAATTTTTTCCTTGAAGTCCTCCATCTGAAGTACCGGTTCCAGATCGCTCTTGTTCCACAGGATGATGGCCCTCCGGTTTTGGATCAGCCAAAGGATCTCTTCGTCATTTTCATCCAGAGGCCGGGAGGAATCCACCACGTAGATGATCAGGTCCGCCCTGGTCAGGTATTCTCTGGCCTTATCCACGCCGATCTTCTCCACCACATCCTCCGTCCTGCGGATTCCCGCCGTATCCACCACATGAAGGGTCAGTCCTCCCAGATTGATCTCTTCCTCAAGCGCGTCTCTGGTGGTTCCGGCAATCTCCGTCACGATGGCCCGCTCCCGGCCTACCAGCCGGTTCAGCAGAGAGGATTTCCCGGCGTTGGGCTTGCCCACAATGACCGTATGGATGCCCTCCTTCAACAGCGCGCCCTCCTCTGAATTTTTCAGAAGCTGATCCACCTCCCCGCAGGCTTCCTCCAGGATCTGTAAAAGCTGCGCTCCATAGCCTTCAAGGCTCACATGCTCCGGGTCGTCCAGAGCCGACTCGATCAAGGCGATCTCATGGAGGATTCTCCCCCGCAAAGCCTCGATCCTGTCCTTCAGGGCTCCCTTAAGCTGACTCACCGAGCTTTCCAGGGCAAATTCATTCTCCGCCTGAATGACGTCCATCACAGACTCCGCCTGGGTCAGATCGATTCTGCCGTTCAAAAAGGCCCGCTTGGTAAATTCCCCCGGTTCCGCCGGCCTGGCGCCGTTCTTGATGACCGTCTCCAGTATCCGCCGGGTTACGAGGCTTCCCCCATGGCAGTCGATCTCCACCGTATCCTCCGCCGTATAGCTGTGGGGTCCCCGCATGAGAATCACCAGCACCTCGTCCACACACGTATCCCCGTCATAAATATAACCATAGTGAACCGTATGACTCTTTGCCTGGGACAATCTCCTGGTTCCGCTCTTTGGCCTGTATAGTTTGTCTATAACCGTAAAAGCCTCGCTGCCGCTGACCCGGACGATTCCAATCCCCGCGTTGGTCATGGCCGTGGCGATGGCCGCAATCGTATCTGTTCTCATTTCATTTTCCTTTCCCGGCACCTTATGGAAAAAGGCTTTCTCACGTTCCGGGATTGAGAAAGCCTTTGGCTGCTATTTATTCCGTTTCAGCGTAACCACCACATGCCGGTAGGGTTCCTCTCCCTCGCTGTGGGTCGTCACAAATTTATCGCCCTGCAATGCGGAGTGGATCACCCGCCGCTCAAAGGGGTTCATGGGCTCTAAAGAGACGGGCTTCTTGGTGCGCTTTACCTTGTAGGCGATGTTTTTGGCCAGATTTTCCAGAGTTTCCCTTCTCCGCTTCCGGTAATCCTCCGTGTCCAGCTTCACCTTCACATACTCGTCGGACTGCTTGTTGGCGGCCAGATTTACCAGATATTGCAGGGAATCCAGCGTCTGTCCCCGCTTTCCGATGAGTACGCCCATATCGGCGCCCTTCAGCTCCACCTCATAGATCTTGGAATTCTCATCCTTGTTGATGAGTACCTCCACTTCCATATCCATGGCTTTAAATACGTTGTCGAGAAATTCCTGGATCACATCCTCCAGGGAAAATTTCTTGCGTACACGGATCACCGCCGGCCTGCTTCCGATTCCCAGGAAGCCGGAGCTTCCCTTTTCAATCACCTCATATTCGATTTTGTCACTGGTAGTTCCAAGCTTGATCAAACTCTCTGTAATCGCGTCGTCTACTGTTTTTCCTGTTACTTCAATAAATTCCATTCTGACTACCCCCTTATGAGTTTTACTGTTTGTTATTGCGCTCGTTATATTCCTTAACCAGATTTGCCTTGGCCGCAAGGCTTCCCGGCTTGGCGTTCTTGCTGTACTCAGCTGCTCTGCGAAGCTTTTCCTCCTTATCCTCGGAGCTTTCCTCCACCGTGGCTTTCTCCGAGAGCTTCCGGGTGTTCATCCGGGCCGCCATGGCGATCTGATTCTCAGGGATTCCCTTTTTGGCGCGCTTCTTCTTGGCCTTTTCCTGATTCTTCTTGATCAGGGCATCCAGATCGATCTTCTCCACATGCCTGTTGATCAGCACCTGCTGGATGCTGCGGATAACGGAACCGGCGATCCAGTAGAGACCCATACCTACCGGCACGGAGAATACCATCACGAAGGAGAACAGAGGCATGATGATATTCATGGTCTTCATGGAATTCGCCATGGTGTTGGCCGTCTCATTTCCGTTGGAGGAGGCGCCGCTGGTGGGCATCAGCTTGATGTTCAGAAGCTGTGTTCCCAGAGAGACAAGGGGAATCAGTACGGCTCCGATCACCAGAAGGTAATCCGCCGCGTCCCATCCGGTGCGGATCAGGCTCCAGGGCGTATAGGCGATATTGATGCCCAGGAAGTTGTTCATGTGCTCCAGGGAGGACTCCAGCGTATTGATGGAATCCGTAAGCCCGGAAAAGCTTTCCCTTAAGGTATCCCAGGCGCCGCCGGATATTTTGTAGAGCACGTCCACGATGGAGTTGGCAGTCTGCTGGGCATTTCCCTCAAAATTCAGCGCCGGCCTTACCAGGTTGATGTTTTCCACGAACTTTGTCAGAGTATCCTGATAGCCGCTCGTATTCATGATGCCGTCCACCACCGGCATGAACTGCTCCTTCACCCGTCCCACATAGGCGGGGATATTGTCGATGACGCGCCACATGGCAAAGAGGATCGGCATCTGGATGATCAGCTGAATACAGCTTCCCGCCGGGGAGATCCCGTACTTCTGATAGATCTCCTGGGTCTCCTGGGCGATGGCCATCTGGGTCTCCTGGTCCTTCTTCCCCTTATATTTCTTCTGGATCTCATTGATCTCCGGCTGCATCTTCTGGGACAGCTTGGAGAACTTCTGCTGCTTGATGGTCAGAGGAAGCAGGCACATGTAAATGATGATCGTAAAAATGATAATACACAAACTGATATTCTGAAAATGGAACACGCTGTCCATCACAAAATAGATCGCGTTCATGATATATCCGATCAGCTTCGCCACCGGGCCGATAAACATACCGGTATACTGGGTTAATATTATTTCTGTCAACACAAAACCTCCTAATTATGGTACGGGATCATATCCGCCTTTTGAAAAAGGATTACACCTCAAAATTCTCCAGAGCGCCAGGGCCGAGCCCTTGACTGCCCCGTATTTCTCGATGGCCTGCAGTCCGTAAGTGGAGCAGGTGGGAAAATAGGGGCACTTTGTGGTTTTCATGGGAGAAATATATTTCCGATACAATTTAATCAGATAAATTAAAATTTTCTTCAAAATACACCATCTTCTTTTCTTATACGGCGCTATTCTTC
>CALWDR010000266.1 GCA_944376745.1 uncultured Lachnospiraceae bacterium
GTCAGGGCCGTGACCGCGCTCATGGCGTAAACGCCGTTTAAGGTCATGGTCTTAAGGTCCGCCTGAATCCCGGCGCCCCCGCTGGAATCGCTGCCCGCGATGGATAACGCTGTCTTCATCCTGTTCCCTCCTTCACCCTTCCGCTCCTGCGGCAGTTTTCTGTGTCGAAACTACTTCTTTCGCCTTTTCCTTCAGGACAGCCGTGGCCCTGGGAATCTCCTCCGCCCCAAAGATCGCCGACACAACGGCGATCCCGGCCATCCCGCCGCCCCGAAGCATGTCCACATTTTCAAGGCTGATGCCGCCGATGGCTACGGCGGGAATGGACACGGAGGCGCAGATCTCCTGCAGCTGCTCCCTGGTAATGCGGATGGCGTTCTGTTTGGTGGGCGACGGGAACACCGCTCCCACTCCCAGATAATCCGCCCCGGCCCGCTCCGCCGCCTGGGCCTGGGCCACAGTCTTGGCGGTGGCGCCTATGATGAAATCCGCCGGCACCCGTTCGCGAAGCTCTGCCACAGGCGTATCCTCCACGCCCACATGCACGCCGTCGGCGCCGCATTTTAAAGCCACCTCCACGTTGTCGTTGACGATCAGCGGAACCTGATAGCGGTGGCAGAGGGCGCAGACCTCCCGCGCCTCTCTTAAAAATTCCTCCTGGGGAAGACGTTTCTCCCGAAGCTGAACCAGGGTCGCACCGCCCTTTAGGGCCTCCTCGATCTGTTCATATAAGCTCTGTCTGCCCACGAAGCTTCGGTCCGTGACGGCATACAGAAGCAGCATATCTCTCTTAAAAACCATCCTGTCACCTCAAAAGCGGGAAGCTAGCCCGCCTGCTTTCTCTCTAAAACAAGGGAAACTACTCCCCCTGTTCTTACCTGTCCCCCTGTTCTTACCCGTCCCCCTATTCTCACCTGTCAAATGCGGAAAGGTACGCTTCAGCATCCTCACAGGTCATGGCCCCGCTCATCACACAGGCGCCGGCTGCCCCGGCCGCCCGGACTTCTGCAATGTTCCCGGGACTGATCCCGCCGATGGCATACACGGGAAGGGTTACGCGCCCGCAGACCTCTTTCAGAAAATCAAGCCCCCGTCCGGGCAGCCCCTTTTTGCAGTCGGTGTCAAAAATATGCCCCGCCGTGATGTAGGTGCAGCCTCTTTCCCAGGCGGCAAGGGCTTCCTCCACGGAATGGCAGGAGGCGCCGATCACCCGGAACCGGGCCCGTTCCTCCCCCTCAAGCTCCATAAGGCGCGGCAGGGGCAGATGGATGGCCTCGGCCTTCAGCTTCACGGCGGCCTTCACAAAGGAGTGCAGGATGCAGGGGACGCCATAGTCCCTGCAAAGCTCCATCACCTTCGCCGCCAGCTTTTCATATTCCTCCTCCGTCAGATCCTTTTCCCGCAGAATGATCCCCGCCGGCCTGGCCCTGGCGATCCGCTCCATGCGCACAAGGAAATCCTCCCGGCACAGGCTTCTGTTGGTAACGCAGAGAATCTCAGACATAGAGGTAATCGTTCAGGACGGGCTGCAGGCCTTCCCCGGAAATATCCCGGTACATCGCCTGAAGACTGCGGCTGTCGTCGATCTCGAACTGCTCGTCTCCCGCTTCCCCGTCCGACTCCTTTCCGCTGTATCTGCTCTCATGGTCGCCAATCCCCGTGGACACGCCCGCGGACACCTTGGTGGCAGCGATCTTCACAATGCCGTTGCGGAACCGGGCGCTCTCCCGGGAGGACACCGTGATCCCCACAAAGGGCAGGAAAATGCGGTACGCGCAGAGAATCTGGCAAAGCTGCTTCTCGTGAACGTCCAGAGGATTGATCTTATCGTTATTGATAATGGGCCGCAGCCGCGGGCAGGATAAGGACATCTCCGCGTAGGGGTATTTCCGCTGCAGGAAATAGACGTGCAGGGCACTGGCCAGAGCGTCCTTGCGGAAATCCGAAAGTCCCAGCAGAGCGGAAAAGGCCACGCCCCGCATGCCTCCCCGAAGGGCCCGCTCCTGGGCGTCAAACCGGTAGGGCCAGACGCGTTTATGGCCCATCAGGTGAAGCTGCTCATATTTTACGGTGTCGTAGGTCTCCTGGAACACCGTCACATAGTCCGCCCCGCACTCGTGGAGGTAGCGGTACTCGTCGGTGTTGACGGGGTAGATCTCCAGGCCCACCATGCGGAAATAATTTCTCGCCAGCTTACAGGCCTCCCCGATGTAAGAAATGTCGCTCTGGGCCCGGCTCTCTCCGGTGAGGATCAGGATTTCCTCCATACCGCTGTCGGCGATCACCTTCATTTCCTTTTCCATCTGCTCTCTCGTAAGCTTCATGCGGTTGATGTGGTTATAACAGTTAAATCCGCAGTAAACGCAGTAATTCTCGCAGTAGTTGGCAATATACAGCGGCGTAAAAAGGTATACGGTATTGCCGAAATGCTTGCTGGTCTCCCGCCTGGCCCGCTCTGCCATCTGCTCCAGAAAGGGCTCCGCCGCCGGGGAGAGCAGCGCCTTAAGATCCTCGATGGAACAGGTCTCATGCTCCAGGGCCGCCCGCACATCCCTGGCGGTATATTTTTGATAATCATAAGCGTTCATCTGCTCCATCACCCTGGCACAGACATCCGACTCGATCCGCTCCATCCCGGGCATATATTCCATATGGTTGGTGCGGGCGGAGGGGTCTGTCTCCAGCCGGTGCTTCCTGGCCAGGGCTTCGGGAGAGAGAAATTCGGAATCCACCAAAAACTGATTTTCCATGGTCCTTCCCTCCTTAATCCCGCAGGAATCCGGTCAGCGGGTCAGAGGCGGAAGCGCCCCGGGAAAGGACTCTGCCAAGGCCGGATAGATAAGCTTTTCTTCCCGCTTCAATCGCCTGGCGGAAGGCGGCTGCCATCAGGGGCAGGTCCCCGGCGGTAGCAAGGGCGGTGTTGGCCATAACGGCGGCCACTCCCATCTCCATG
Organism: uncultured Lachnospiraceae bacterium; assembly: GCA_944376745.1. Lineage (GTDB taxonomy): Bacteria > Bacillota > Clostridia > Lachnospirales > Lachnospiraceae > 14-2. Next base: position 2,954 of record CALWDR010000266.1, read on the forward strand.
GCCTCGCAGGCCTGGGAGGGCCTGCCGATCCCCGCGTCCACAATGATGGGCAGATTGATCTCATCCACCAGGATCTGGATAAATTCTCTGGTGGCCAGACCCTTGTTGGAGCCGATGGGGGAGGCCAGGGGCATGATCGTGGCGGCACCGGCATTTACCAAATCCCGGGCCACGTTCAGATCGGGATACATGTAGGGCATCACCACAAAACCCTCCCGGGCCAGGATCTCCGTGGCCTTAATGGTCTCCTGGTTATCGGGAAGCAGGTATTTGGAGTCCCGCATGATCTCAATCTTGACAAAATCCCCGCATCCCAACTCCCTTGCCAGCCTGGCGATGCGCACGGCCTCCTCCGCCGTCCTTGCGCCGCTGGTATTTGGCAATAAGGTGACGCCCTCGGGAATATAATCCAGAATGTTTTCCTGCTCCCTGGTGTTGGCCCGGCGGACAGCCAGGGTGATGAGCTCCGCCCCTGCGTCCTCCACCGCGGCTTTGATGAGCTTTAAGGAATATTTTCCCGAGCCCAGGATAAAGCGGGAGTGAAATTCATGCCCGCCGATGATAAGCGTATCGTTGTTCATTTTCGTTTCCTTCTTTCTAACTATGTTTCTGCTGCTTCGTTGGTTCCCGGCTGTCCGCATAAGGCTTTGCCCGCCAGGTTCCATCATGGTTCAAATTCCTCCGCCAAAATACGGAGCACCATGTGGGCCTGATGGGCTGCGCAGAGCATCACCCGGGGGGCCACAAGTCCCAGCCCCTCCGCCACGTCGCTGACTCCGTCTCCGCTAAGATAAAAGCGTTCCGCCACCCTGCGGGTTTTGACGGCGTTGGCGCTTCCAAGCCCCGCCATCCCCGACGCCGCCACCAGATATTTGTCCGGCAACTCCTCCAGCACCGTATTCACCAGCATGGCTTTATTTTCAGCCTTATCAAAGGCCTCGCAGATAATGCCGGCATCCTTCAGCAAGGACGCCGCATTTTCCTCTGTCAGCCGTACCGTGTGGGGCTCCAGCTCAATGTAGGGCGCGATCTCCCGGATATTTTCACAGAGGGCATCGGTCTTGTCCCTGCCGATCTGGGAAGCCTTGTACTGCTGGCGGTGCAGGTTGGTAATATCCACCCGGTCAAAATCAATGAGGATCAATCTGCCGATCCCCGCCCGGGCAAGGGCTATGGCGATATTGGAGCCTAAGCCCCCCAGGCCGCAGACGGCCACCGCCGCCGCCGAAAACCGCTCCTGAAGCTCCCTCCCATGCCGCTTTGTGAGGGCCGCGTTCCAGGCTTCCCGCGACGGGACCGCTTCCGGCTCCGTCCGGGCTGTGGATGGCGCGATTAATTTTGATGTCATCTCAGCCTCCTCCCACAAAATTCACGACCTCTATGCTGTCGCCGTCCTGAAGCACCGTTTCCCCGTACCGGGCTTTGGGGACGATCTCCCCGTTGCGCTCCACGGCGATCCGCCTGGGATTATAGGCTGTGTCCGCCAGATACTCCGCCAGGGTCTTTCCCGCTATGTTGAGCTGTTCTCCGTTGATCTTGACCATATGCTTCCTCCTGATAAAAAATAGAAAACAGGATGCCGCCGCTCTGGTAACATCCTGTAAAATCCTTTGTCTGTTCCGTCAGTCCCTACGTTGGCATTATCCAAATCAGGTTCCCGGTCGAAGGTCCCACCTTCCTCTCAGCCTGTCGCACAAGCTCCCGTCTCTTTGATTTTCTCACTTATTGTACATGGTTTTGGAGAAAAATGCAAGCCCTGTTTTTCTCAGAAGGCCGCCCTGGATAGCGATTTTGCCAATTTTCCCCACCCCGTAAAAAGTAATCGCGCCTCCTATTTACAGGATCAGCATGGCGTCCCCGAAGCTGAAGAACCGGTACCGCTCCTTCACCGCCTCCTCATAGGCCCTCAGGATATGTTCCCGCCCGGCCAGGGCCGACACCAGCATCAGCAAAGTGGACTCCGGCAGATGGAAGTTGGTAATGAGTCCGTCCAGCACCTTGAAGCGGTAGCCCGGATAGATAAAAATATCCGTCCAGCCGCTTGTGGCCCTAAGACTGCCGTCCTCCGCCGCCGCGGACTCGATGGTGCGGCAGCTTGTGGTGCCCACGCAGATGACCCGCCCGCCCTTCTGCCTGGTCTCATTGATGATGCGGGCCGCCTCCTCGTCGATCTGATAAAATTCCGAATGCATATGGTGGTCCTGCACATCCTCCACCTTCACCGGGCGAAAGGTTCCCAGGCCCACATGCAGTGTCACCTCGGCGATATCTACCCCCATGGCGCGGATCTCTTCCAAAAGCTCCGGGGTAAAATGCAGACCCGCCGTGGGCGCCGCCGCCGAGCCGTCGTACCTGGCGTAGACGGTCTGGTAGCGGTTCTTGTCCTCCAGCTGGTGGGTGATGTAGGGGGGCAGGGGCATCTGCCCCAGCTTGTCTAAAATTTCCTCGAAAATCCCTTCGTAGTGAAATTGGATCAGGCGGTTGCCCTCCTCCACCACGTCAAGGATCTCCCCGGTCAAAAGGCCGCCCCCGAAGGAAAGCTTCGTGCCGGGCTTCGCCTTTTTCCCGGGCTTTACCAGCGTCTCCCACACATCGTTCTCCCGGCGCTTTAACAAAAGCAGCTCGATCTTCGCCTGGGTCCCCTCCTTTTCCCCGAACAGCCGGGCCGGGATCACCCTGGTGTTGTTGATGACAAGGCAGTCCCCGGGCTTTAAATACTCCGTGATCTCCCGGAATACCCGGTGCTTCAGGCTCCCGGTGCTCTTATCAAGCACCAGAAGCCGGGAGGCGGAACGGTCCTTTAAAGGGTCCTGAGCGATCAGCTCCTTTGGCAGATCGTAATAAAAATCACTTGTCTTCATCTTTTCCACTCTATCCCCTTAACCGTATTTCTGGTTTTACTGTGTGCGAAGCTCTGCATGCATTTTTTTGCCCAGCTTCTTCATCACCTGATTTGCCGCCGTCTCAATTTCCTCGGAGGTCAGCGTCTTCTCCTCCGATCCAATGGTCAGCCGGATGGTCACGGATTTCTTCCCCGCCGGGATCTGCTTTCCTCTGTATTCGTCCACAAAGGTGGCGTCTTTGAGCAGAGCGCTGGCCTTCTTGCTGCCCATGATCTCGTCATAGATGTCATGCCACGCCGCATTCGCGTCAAAAAGCATGGAAATATCATAATCCGTCTCGGGATACTCCGCCAGGTGGGTGAATTTATTGGTTCTGGAACGCAGCGGCTTCAGCTTCGTTGTATCCAGCTCGAACAGCATCACGGAAAGGTTCTTGATCCCGCACTCCATGGAAGCCTTCTTGGCCAGAAGTCCCATATCTCCGATCTTCTGACCATCCAGATAAAGATTCAGCCATACCACATTGTCAGCCCAGGCCGGCTTTTCTTCTTTTCTGAACTCATACGCCTCCATGTGGGTATAGCGCGGCATACTTTCAAGAATACCCTTCGCCTCCCTAAAAAGCGTCGTGACGTCCTTCACACTGCTGGCGATGGCGGCTCCCACATGTCTGCACTGCCTGGGCAAAGCTTCTGCGGCGTCATACGGAGACGTATAATCTTTGTCAAAGAACACCTGCGCCTCCTCAAAGATCGCAAAATCATTGAAATAACGCTCATTTTTCACCACCGCCTCACAGAGATTCGGAAGCAGGGAGGAACGGATATAGCTCATATCCCGGGCCGGCGGTGTGGAAAGCTTAAGAATCCCCTCCGTATCCTGCAAAACTGCCTTTACAAAGATATCGTTCATCCAGGGGTAGGTGTATACCTCCTGCATGCCGCAGCGGAACGCCAGATATTCCTTGATGCTTCTGACCAGGCTCTTGTCCTTCTGATTGATGGCCCCTGTAAAGGTAGTGACGAATTCCGTGGCCTCGAAGTTGTCGTAACCGTACATTCTGGCCACCTCCTCCATCACATCGTCCTTGATGGAGATATCGCCTGTGGAACGCCAGGTGGGCGTCGTTACATGCATGTTGTCGCCGTCAATCTGAACCTCGAAGCCAAGCTGTTCCAGCTTGCCCTGGATCTTTGCGTTCTCCAGGTGCTTTCCCAGTCTTTTCTCAAGCCACCCAAGGCTGACGTCGATCTGCGCCCGCGCAAGCTTCCTGACGTAGTTGTCACAGAATCCCGTCACCTTCAGCGCAGGGTAAAGCTCCTTAAAATATTTCATGGAGAGAGCCAGAGCCTGATCACACCGCTCGGGATCAACGGCCTTCTCGTACCGGGAGGACGCCTCTGTGCGCATGTCGTAGCGGAGGGCCGTGCGGCGGATCCCCGTCGCCTCAAAATTTGCCACCTCCAGGATCACCCGCTCCGTCTTGGGAAGAATGGAGTCCTTTGCGCCTCCCATCACTCCCGCAAGGGCAACGGGACCTTCCGCATCCGTGATCACCAGGTCATCCTCACAGAGTGTGAGCTCCTTATCATTTAAAAGAAGCAGCTTCTCTCCTCCCACCGCATGCCGGACTACGATGTGGTCCGATATATTGTCCGCGTCAAAGGCATGGGTCGGATTTCCTGTGGCAAGCATCACGTAGTTGGTGATATCCACAAGGGCGTTGATGGGACGCATGCCTGCCTTCCAGAGCCTGTTCTGCATCTTGTAGGGGGAGGGCTTGACCCCCACGCCGGACATCTCCACGCCAATGTATCGCGTACATCTGTCCGGGGAATGGATCTCCACATGAAAATCCGACTGGACCTCCGTCTCAAAGGGTTCGATCTTCGCCAGCGGCAGATCATAGAGGGCGGCGATCTCACGGGCAATTCCATAATGTCCCCAAAGATCCGGCCGGTTCGTCATGGATTTATTGTCGATCTCCAGAAGAACATCATTCATGTCCAAAGCGTCCGCCAGCGAGGTTCCCGCGGGAACGTCAAATGCGGACAGATCCAGGATCTCCGCCTCCTGCTCAGCCGGAAAAAGCTCCCCCAGCCCGATCTCGTCGGAGGCGCAGATCATGCCGTAGGACTCAACGCCGCGGAGCTTGGAATTTTTGATCACAACCGGCTCGCCCTCGCCGTGCCAGCGCACGACGGCTCCGGGGCAGGATACGGCAACACGCATCCCCTCTCTGAGATTGATGCCTCCGCAGACGATATTTTTCCTTTCACCGCCGCCGATATCCACGCTGCACACCCGCAGTCTGTCCGCGTTGGGATGGGGCTCGATCTTCTCGATCACGCCCACGAGCATGTGGTCGAAACGGCGCGCCAGGTACTCCACATCCTCCACCTCCACGGTGGACATTGTCAGATCATAGGCCAGCTTTTTCAGGTCCATATCCTCCGGAATATGGACATAATCTTTTATCCATGCTAATGATAACTTCATCTTCTCTCTCCTTATTTGAACGATGTAGGGGTCAAAAGGTATTTTGACCCTGGTATCATTTGAACTGTTTTAAGAATCTTAGGTCCCCGCTGTGGAAGAGCCTTACATCATCCACACCGTAGCGCATCATAACCAGTCTGTCCAGACCAATATTTACATAGAACCCGGTGTACTCATCGGGATCAAGGCCTGCCGCCCGCAGCACGTTGGGATGCGGGGACCCGCCCGGCATCACCTCGATCCAGCCCACATGCTTGCAGACGCTGCAGCCCTTTCCGCCGCACACCTGACACTGCATGTCGATCTCGAATCCCGGCTCCACAAAAGGAAAGAAGCCGGAGCGCATTCTCACCGGCACATCCGTCCCGAACACCTTGCTCAAAATACTCTTGATCATGACTTTCCCCGAAGTAAATGTGATATCCTTGTCTACGATAAGGGCCTCATATTGGAAAAAAGCTCTCTCATGGTGCGCGTCCGTCGTCTCATTTCTGTATACACGTCCCGGATACACAAACCGGTATGGCGGTTTGTGCGTCTGCATATAGCGGACACTTCCGCCCGTCAGATGAGGGCGGAGACAGAGCTTCTCGTTGGTGCTGCCACTGTCGTGCCCTTCCAGCCAGTAGGTATCCATGCTTTCCCGGGCCGGATGGTTCGGCGGAAAATTCAGCTTGTCGAAGGCATACAGCTCACTGGTAATCTCATCCTCCTCAAAGATCTCAAATCCCATTGACCGGAAGGTATCGTTTAAGTCGTAACACATCTGTGTGATCGGGTGAAGACCTCCGCCTGAGGGGAGAATACCCGGGACCGAACAGTCAAAGTCCGGGGACACTTCCGAAGCCTTCAGCTTCAGCTCCACCCTTTTCTCATCGATCAGCTTTGTGACCTCGTTCTTCGCCTGATTCAGCATTTTTCCCATCTCAGGGCGAAGAGCCGCATCCAGTGCCGGAAGCTCTTTCATCAATATGCTTAACGCACCCTGCTTTCCGATATACGCACTCTTCACATTCTGCAGCTCACCCTCGTTTACTGCTTCATTGATCTTGGTTTTTGCCTGCGATAAAATGTCGTTGATTTTATCTTTCATTCTGATTCTCCTTCTTATTCGTTTCAATTTTAGGGATAGAACAATAGAAAATACGCTTCGCAAACTTTCTATTGTCATGAAAAAACATCGCCGCCTGCTATTGATGAAATAACAAGGGACGATGTCAATCGCGGTACCACCCTATTTCAGAGCATTTTTGAATCGCTCTGCACTCTCTTTGTGTATTGACTCTGCTACACCGACAGCTGACTTAACGCACAATGCTTTTCGCCAGAGGACTCCTATACTGAAACTTCGGGAAGGTTCACGCAGAATGCTTTCAGCCGACGGCACTCTGTCTCTGAATCGCTACATCTTCCTTACTCACGTATATTCACAGCCCCAAAATATATTGTATTATCGCATATATTCTAAAATTTGTCAATAAAAAGCTGAAGAGCAA
>CALWDR010000267.1 GCA_944376745.1 uncultured Lachnospiraceae bacterium
GACACCAATCCGGGAGACAAGCATGCGGAGCAGCAGTTCAAGGAGGTAACGGAGGCCTACAACGTGCTCAGCGATGCAGAGAAGAGAAAGCTGTACGACCAGTTTGGATTCGCGGCCTTTGACGGAAGCATGGGCGCGGGAAATTCCCAGGAGGATTTTAGAAATTGGAACACCGCGGGCTCTGGATTTAAAAATTGGAATACCGCGGGCTCCGGGTTTAAAAATTGGAACGCCGCAGGCTCCGGCTTTGGAGAAGGCGGCGGGTATCAGGAATATCATTTTGAAGGCGGGAACATGGACGATCTGTTCGGGGACCTGTTTGGGGATATTTTCGGAAAAGGCTCCGGCGGCGGAGCCGGACAGAGCTTTCACCAGGGATTCGGCGGAGCGGGCCAGGGATTTCAGCAGGGATTCGGCTCCGGCGCGGGCCAGGGATTCCAGCAGGGGTTCGGCGGCGCGGGCCACAGGGGCCGGGACATCGAATCGGAGCTTACGGTCTCCTTCGAGGAGGCGGCCTTCGGCTGTGATAAGCGGATCGCCCTGGACGGGAGCCGGAAGCAGACCCTGGAGGTGCATATCCCCGCGGGGATCGACGAGGGGCAGAGCGTGCGCCTGAGGGGCAAGGGGTATCCGGGAAGCGGCAAAATGCCTGCCGGAGACTTGATCCTGAAAGTACACATTGCCGAGAAGGCCGGATTTGAGCGGAAGGGGATGGATGTATACACCACTGAGAACATTCCCTACACCACCGCCGTGCTGGGCGGGGAAGCCGTGTTTAAGACCCTCTATGGAAATGTGAAATGCAAAATTCCGGCGGGGACTCAGTCCGGCAGCAAGATCCGGTTAAAGCAGAAGGGGATCGTCTCCATGAAAGATCCTTCTGTGCACGGGGACGCCTATGTCACCATACAGATCGCGGTACCCAGAAGCGTATCGCCCCGGGAGCGGGAGATACTGCGGGAATTACAGGAAGCCAGATACAAGGCCGCAGGATAATGTGGTCCTTGGTAAGGCAGATGAGAGGAGAAAGAACCTATGATTACATTGCCATGCTATGACCTGGTGGTTCTGCCGGGTGTCACCTATTTCCTCCAGGAGGAAATGGTGGAGAAGATCATAAGAAAAGAACCGAAGGAAGGGGAAGAACTGCTTTTCCTGATCCTGAAGGAGGATAAAGAAAGAGACGACATGCTGCCGGAGGACGTCTATCCGGTGGGCGTCAAGGGGATCGTTGAGAAGGTAAATCAGGAGGGAAGCACGGTCATTCGGACCCATTCCCGTATTCAGATAGAGAATTTTGAGATCGTGGACGGAAAATTTCAGATCGAGTTCACGGAGCGGGCGGACATCCTGGATGAGGATGAGGACCGTCAGAAGGAGGAATTAAAGCAGCTAAAGGAGCGGATGCTGCGTTTCGTCAGCAATTACCAGTGGGGAATTATGGCGAGAAATTACATTTTGCGGTGGAAATCCCTGGAGGAGATGGCGGCGGCTATGTCCTACCAGTTGAACATTTCCAATGAGGAAAAATATAAGATCGTGGAGGCGGATGAGATCTCCCTGCGCCATGAGGGGATCATTCACGCCATCAATGAGATGATGGAGATCGCCCGGATCGGGTCGGAGGCCCAGAAGGTTCAGGAGCAGTCCAACGAAAAGGTGTACCGGGAGGAAGCCATCAAGAAGCAGATGCAGATCCTGCAGGACGAGCTGGACCGGATGCACCCGGAAAATATCACGGATATCCGGAAATTTGAGATCAAGATCCAGGAGTCCGGCATGAATGACACGGCCCGGGCGGAGGCGGAGAAGATCTTAAACCGCATGAAGCAGGAGGGCAAGGACAGCCATGAGTACGGTATGCTCTACGACTACCTGGATTTCGTGACCAGCCTGTCCTGGAAGAAGGAGGAGCCCCAGAAGATCGATCTGAAGAAAGCCGGGAAGATTCTGGACGAGGACCATTACGGCCTTGAGAAGGTAAAGAAGCGGATACTGCAGCAGATCGCGGTCATGGCCCTGAATAAGAAGCAGTCCGGCTCCATCCTCCTCTTTGTGGGGGCGCCGGGAACGGGCAAGACCAGCATCGGCCAGAGCATCGCCAGGGCCCTGGGGCGGGAGTACGCCCGGGTGAGCCTGGGCGGCGTCCGGGACGAGGCGGAGATCCGGGGCCACAGAAGGACCTATGTGGGTGCCATGCCGGGCCGGATCATGGAAGGGATCAAGCGGAGCGGCAAGTCCAACCCCGTGATGGTCTTAGACGAGGTGGATAAGCTGGCCAGCTCCTATCAGGGGGACCCTGCCAGCGCCCTTTTGGAGGTGCTGGACCCGGAGCAGAACAGCACCTTCACCGACCACTATATGAATGTGCCCTACGACCTGTCGGATGTGCTGTTCATCTGCACCGCCAACACGGTGGACACCATACCGGAGCCCCTGTTGAACCGGATGGAGGTCATTCCCTTCCAAGGCTATACGGAGAGCGAGAAGATCCAGATTGCCAAGAAGCATCTGCTCCCCAAGGCTATGGAGAAGACGGGGATTGGAAGCGGTATGCTGAAAATTTCCGACAAGGCTCTGCATGTGATGATCGCGGACTACACCATGGAGGCCGGCGTCCGGGGACTGAAGAAGGCCATAGAGACGGTGTGCCGGGCGGCGGCGGTGAAGCTGGTGGCGGAGGAGCCGGAGCGGATCTCCGTCCGGGAAAAGAATATCCGCGAGTTTCTGGACCAGAAGCCCCTGCGCCATGACCGCATCAAGAAGGCAGCCAGGCCGGGGATCGTGACGGGTCTGGCCTGGACCCAGGCCGGCGGGGACATTCTCTTTATCGAGACCATGTTTACCAAAGGAAAGGGCAATGTGCAGATCACCGGCCAGCTTGGCGACGTGATGAAGGAATCCGCGCAGATCGCGGTGAGCCTGGTGAAATCCTTCTACCCGGACAAGGCGGAAGAGCTGGAAAAGCAGGATATCCACATCCATGTGCCGGCGGGAGCCGTGCCCAAGGACGGCCCCTCGGCGGGCATCACCCTGGTGACGGCCCTCTCCTCCCTGGTAAGCGGCCATCCGGTAGATCCGGAGTACGCCATGACCGGCGAGGTCTCCCTCCGGGGGGACGTGATGGCCATCGGCGGACTTCCCGAGAAGCTGGGCGCGGCGGTCCGGGCCGGCGTGAAGAAGGTCTTCATCCCCCGGGAAAATGTGGAGGATCTGGAGGACGTGCCCGAGGAAGTGAAGGGTAAGCTTACCATCGTCCCGGTGGAGACGGTGGCGGAGGTCCTGAAGGCCACGGGGATCATGGAATAAAAATCTGAATAGGGCAGAGAGGCTGCTGCGGATTGGCGGCAGCCTCTCTGTAGATTAAGAGAACCATGCGATAGCTGCGTGGTTTTATTTAGGTTCGTCCGCTGTGGACAGGTGCTGATGAAGAGCCTACTCCAAAATACTTATTGAAATTTAGCCAGTAGCTTCTCCACCTCCGCCCTGGTCTGCTCAAAGCCATAGCTGTTGTTGATAAATTAAATTGACTTTTTCCTGATCTGCTTGATTGTCCGTGAATTGTTCTGTATACTGTCTTTCATCACGAAAGAAAGAGAGTCCCAGAGCACACCTCTTTGACCGGATCTGTACTCTGAGACTCATGGTAAAAACCATGTATATTATAACAGATTACAGGAGGTCAGG
>CALWDR010000268.1 GCA_944376745.1 uncultured Lachnospiraceae bacterium
CGGCTGTACTGGCGCAGCACCAAGTCCGAGGAATAACAGCTCATCCGCTCCCCCGGAAAGAGATAAGGCACCTTCTGCACCTCCACATTGGCCAGAGAGCCGTCCGCAAGCTCCACCAGGATATCCAAGATCAGCAGGGCGCCGCCGTCCAGCAGCGTTTCCTCACTGGGCAGGATCCGCTTCACCGTTACCTTCTGTCCCAACAAACTGCTCAGAAACCGGGAAAGCCTTCCCGGATGAAGCTCCGGGTGAAACAGCCGTTTAAAAAAGGGATCGTAGGTCACGGGCAACGTTTTTTTCCGGGTGCAATAATCCAGAAAACGCTGCCGCCACCTCTCCTCCATGGACTGATAACGGTGAAACAAAGCCGGCTGTTCTCTTAAAACCTGCTCGACCTCCTCCACGGTTCTTGCGTACCACAAGGTTTCTTTTTGCTCCATAAGCATTCTCCTCCTTAAAAATATCGCCTGTGTCTGGAATAAGTGGTGCGAGCGCACCGGAAGCTTAGACCATATCGGATGAATTGACTATAGCACAAAAAGCTCTTTTGCAACAGTCCTAATTTTTCACAAAAAATCTCCCCAAATTTTTGGACACTTTTTCGTAATATCCCACAAATTCCCCCGTTCCTTTTCCATCTAAAGCTCATATTTCTCGCAAAATATCCAACTTTTTGTTCAAAAAGTCCTATTAAAAAACCATGGCCGTATTTTCCAGAAAATACGCGCCATGGTTTCTCTTTCCTTTTGTTCATTTTGCCAATATCAGCCGTCCCGGCCATCACACTGCGCCCAGGTCTTTTATTCCCCTCGCCCGCCCAGTCAGCGCTCGATCCCCAGGATCTCCCTTATCTGCCGCAGATCCGTGATCTCATAGTCAATCCTGAGATCGCCTTCCCGCTTCTGTCCCCTGGGGTTGTACCAGCAGCACACAATCCCGGCGTTGTTCCCGCCCCGGATGTCGCTGGTCAGCGAATCCCCCACGATCATCACCTCATCTTTTTCATAAGGGCCAATCTTTGCAAATACAGCATCAAAAAAACCAATGTTCGGCTTCTCCACACCGATCTGATCCGAGATAAAGGCGCCGTCCAAAAGTCCCTCCAGGCCGGACTTTTTAAGTTTCCGCTCCTGGGCAACGTAGGTCCCGTTGGTGACCGCATACTGCTTCACCACAGGCTTTAAGCTGCGCACCAGCTCATAGCCGTCATCATTGAAGTAAACCGTATCCCCCAGACGCCTCTGGTATTCCCCGTTGAACTCCTCCACCCGGTCCGCGGCAATCCCCTCCGCAACGAAAAACTCCCGGAAGCGCCCCAGAAGCACCTCCTGCTTGGTGATCTCTCCCCGCTCCAACCGCTTCCAGTACCTCTGATTGATAACGGAATACCGGGCAATCATCTCCTCCGTGCATACGCCCAGTCCAAATATGGAAAAGCAGGTGGCGATTGCCTGCTTTTCCGCTTTCTCAAAGTTTAACAAGGTTCCGTCGATGTCCCATAAAAGCACTTTCATGATTGCCGCCTTTCTCTCCTTCCATACGCCGCCCGGCCCGCAGGCGGCCAGGCTCACAGCCGCCCCTGCGCGCCGGACCCGCACAGCACCTTTTTCCGTCGGGCGCCAGGCTCACCCCAGCACCTTTCTCAGCCAGGCGTCCGCGATCACAGGCCACACCGCAACCTCGGGCACTGCCTCCTTGGGTCCCTGCCCGCAGAGATAGCTTCCCATCGCCATCTGCCGCTCCTGCTCCGTGGCCTGAATCTCGCCCTTGTCGATCTTCTCCAGCAGGATTCGGCTCTGCTGGGAACAATATGGCTCGCCGTATTCCCCTTTTGCCCATTCCTCCGTGGCAAGAGACAGCCCATGATTGCCCTCCGAAAAAATATGAAGCGCATAGGGCACGCCCCTGGCGCGGCAGGCTTCCGCCATCAGATAGGAATTTTCCACCGGCACCCCTTCGTCCGTCTCCGTATGCCACAGGAAACAGGGCGTGGTCTGCTCCGTCACCTGAAGCTCCAGGGACATGTAGCGAAGCTCCTCCTGTGTGGCGTCCTTCCCCAGAAGATTGTCAAACGATCCGCGGTGCGCCTTTTCCCCGGAGGTGATCACCGGATACGCCAGCACCGCCGCGTCCGCCCGGTTGGAATATCCCGCGTATGCCGCATTTTCCTCGGAGACGTCCGCAAAATGCACGCAGAGCGAGCCGCACAGATGGGCTCCCGCCGAAAAGCCGCAGATTGCCACCTTAGAGGGGTTCACATGAAATTCTCCGGCCCGGCTGCGCACCCAGCGCATCGCCCGGGACAGATCCTTCAAAGCCTGCATCTTCAGCGGCACCCATCCCACCGGATTCACCGTGTACACGCACACAAAGGCCTGGTATCCCTTTTCAAAGAAATCCATGGCCACCACTTCGCTCTCCGAGGGCGAAAGCGCCGCGTAACCGCCTCCCGGCGCCACGATCATACAGGGCCTCTCCCTGTCGTCCTCGTGGAGATAAGCGTAGATCTCCGGCTCAAATCCGTAGGCGCCCTCATACCGATACTCCCCCGGCTCCCATAATTTCGCATGAAACTGCTTCATCCTATGTTCCTCCTGAAATTATATGTATATTTTTCCTCCGACAGGACGCCTTTCGCACCCTATCCTTCTGCTTCTGGGATCAAAATGTATTTTGACCCCACGAACCTATTATAAACTTCCCGCCTGAAAAATGCAATTCCAAGAAAAGCTCCGCGTCCCTGGGATGACTGCCCGGCAGGGCGACATTCACACTGGCTCATACCATATAATCGCTTTGCAGTGCTTCCACTAAGCTGCATTTCAGGATCTGCTTCCCTCCCAAATAATATGCCAGCGCAACAAAGCCAAAAATCACTATGATAAAAAGTACGATAGGGATGATCGGAGCCGCCGCCAAAAATTCCATTGGATTCAGGTAACTTGCCGTTATCATAAACCACACAGACAAGGCGGTGACCGGCAACGTGATCAAAACCGGACGGCCCGCAATGACAAGCGCCTCGATCCAGAACATCTTCCGCATCCCCTCCGGCGTCATGCCGATGGACATATACCTCGCAAACTCTCTTTTTCTTTGCCGGATAAATCCCAGCGTGTTGGAAAATACGTTGGCAATTCCGATGAAAGCAAGCAATACGCACAGCGCTCCGATGAGCAGCTTGTATCCGTTCAGCATGGCGTCATTGTCCATCTTTTCCTGGACACGATTTTCCGTCTCCACCGTAAATTCATGCCCCAGGACCTTCGTCAGTTCTGTTTCTATCGCGCTTAGTTCCGTCAGGGTTCTCTCTTTTTCCGACAGCACACGAATATAGATGTCTGGTTCCGCATTTCCGATTGTCTCCTGAATCTGTTTCCACGTAGAGAGGGAAACAAACTGGACTAAAGCATAATTATCATATTCTTCTCTTAGAACCGGCGGTTCCTGTGTAAAGCCCAAAACCGGGATCGTCACGGCAGCAGCCGCATCTTCCTGATTCTGTAAGGTCATGGTATTCTGGTCCTCTGACAAAAACGGTACGTATTCCTTGTATCTGAAATTGCTGTTTCTACTGTCCCAGATGCGGTTCAGGACGACACTTCCATTTTCCAATGAAGATACGCCGATCTGTTCACAGTATTTTGCAAAGCTGCTATCGTCCATAATGACAACAGGAGCCTGAACGATATAGAAACCATCCGCTGCACCGACAGCACTTCCTGCTGCCCTCTCAATCCCTCCCAGGCTTTGTACTTCCTCGCTCACAGCGTCTGCCGGAACGGAGCAAAGGGCGCTTGCTTTCTGATAGATCACGCTGTCTGCATCAGCCAAAGCATGGATTTCATCCTCATAAGCAAAATCCGCAATCTTTGTATCCTCAATCGTCGCCATAACGTCCCATGCATCCTGGTAGCGTTCAAAATAGGTATGATTCGTGCTGATCCCCGAAAGTGTCAAAAAGCACAACATCAACGCAAATCCCAGAAAAGAAAGGGTCAGTGACAGCGCAGAGGTTCGCAGGGATTTCTTCTGCGCTTTCAGTGCATTCCCTGCCAATTCTCCTTCGATTCCAAATAAAAGCGCAAGGATACGGGACTTTTTTCTCCGCTTTAGCTGCAATTCGCCGGTGTTTTTTATGGCTTCCAGCGGGGTCAGCCTGCTTAATTTCCGGGCTGGCAGCCAGGCAGAGATCAACACCGTCAAAAGAGACGCCAAAATTGCAATCGCAAATACAAGCGGATGGTATGTAAAGACAGCCTCATGCCTGCCCACAATGCCATGTGCAAGAGCATTCACGATCTGTATGGTTCCAAAAGTCAAGGCGATCCCAATAAAACTTCCGAGCAAAACAGGGATCACGCAAAGAATCGCCGCTTCCTGCAGGAGACAGGTACGAATTTGCCCCGGCGTCGCCCCTATGCTGGAAAAAATGCCAAACTGATGGACACGGGCATTCATAGATACGGCAAAAGAGTTATGGATGATCAAGATCAAAGACGCCGATACCATCAAAAGCACCAGGAAATAAAATGCCATCAATAAGGGCGGGCTGGTATCCTGCGGGTCGTGGATGAAATATCTTGACAGCAGTAATTCATGATACGACACCGAACTGTCAGGGACGCCCAGCTGCTGGGCAATCAGAGGCATATCCTGATACACTGTCCCCAGGTTGTCAAAACAAATATCAACCACAAGGGTTTTTCCATCCGACAATTCCTCATTGATCTCAGCCGTTTTCACATTGGCAAAATTTTCAATTTGGGACACCACATCTTCTTCAAACGTCCCGGTAATACGTCCCTGCCAGCTTCCTTCTTCTAAGATAACAGATTCTATCTCATAATTCCAGAAATTATAAAACAGACCGCACAGCAAAGACAGAAACAGGGCGGAAATAAAAGCCGCAGCAAGAACGGATACGCTGGAAGCCCGATTCTTTTTGATAAATCCGATTGAATAGTCTTTCCACATACCCTTCACCGACCTTTCTCCTCAAGGATACCTTTCTGCCATTCGGCTGTATCGCGGAAATGATCGCCAACGATTCTCCCATCCTCTATGGTGATCATGCGGTCCGCCTCCAGCGCGATCCTTTCATCATGTGTAATCAGAAGAATGGTCTGATTCAGATTGCGGTTGGACAATTTCAGCAAGTCGATAATTTCTTCTCCGTTTTTTCGGTCCAGGTTGCCGGTTGGCTCGTCGGCAAGCAGGAGCGCCGGGCGATAGATCAAAGACCGGGCAATGGCGACACGCTGCTGTTGCCCGCCGGATAACTGACTGGGCAGTGCTTCCAATTTATCTTCGATGCCCAGCGAATGCACGATCTGCTCAAAGTATTCCTGGTTGGGCTCCCGCTTGTCTAACAGGAGCGGCATGAGAATATTTTTTCGAACAGTGAGGGTCGGAACGAGATTATAAAACTGATAGACCAGCCCCACCTTTCTGCGCCGGAAGACAGCCGCCTGCGTTTGGTTCATGGTGGATAGTTCCGTTCCCTCGATCAGAACTTTTCCTTCTGTCGGCTTATCCACACTTCCCAGAATATGAAGCAAGGTAGATTTCCCCGAACCGGACGCCCCTACGATGGCTGTAAATTCCCCTTTTTGTACAGACAGATCAATGCGATCCAGCGCCACCACCTGATTGTTTCCAGAACCATATACTTTTCGGACATTTTCACATCTTAATATCTCCATGTCTCTTTCTCCTTTCCTCCATCTGTGTGCTTTCACGACATAGGTACACCCAAAGGTGTCTTGATCGGATGGTTATGCATACAGTATAGCAAAGTAAAGTGACATCTCAGTGACTGTATATCCTTATTTCAAAACATGCACCGCCATTCTGCAAGTTATAGGCGGTTATGGTTCCGTTCTGCAATTCAAAAATGGACCGGGCAAGAGCCAAACCAATTCCGATGCCATTTTGGGCTGCGCGCCGGCCCCGGTAAAATCGCTGGAAAAGATGCGGCAAGTCCTCTGTGTCAAAACCAGTCCCGTTATCCCAGATCCGAATTTCCACATAAAGGGGATTGCCTGAGTAGTCACAATGGACAACCCCTCCCGACGGTGAGTGCTCCATGCAATTTTTTAAGAGATTGATGAGGGCTTCCATTGTCCATTCCAGATCCCCTGAAAATTCAATGCAGCCATTTTCTGGAATATCAACAGAAATATGATTTCTCCGCAATAGATCATTCAGGTTTTCTGCCGCCAGATTCAACACAGTATAAAGATCAACCGTTTCCTGTTTGAGCGGAAGTGTTCCGGCGTCAATTTGGGAAATCGTGAGCAAGGATTCTTCTAAACGATTTAACCGTTCCAACTGCCGTTCGATTTGATCTGCATAAGTCTCAGGAAGCTTTTTCTTCATAAGCTGTAAAGATAAAAATGCCGCCGTGATCGGGGTTTTTAGCTGGTGCGCAATATTCGCCAGATTCTCTGCAAAATTTTTCTTTGCGGCAACTGCCGTTTCCCTGGTCTGATAAAGAGTCGTAACGGTTTTGTATATCTCGTCCTGCAAATGCGAATACACATCTTCCTGTGTTTGGAGCAACGTCCCGCCTGCCCCGATATTGACTTGCTCCAAATACGCGGTTAAATCAGCAATCCGCTTTCGGTTTTTCCTGCGCAATCGCAGGATTCCAAGTGCAAAGGCGCAGGCAGTCACAAGAAAAAACAGGAGCGGAAGAAGGATCATATCCATCGGAAACCCATCACAGAAATCACCGGTACGGTATCCATACTTTCCCAGATAATTGTTTCCCCGCAGTTCTTGTTCGCTCAATGAATGATAGTCTTTCAGGGTATCTAATAGCTGTGGCTCTGCTTGGGGAGAATTTTCCAATAGGATCTCGCACAATGCCGAGACGTGTTCAAATGCGATCTGCCGGTAAGTGTGCAAAATGAAAACCGATGTAAGTATCATGCCCATGATAAGAACAACAAACGGAAAAAACAAAAGCATTTTTTGTTTCCATTTTCCACTCATTTCGTGTCCTCCATGCGATAGCCAAAACTTCGGATCGTTTTCAAACAAGCTGGATTGTTCAACTTTTCCCTCAGCCTTTTCAAAGTGACCGTCAAAGTATTGTCATTTACATAATTTCCGCTGGAATCCCAAACCTGCTCTAATAGCTGACTTCTGGTGATTGTTTTCCCCTTGTTTTCCATCAATATTAAGAGAACGCGATATTCCGGCTGGCTTACGACGATTTCTTTCTGTCCAACATAGACAGCCATTCTCTCTTTATCCAGCATCAGATCATCACAAAACAATTTTGTGTCGTTTACGCTTTCTGTTCTCCGCAGCACTGCCAAAATACGGGAATGCAAAACGGCAAGATCAAACGGCTTTACCACATAATCATCTGCCCCGTTCTGAAATCCCGCAACAATATCGTGGGAATCGCCGCGAACCGTCAAATAGATCATAGGCAATGCTTTCCATCTTTCCCGAATCCATCTGCACAATTCGTTTCCTTGTCCGTCCGGCATATTCCAATCCAGCAAAATCACAGTGGGTAAGTGGCCGATCAACGCTTGCCTGACACCGGTGATCGTCTCAAAAACCGTTACCCTGCAATTCTGCTGCTCCAAATATTCTTTCACGGATTTGCCAATCGTTTCATCATCTTCCGCATAATAAACTTCAATCATGAGGTTCTCCTTCTGGTTGCCATCTCATATGCCGCACTTTCATTTCTCCAAGGATTCCGCCTGCGGTTTCACCGCCGCCACCAAAAATCTGTGAGCGAAGGCCTCTATCACGCCCTCCCTGTCCAGAATTTCCTGGGCTCTGTACAGATTGTCCAGACAGGCCTCCACGGAAAATCC
>CALWDR010000269.1 GCA_944376745.1 uncultured Lachnospiraceae bacterium
CGCTGCTGCGCAGCTCCTGTCTGTGGCTGATTGGCGTTTAGCCAATCTACGGCAATAAAAAGACCGCCCTTAGCAAATAAATTTGCACGGTCTGTCTTTTTATTGCCTAGCTGTCTGAACTGTTACCAACACATGCCGGAAGCGGTGGAATTGTGCGTAAGTGGAATTGCGGAAATAAGGGCTTCCTTTTTGGGCCGG
This sequence comes from uncultured Lachnospiraceae bacterium, assembly GCA_944376745.1. Lineage (GTDB taxonomy): Bacteria > Bacillota > Clostridia > Lachnospirales > Lachnospiraceae > 14-2. Next base: position 199 of record CALWDR010000269.1, read on the forward strand.
AATGTGTTATCATGGAGAAACACAGAACGGAAGTTGAAAAATGGAGAGGGAAGTAAGCGGTATGGAGACTTTTTTGGTAATTCTGATCGGCGGGGTGGTATTGCTGGCGGTGATCGTGGCCGTGATCGCGTCCGTGGCGGGAGCCGCCGCGGCGGTTGCGGACGAGGATACCGTGGAATAAAGGGTACTGCCGGAAGAATCTGCTTTGGCAGGTTCTTTTTCTGTGAAAAATATACCGGGAGAGAAAAAATGAACGAAAAGCGGGAATTTTACAGGAGAGTGACAGCGCTGGTGATCCCCATGGCGCTGCAGAATCTGATGAATGTGGCGGTGCAGTCCGCCGACGTGGTGATGCTGGGACGGGTGGGAGAGAAAGCGCTGTCGGCCTCATCCCTGGGCGGGCAGGTGAATTTTATACTGAGTTTGTTTCTGTTCGGCCTGACCTCCGGGGCCTCGGTGCTGTGCGCCCAGTATTGGGGCAAGAAGGACACAAGATCCATCGAGGCCATCACGGGCATCTGCCTGCGGTTCTCCCTGCTGATGGGGGTGCTGGTGGCGGCCTTCACGGCGGCATTTCCCGGTGTGATCATGAAGGTGCTGACTTCGGATGGCCAGGTGCATGATCTGGGCATCCAGTATCTGCGGGCCGTGTGCCTCTCCTATGTGCTGATGGCGTTTACCAGCGTGTATCTGAATATCATGCGCAGTATGGAGCGGGTGGTGATCTCCACGGTGGTGTACGGGGCTTCGCTGCTGATCAATATTATAGGAAACGCTCTGCTGATCTACGGGCTTGGACCTTTCCCGAAAATGGGAGTGACGGGCGCGGCTGTCGCCACCGTATTTGCCCGGCTGGCGGAGTGCCTGATGGTTCTGGCCCATAACCGGTGGAAAAACAAGCTGATCCGCGTCCGCCCGGGACTTTTGTTTGTAAAAAACCGGCTGTTGCTTCAGGATTTTTTCAAAATCTCGGGGCCTGTGGTGCTAAACGAGCTGCTGTGGGGCGTGGGAATGTCCGCCACGGCGGCGATCCTGGGGCAACTGGGCAGCGCGGCAGCCTCCGCCAATGCCATCGTGCAGGTGGTGCGCCAGCTGTCCACAGTGGTCTCCTTCGGCATTGCCAACGCCACGGCCATCGTCGTGGGCAAGGCCATCGGAGAGGGGAAGAAGGAGCTTGCCAGGACCTATGGGGGCAGATTTATCAGACTCATCTGCGTCAGCGGTCTGGTGGGAAGCCTTGTGGTGCTCATCGTGCGGCCCATTGTGATGGCGGTGATGGAGCTGACGCCCACGGCCAGAGACTATCTGTCGCTGATGATGCTTCTGCTGGCGCTCTACGTATGGTTCCAGGCCTTCAACACGCTGATGGTGGTGGGCATTTTCCGGGGCGGCGGCGACACACGGTTCGGGCTGGTGGTGGAGATCGCGGGACTGTGGGGCGGTTCGGTGCTTCTGGGGGCGCTGGCGGCCTTCCTCTTTCAGTTCCCCACGCCGGTGGTGTTCGTGTTCATTTTGATCGACGAATATATCAAATTCCCGCTGATCCTCTGGCGTTACCGGAGCTATAAGTGGCTTAGGGACGTGACCCGGGAATCTTGTATTTCTTAAAATACAATAAATTTTTTGAAGAAAATATTAATTTTTTGCTAAGAAAAACTTGCTTTTTGAGGTGTTGTTGTATATAATAGTATCGAAATATTTCAAAGGAGGACATAAGCATGGGAAATGACGGAAAAGGCTTATCAATAGCCGGTCTTGTGTTAGGTATCGTTGCAATCGTGCTCGCATGGTTCAGCATGATCAACATTATCGCATTGATCGCGGCCGTTATTGGTCTCGTTTGCGCTGTCAAGGGCAAACAGGCGGCTACGGCGGCAGGCGCTCCCACAGGACTTGCAACCGCAGGCTTGGTGCTGTCCATCATCGGACTTGTATTATCTGCAATCTGCTTCCTTTCCTGCACCCTGTGCGTGCTTTGCACGGTTGGATGCGCCGGTCTGGCAGCATAAGAATAATAAGAGGCGGAAGATTCACCAGCGTGGCAGACAGCCGATTTGCGTTCGTGACAATAAGAAGTATCGTTTGCTACTTTTTATTGCAGAGCAGACCGGCTGTTTGTTTTTGCGAGGCACAATAAGATGCAACCGGGGAAGCGCGGTTGTTTTTGGAAGGAGTTTTTATGTTTCCCTATTTTGAGATTTTCGGTAAGGTCATCGGAAGCTATGCGGTGGCTTCGGTGGTGGGCATGGCGGTGTGCGTGTTTGTCGCCTGCCGGCTGGGCCGGGCATATCAGATCACCTTTGAAGATATTTTGTTGAAAATGGTGTATATCGGCGTGGGGCTGGTGATCGGCGGGCACGCGGTGTACGGGATCACCCAGCTGCCCAGGCTGTGGGAACTGGTGACCCATCTGTCGGACTACACGCTTCTGGAGGCGGGCTCCGTGGTGGTGACCTGCTTTGGCGGAATGGTGTTTTACGGCGGATTCCTGGGAGCTATGGCCGGATATGCCCTGAATGTGCGAAAAGTGGTGGGAGAGCGGCGAAAGGTGCTGTGGGATCTGTTTGCCCTGGTGATCCCGCTGTTTCACACCTTTGGCCGTATCGGGTGCTTCCTGGGAGGCTGCTGCTACGGGAAAGAGAGCAGTTGGGGATTTATTGTATACGACAATACCCTGCAGCCGGACATCAACGGGGTGGTGCGCATACCCGTTCAGCTCATCGAATCGGCCTGCAATTTTTGCATTTTCCTGTTTCTGCTCTTCCTTTTTAAAAAGAAGCTGCAGAGTGGAAATCTCTTGTTCTTCTATATGCTGATCTATCCGGTGGTGCGGTTTGTACTGGAATTTTACCGGGGAGACGTGATCCGCGGCTTTCTGTGGGGCCTGTCCACCTCCCAGTGGATCAGTATTCTGCTGTTTGCGGTGGCCCTGTATCAGCTTCTCTGGAAAAGGAGGAGAGGAAGAAGGCCCCTGGAGGCAGAGCAGTGATGGAACCTTTTCCATCCTGGGGGAAATGCCGTTACAAGAAGAAGCCTTGCGTGTGGGCGGACCGCCCAATGTTTCACGCAAGGCTTTCTTTTATTTCAGGACCGAATCCAGCGGAATCTCATTTTCCCTGGCGATCCTGGCCACATCCTCGAATTCCGGCTTCTCCCTCTCCACCCCGTAGCCCTGGCTCTGCTTGACGGTTACGGAGCCGTAGGACGTTTCTTCCCGGCGGAAGCTTTGGGACATCACATGACGGCTAAATTCCTGCACCTGAATCCTCTGGGTTGTGGTGTAAAGGAAGATGAGCTT
>CALWDR010000270.1 GCA_944376745.1 uncultured Lachnospiraceae bacterium
GGAAGGAGAGAAAAGAAATGAAACAGAATTGGAAACGATTGTTGTCCGGCCTGCTGGTTCTTGTCTTTCTGATGACAGGAATGGGCTATATACCAGAGGTACAGGCAGCCGATCAGACGGAGGTCTATATGACAAATGGACGTAAAGTCGGTTATAATGAGCATTTTACACATGAATTTACGCTGGCCGATGGAACGCAGGCGTTTTGTTTACAGCCCTCCAAAAAATCGCCGCCGACTGGAACTTACACAGCGACAAAATCTGACGATAGATGGTTGGCAGCCGTGTTTTATTATGGTTACGGAGGGTCTGGATGGGATACCCCGGCTGGTCTTCGGAACATCACGGACCCGATTTCAAGAGATGATGTGGATATGCATATTTACTGGACGCATGTCCTTGCGGCGTATGTCTATGGCAGTGATGACGCGTTTAAGGGCGTGGACGCAGGAACACAGGAAGGGTTAAAAAACATTGCCGCATACTGGCAGAATGTGGGCGTTCCGGCGGGTTACAGCGCTTATATTTTTAACGCGACGACGTCCTCCCAGGCAATGGGCTATGGGTATGAGGAACCTGCAGGGGATCTTGAGATTCAAAAATCTTCCTCTAACCCGTCGATCACAAATGGTAACGCCTGTTATTCTTTGGAGGGAGCGGTCTACCAGTTATTGGACGGAAATGGAAGTGTGGCGGCTACGCTGAAGACAGACGTAAATGGTTATGCCCGGGCAGATGGGATCCCGCCAGGCAGCTACACGCTGAAGGAAGTAACGGCTCCGAAAGGATATCTTTTAGACGAAACTCCCATTTCTATAACAATCATCAGTGGTCAGACGACAAGCGTACCCGTGACGGATGAACCGGGAAATGACCCAATAACCATTAGTTTACAGAAGGTAGACAAGGATACTGGAGATATAGCTCAGGCGAAAGCCAGTCTAGCTGGAGCACAGTTTACGATTAAATACTACGCTGGATATTATGATAAAAACACACTTCCAGCTCAGGCTACAAGGACGTGGGTGATTGAAACTGTAAAAGTAGAAAATCCTAGCACGGGAGAAATTGTATATACGACAGCATTAAGAGACGCTTTTAAAGTATCAGGGGATGATTTTTATCATAATAAAACAGGAGGAATAGTTCTTCCTTTAGGAACTATTACGATTCAGGAAACCAAAGCTCCAGATGGTTACCTTCTCGAAGGAGCATATCTGGAACCCACCGGCGGAGGTCAGAAAGTGGAGGGTGTTTATCTTTCGCAGATCACCCAGCAAGGGAACTTAGTAAGGCTGGAAGGCGGCAACGAATACACCATCAGCGATTCCGTCCTCCGCGGCGGCGTCAAGATCCAGAAATACGACGCCGACACCGAAACGGCAGCGCCCCAGGGAGACGCCACCCTGGCTGGGGCCAGATTTGATATTGTAAACTTAAACGACGGCCCGGTCTCCATTGACGGCAAGACCTATGCCTCCGGCCAGACGGTCCTGACCCTTACCACCAATGCGGACGGCCTGGCACAGACGGCGGCGGATACCCTGCCCGCAGGCCATTACAAGGTCGTGGAGACCACGGCTCCCAGTGGATACCTGGGGACCGGCGTGGTAGAGCGGGAGTTTGATATTACCAGTAACGAGGGAATGGTAGATCTGACCACCCCCGAAACAGGTATTTTAAATGACGTTATCAAGGGCAGTATCCTCATTGCAAAGCACACCGACGACGGCGAGACCGGGATCGAGACCCCAGAAGTGGGGGCGGAGTTCCAGGTGTACCTAAAGTCTGCCGGAAGCTACGAGGCCGCCGGGGAGCTGGAACGGGATACCATCACCTGTGACGAGGACGGCTTCGCCCAGACAAAGGAGCTGCCCTACGGCACTTACGTGGTCCATCAGACCAAGAGCTGGGATGGACGGGACCTGGTGGATGATTTCGAGGTCTCTATAAACAGCGACGGCCAGGTGTACCGGTTTATCATCAACAACCGGAACTTCGAGAGCTATCTGAAGGTGGTGAAAGTGGACGCGGAGACCGGGAAAGCCATTGCCTACGCCGGAGCCGGGTTCCAGATTTATGACCCTGACGGAAACCTGGTAACAATGCGGTATACTTATCCAACCGTTTCGGAGGTGGATACCTTCTACACTGCGGCGGATGGCTCTCTCATGACCCCGGAGCGCTTGCCCTACGGGAAAGGCTATACGTTGGTGGAGGTGCAGGCCCCCTACGGCGACGTGCTGGACAGCACCCCGGTGGCGTTTGGCATTGCCCCGGAGAGCGCGGGGGAGGAAGGGGATCACACCGTGATCCGTCTTACCAAGAGTGACCAGCCCCAGAAGGGCACCATCACCGTCACCAAGACCGGGGAGGCGTTTGCCAGCGTTGTGACCCGTGAGGAGGACGGGAGAACCGTCTACCAGCCCCTATGGGAGAGCGGGAAGCTGTCCGGGGCCGTGTTTGAGGTACGGGCCGCCGAGGATATCGTAACGCTGGACGGAACCCTGCGCTGTGCCAAGGGCGAGCTTGTGGATACCCTTACCACCGGTGCGGACGGTACGGCCACGAGCAAAGCCCTGTACCTTGGAAAATATGAGGTGAAAGAGGTTACAGCCCCGGATGGCATGGTGCTGAATGGGGAGCCCCAGGAAGTGGAACTGACCTACGCGGGCCAGGACGTGGCACTGACGGAAACCGGCACAGAGTTTGAGAATGACCGCCAGAAGGCGGAAGTGACCCTCACGAAGACCATGGAGGAAGCTGCCCACTTCGGCTATGACAAGGCGGCTGCGGGGGAAGCCTTAAAGGATGTCCGGTTTGGGCTGTATGCGGCGGAGGAGATCAAAGCGGCGGACGGAACAGCCATTCCAGCGGACGGCCTGCTGGAGATCCTTGCTCCGGGAGAGGATGGAAGCGCGAAAGCCCTTACGGACCTGCCCCTGGGAAGCTATTATGTCCAGGAGATTGCAACCAATGAGGCTTATATCCTTGATGATACCAAATATCCGGTGGAGTTTGCTTACGCCGGACAGGACACCGCCCTGGTGGAGATCGCGGCCAACGACGGGAAACCCATCGAAAATGAGCTGATCCGGGGCTCCATCGTGGGAAGCAAGCGGGATTATGATAACCTGGGCGTCCCCGGCGCGGTGATCGGCCTGTTTGCGGCAGATACGAAGTATTTTACGGAAGAAACCGCACTTCGGACCACAGTTTCCGGGGAGGACGGCAGCTTTACGTTTTGGGGCGTGCCCTACGGCACTTACCTGATCCGGGAGCTGGAAGCACCGGAGGGTTACCTCTTAAATGAGACCGTCTACGAGGTGACGGTGGCCGAAGATAAAGAGAAAGTACCGGTGGACGTGGTGGACTGGGAGATCCCGACAATCCACACCACCCTCATTGACGCCAAAACGGAGACCAAAAACGTGCTGGCGGAGTCAGCCATAGAGCTGATTGACGAGGTGCGCTATGAGGATCTGATCCCAGGCCAGACCTACCTGATCCGGGGAATCCTGATGGACAAAGCAGACGAGACCGGCAACACGCCTATTCTGGCGGACAAAGCAGACGAGACCGGCAACACTCCCATTCTGGCGGACAAAGCAGACGAGACCGGCAACACTCCCATCCTGGTGAATGGAAAGGAAGTCGTTTCCAGCCTTACTTTTGTGCCGGAGGAGCGGAAAGGGACCATGGAGGTTACGTTCCAGCTTGACGGCTCTAGCCTGGCCGGGAAAACCATCGTAGCTTACGAGCAGCTTTATCTGCCCCGGCACGGGGTGGAGAATCCCAACCCGGAGAACCTGGAGGACTGGATGCTGGTGACGGCCCACGAGGACATGGAGGACGGGGCTCAGACCGTGTACGTGCCGAAGCTCGGTACGACCCTGACGGATACGGCCACCGGGGAACACTGTGTCATGGCCGGCGAGACGGTCACGCTGACGGACCGGACACGGTATGAGAACCTGATCCCGAGCCGGACGTATCTGATCAGGGGCACCCTGATGGATCAGGAAACCGGAGAGCCGCTTATGGTGGACGGGAAACCTGTGGAGGGAACGCGGCTCTTTATCCCGGAAGAAGCGGAGGGCTATGCGGACGTTGCTTATGTCTTTGCCGGGGACGATCTGGCCGGGAGAACGTTGACGGCCTATGAAACCCTGTATATCGCTGTGACAGAGGAGCCCGATCCGGAGAAGCCCGAGGATTGGGGAACCGTGGCGGAGCATAAGGATCTGGAGGATGTGAGCCAGACCGTGTATTTTCCGAAGCTCGGCACGACCCTGACGGATACGGCCACCGGGGAACACCAGGTAAAGGAGAGGGAGAGGGAGAGGATTACCCTGACGGACCAGGTGCGTTACGAGAATCTCATTCCCGGAGAGACGTATCAGATGAACGGCATCCTGATGGACCGGGAGACCGGGAAGCCGCTGCTGGTTGGCGGCAGGCCGGTGGAGGGCAGTGTGGTGTTTGTCCCCACGGAGCCGGAGGGGTACGTGGAGATGCCCTTTACCTTTGACGGCACCGGGCTGGCCGGCAAGTACCTTGTGGCCTTTGAATCGTTGTCCATCGCGGTGACGGAGAACCCTGATCCCGAGGAGCCGGAGGACTGGGCGGAAGTGGGAAGTCATGAGGATATAGGTGACGAAGGCCAGACGGTCTATGTGGAGAAGCCGGTGGAACCGGCCAGGACCGGAGACGGGATGAGGCCGATGGCCTTGGCCGCAGTCTGCTTTGCCGGCGCAGGCGGCGCCCTGTATTTTGCAAAACAGGACCGGAAGAGAAAACAACGGACAGGAGAAGAAAAGTAATTACAGGGATATTGTGAAAATCGCCAAAATCCATTATAATGATACCAGGATCGCGGGAGCACGCAGTGCGAAGCAATCCTGGTATCATGGGATCAAAGGGCCGCGCATGCGCATGCGGCGCGCGGGAAAGCGCAGGTCTTGCGGCCTCAGGATACCTACAGATAACAGATTGCAGGAGAGGAAAAATGGATACGGTAAGATTAGGAAAGACAGAAATCGTTACAAGTAAAAACGCGTTCGGAGCCCTGCCGATTCAGCGGATTTCCGAGGAGGAGGCGGTGCGGATCCTGCGCAGGGCCTACGAGGGCGGAATCACCTTTTTTGATACCGCCCGGGCTTATACGGACAGCGAACACAAGCTGGGGCTGGCCTTAAAGGAGGTGCGGGAGCAGGTATTTATCGCTTCCAAGACCGCGTCGGTGACCAGGGAGGGCTTTTGGAGAGATCTGGAAACCTCTCTGTCGGAGCTTCAGACGGATTATCTGGACCTTTATCAATTTCACAATCCGTCCTTCTGCCCGAAGCCGGGAGATGAGAGCGGTATTTACGAGTGCATGCTGGAAGCCAAGGCCCAGGGCAGGATTCGCCATATCGGGATCACCAATCACCGGCTGAAGGTGGCGCAGGAGGCTGTGGACTGCGGGCTGTACGAGACCTTGCAGTTCCCCTTCAGTTATCTTGCCACGGAGCAGGAGGTTGCGCTGGTGGAGGCATGCCGGAAAGCGGATATGGGCTTTATCGCCATGAAGGCGCTGTCCGGCGGTCTGATCACCAATTCCGCCGCGGCCTACGCCTTTTTGGCCCAGCATGAAAATGTGCTGCCCATCTGGGGCGTGCAGCGGATGAGCGAGCTGGAGGAATTTTTGGCTTATATGGACAAGCCTCCCGTTCTCACGGACGAGCTGCATGAGCTGATTCGCAGGGACCGGCAGGAGCTGCAGGGAGAATTTTGCCGGGGCTGCGGATACTGCATGCCCTGCCCCATGGGAATTGAGATCAATAACTGCGCCAGGATGTCCCTGATGATCCGCCGGGCTCCCGCGCACCTTCAACTGACCCCTGACATGCAGGAGAAAATGCAGAAGATCAAGGACTGTATCCACTGTAACCAGTGCATGAGCAAATGTCCCTATCATCTGAATACACCGGAACTGCTGCAGAAGAACCTGAAGGACTATGAGGAGATCCTGGCCGGAAAAACCTGTGTCGTGTAAAACAGTTTTGTCAGGAGGGAACAGCAACCCCGGAACAGCATGTAAAAATCTATGGCAAAATAGGACAGAATATGGTATGATTACAGGTGCTGTACATAAAGTACGTAAGAATGAGAGGCTTGCTTATGAAAAATGATTTGTTTTCTATCGGAAATTTTACTATCCACGGCTATGGATTGATGATCGCGCTGGGGTTTTTGCTGTGCGTGCTCATGGGAATGTACCGGGCAAAAAAGTTAAAGCTCAGCTCGGAGGCTGTTTTGGACATTGCGCTGATCGGTCTGGTGGCCGGCTTTGTGGGAGCCAAGCTTTTGTATGTCATCGTGGAATTTCCCACCTTTCTTGAAGATCCGCTGCGGGTGATCGGCTCTGAGGGATTTGTGGTGTACGGCGGTATCGCCGCCGGTGTGGCCGCCGGTCTGGTGTATTGCAGGGTGAAAAAGCTTGTGTTCTGGGATTATTTTGACTTGGCCGCCCCCTCCATCGCGCTGGCTCAGGGGGTAGGACGTATCGGCTGCTTTCTGGCCGGCTGCTGCTACGGCAGGGAGACGGATAGCTGGTGCGGCGTGGTATTTCCCGAGGGCAGTCTGGCTCCGGCAGGCATCAAGCTGATTCCCACCCAGTTGATCTCCTCCGCAGGGGACCTGCTGATCGTGGCAATTCTCCTTTTGTACCATAAGCGGGCAAAGCACCGGGGGGATGTGGGCGCCCTCTACATGCTGTTGTACGGGGTGGGAAGGTTTGTGATTGAGATCTTCCGCTGGGATGACCGGGGAACCGTGGGGGCTTTGTCCACCTCCCAGGCTATCTCCATTGTGATCGTTATCGGCGGAATCCTGCTGTTTCTCACAGGCCGCAAGCGGGTGAAGGCGGAGGAGCCCGCGGCGGAGCGTAAGGCAGCGGAGACGGAAGCAGCGGAGGAGCCCG
>CALWDR010000271.1 GCA_944376745.1 uncultured Lachnospiraceae bacterium
CCCCCATTCTATTCCACAATTTCCGATCCGCCCCATTCCACCACGGTAAATCCGTCCCGCTCAAAGCCTTGCAGCTCCTGAGGCTTGATCTCCACGGGCTCCTCCAAGGCCTTCCAGGCCATGAAGACCCGCAGCACGCTGTCCGGCTCCGGCGTGATCTGAAGCCTAGCCGTTTCCGTATAGGCCTCCGTCTGGAAGGAGATCAGGTTGTACTCATTTCCCTCCATCCGCGGCAGCCAGTAGATCATAAACTCGTTTGCCTCCCGCTCCGTAAGCCCCAGCTTCGCCAGCGCATTTTCCAGAAATGCTGCTGTCTCCCTGCCCGGAACCACAAAGCCGCTGGAAAAATCATAGTCCGCCTCGGATACGCCCTCCCAGAACAGGCAGTAATACTCCCGCCCGGTTTCCAGATCCGCCAGGGTCCCGTCCGGCCTGGCCGCCACATGCCAGCCATCCTCATAGGCCGGATAGGTACTGGTAAGACGGCCCGTATAATCCAATTTCACCGACACCGACCTTTCTTCCTCCGGATAAAGGTAAATCACCGGCTTTTCGGCCATCATCTCCTCCGGCTCCTGCCCTACGGTACACCCGGCAGTCAGAATCATCCCGCACAACACCATCCATACCGCAGCTTTCTTTTTCATACCTCGTCATCCTCCTGTCTCTACTTGTTTTTCACGACCTGTCGCCGCCAGCAGCCCTGACAAAATTTTTCTTCTTTCATTCAGCAAAACGCAAAAAAACCGGAGAGGTTACTATTTTGTAAAAAATTTTCTCTAAAAAATCTTCTTGACAATTTTGTCTATTGGTAATAGACTACAGATAGAGGTTGTGTCTATTGACAATGGACTACAAATAGAAGTTGTGTCTTGAACATAAACTACAGATTTTTACGTTCATTCACACAAAACAGACAGAAAGGCGGTGCAGCATGACTGACGGAAAACTTGGCGTGGTGGAATCCCGGTTTGCGGACTTGATCTGGAGCCATGCGCCCATTGCCTCCGGGGAATTGGCCAAGCTCTGCGAGCGGGAGCTTACCTGGAAGCGGACTACCACCTACAACGTCCTGCGCAAGCTCTGCGACAGGGGCATTTTTCAAAATGAAAACGGGATCGTAAAGGCACTGATCTCACGGGAGGATTTCTATGCGGCCCAGGGAGAAAGTCTCGTGGAGGAAGCCTTTGACGGGTCCCTTCCGGCCTTTCTAGCCGCGTTTACCCGGCGGAAGGCCCTGTCCGCCGACGATATTGCCAAGATTCGGGAGATGATCGACTCCGCCGGGGAGGTGTGAGCATGAGCGTTGTTTTTCTCAAATTGCTGAATATGAGTTTTACGGCAACCTGGCTGATCCTGGCGATCCTGCTGCTGCGTCTCATCCTAAAGAGAGCGCCGAAATGGATCTCCTGCCTGCTCTGGGCGCTGGCGGCGGTCCGGCTTCTCTGCCCCTTCTCCATCGAGAGCGGCTTAAGCCTGATTCCCAGCCCGGAGCCCCTGCCACAGACCCTCCTGACAGGAAATTCCTTTCAGGTAAATACCGGGCTTGGGGCCGTAGATACCGCCATCAACACGTATCTGGGCGACAGCTATTACGAAGGCGTTACCGTGCCCGCCAGCTATGGAAATACGTTCCTCACGCTGCTAGCCATCCTGTGGCTTCTGGGAGTCCTGGTGCTCCTTGCCTACAGTGTGATCAGTTACCTCCGACTGCGAAGACGCGTCCGCCCCGCCCTTCATTTAAATTGGAATATATGGATATGCGATTGCATAAATACGCCCTTCATTCTGGGAATTTTCCGTCCCCGCATTTACCTGCCCTCCGGCATCAGCGAAGACCAGAGAGACTATGTGCTGACCCATGAAAAGGCGCACCTGGAGCGGCGGGACCACTGGTGGAAGCCTCTGGGCTTTGCGCTGGTTATTGTGTACTGGTTCCATCCCCTGGTCTGGCTCTCCTACACACTGCTGTGCCGGGACATTGAGATGGCCTGTGATGAAAAAGTGATCCGCAGCTTCAGCATGGAGGAGAAAAAATCTTACTCCAGGACACTGCTGGAGCTCAGCGTTTCCGGACATCACATGGGGACCTGCCCCCTGGCTTTCGGCGAAATCGGCATAAAGGAGCGAATCCGCTCGGTACTGCATTATAAGAAGCCGGCCTTCTGGGTAATGCTTGTGGCGGTGGCCGCCTGTATCGCGGCGGCGGTCTGCTTTCTGACAAATCCAGATCCGGCTCTCAAGAGAGATTCCCTGAAATGGGCAAAGGATTTATCAGCCAAGGATGTGACTTCCATAGAACTTGTGGTGATGCCCCAGAACACAGATAAACAGTACAAGTTATTCGCCACAGAAGAAATAGAAGCGGTTGTCTCGCTCATCCGTGAAACGCGCCAGACCCGCCTGTCCTACTGCCGCTATCCCGAAGCATTAAACGGCGGCGTCACCCGCTTCTATCTTCGGATGAAGGATGGGTCGGAACATACAATCAGCAACATTGGGAACACATATCTCGTCATCGACGGAGAGTATTACAACGCGGATTATGACTGGCTGGAGAGCTGGCCCTATACGGAGGGAGATTCTCCCCTGCCAGAGGGATTTTTAAGTGGGCCAAATTCTGAAAAGGTAGATAAATGGCGCCCGGAGAACTGTATCTATCTCAAGGCGTCTGTCCTTGCGCTCGCGGACGGGTATTTGCTTGTGAAGCCAATAGATGGAAGCCCGGAACTTTCCTTTGCGGACTGTTTTCGCATTCCAACCCAAAGCATGCGTGCTTCCGATAACCCTCAGATAGGAGATATTGTCCGAATTACATACAACGGTATCATTCTGGATACCTATCCAGCTCAAGTTGAAAATGTGAACGAGGTTTGTGTTTGGGTGAAATATTATGAATAAAATGGCAAAAAGAAAACGTATCATTCTGTTTACAATCATATGCATTT
>CALWDR010000272.1 GCA_944376745.1 uncultured Lachnospiraceae bacterium
TGCAGGGTAGGGAAAATGTGATGGCTGTGCTGGGGAGGAGATGGAGGAATTGCCTCTCTCCACGTACTGAAACCGCAGCGTAGAGCAGATGCCCACCTTCAGCGTGCTCTCGATGGTCAGGGAAAACCGGTCAGAGTAGATAAGATTCATCCGCCGCACCACATTGCGAAGGCCGATGCTCTTTCCGGCAGTCAGAGCCTCCTGATCCAGGGACTGCTTCAGCTCCGCAAGCTTTTCCGGGGAAATGCCCGTGCCGTTATCCTGAATCCGAACCGTGAGGAAGTCCTCCCCGGAGGCTTCCTCCGTCTGCCGCGTGCAGCAGATGGTCAGAATGCTGCGCTCGCCCTCGTGGCGGTCTGAAAAGCCGTGGAACACGGCGTTCTCAATGATGGGCTGCAGGAACAGCCGGGGCACCATGGCGTTTAAGGTATCCGGGGCAATGTCGTGGACAATGGTTAAATTTTTGTCGTACCGCTGGTCCAGGATGGACAGATAGATGTCCGTCTGGGCCAGTTCCGTCTCCAGGGTCACCATTTTTGCAGGCTCGATGGCATAGCGGATGAGGGAGCTGGTATTTAAGATCATCAGGGGCAGGCTGTGGTCGTAGCCCAGGGCGTCCGTGGCCTGAATGTACATCAGATTCAGGGTGTTGGACAGAAAATGAGGATTGATCTGAGACTGCAGGGCCAGGATCTGGGTCTCATTTAACAGGCTCAGCCGCTCCTGAAGCTCTTTGCGCAGTCCCTGGTTGGTCTGGACATACTGGGCGATGCGGCTGGCAATGTATTTGATGTCCTCGTTGTCGCCGATGGAGCCGGAGGACAGAAGCTCCGGGGAGTCCAGAAGGCTGCGGATATTTTGGATGGGCTTTAAGGAGCGCAGGGCAAAAAAGACCGCGAACAGTATGGCGAAAATGATCAGGCCGCTGGCGGCGGCAAACAGCAGGGCATTCTGGGTGGACAACTGATGGGTGTAATCCTGCAAATGGGTGACGAGCACGTAGGACCAGGGATAAGCCGCGGAGTGAAGCTGCATGTAGGAGTAAGCGTTGGTGTCGGCGGTGGTGATGGAGGCGCTCTCAGCGGTATCCGGCTTGTAGTGGCTTAAATATTCCACGGCGCTCAAAGGCTCCGGCATATCGTCCTGGTGATAGCGGTAAATGATCTCCTGGCTGTCCGACACCAAAAAAGCCTCCTGATGACTGTTTTCGTCGATGGAGGAGAGGACGGAAAGCTTGGACAGATCGATCATGACGGCGATGGCGCAGCGGTTCCCTCCGGCGGTAAATTCCTTGGCCACGCAGATGACAAAGGGAAAGCTGTTCCGCATGGCATAGGGAAAAATGGAGAAGCCGCTGTCGTCGGGATTCAACTGTTCCAGCCAGAAACGGTCCTCAAAAGTGTAGGCGTAGGTGTGGACGCTGGAGGAGTAGATGGTGTGGGAGGCCTCGGAGTACAGGTAAATGCCCTGGATGGCTTCCCGGCTGTAGCGCAGGGCCGACAGCTGGGACTGGACCTGCCTGGCGTAATCGCTCCACACGCTCTCCGGGGAGGGGGAGGCGTAGAAAAACTGCAGGGTCTCGTTGGTGACCAGGGTGGAGATCAGGTATCTGGTATCCATGATATAGCTGTCCACATATTCCGCCAGACTCTCCAGGTCCTGGACGCTGGCGTTGGTAAATTCCGTCTCGATGATGGATCTGGAATTCTGATAGGTATAGACGGTAAACAGGGAGAAGACCAGCAGCATGGCCAGAAATATCTGTAAGAAATGGTGAAAAAACAGCTTGTCGCTGGACAGTCGTCTCCTCAGGCTGCGAATCTTATTTTTCATCCGGGGCCTCCTCCATGGATAAAATGTTTCTGCGGTACTCCGTGGGCGTGTAGCTGGTGTACTGGCGGAAATTGATGATAAAACGGTTCCGGTTCTGGTAGCCCACCTTCTCGGCGATGTCGTTGATCCTCATTTTCGTTTTCAGAAGCTCCACGGATTTCTGCATGCGGACGTTTGTCACATAATCCATGAAGCTGATGCCCGTTTTCTGCTTGAACAGATAGCTGAAATGGGAGGGCGACAGGAAAACCGCGTCGGCCACGGTCTCCCGGGACAGCTCCTTATCGAAGTTGGCGTTGATGTAGTCGATGGCCTTCTGGATCAGGGCATCGTTGGATTGGGAACCGTTCTCGCAGGGGATGGCCACCGGCGTTTTTTTTCTGTACCAGGTCCTTGAAGGAGGAAAAATGGTGGTACAGGTCCACAACGCAGTCAAGGGCGATAAATTCCCGGATATTATTTTTCAGGCGCAGGCTTTCCCCGCTGTCGGGCATGCGTCTGCTGACGGCCACATAGTAGTAGTCAAAGGCGGCCTTGCGCATAAAATAAAAATGGGTGTCGGCGATGGAGAACTGCAAGGCGTTCCGCAGGGATACGATCAGGCGGTCGATCTCGTAGTGGCGGGCGATGGCCAGGCTTTCCTCGGTCAGGGACAGCTTCACCAGATACCCCTCGCTCTCCTCCAGGGAAAATGGAAAATGCAGGGCGGCGAAGCGCTCCTTCAGCTCTCTGGTGGAAAAGACGGAGCCGCAGAACAGGTCCACAAAAAATACCTCCATCTCCTCCTCGGATAAGTCGGACTCAGCAGGGGCGGATTTTTTGCGGGCCGCCGCGGTGGCCTGGGCCTCGATCAGCACTTTTTTCAGTTCCCGGTAGTCCAGGGGCTTCAGCATATAATTGAACACGTTGTATTTGATGGCGTTCTGGGCGTACTCAAATTCCGAGAAGCCGCTTAGGATGATCACCACGCAGCCCGGCATGCGGTTGCAGAGCTCCCTGGCAAGCTCCAGCCCGTCCATTTTGGGCATGCAGATGTCCGTCAGGACAATATCGACCCCCAGAGAGGGATTTTTCTGCAAAAATTCAAGGGCCTCCAGCCCATTGTAGAAAAGGCCGCAGATTTCAAAATCCGGCAGCTGGCCGGTGATATATTTGGAAAGGGAATTTAAAATTATCTTCTCATCGTCCACCAAGATCATCTTTGTCATATCTATCGTCTCCTGTACATATCGGCCCGGAATGGCAGTTTGCTTTCGGAAAAATGCCGCAGGCGCTGCCTTGCCATGGAACAGTCTTCGGATCGGCGCAGCCTGCAATTTTAGGATACCATAAAAAGAGGAAGGAATCAAATCACAGAGATTTTTTCCGACAAATCGAGACAAATCGGAGAAAAGGAGATTTGAAATGGAGGGGGGAATCGGATACGATGATGGTATGATGTTGGGGTCAAAATAGAGAGCAGGAGAAAAGGCATGAGAGAAAAAAGCAGGGAGCTTACCCTGGCGGAGCATACGCTGTGGTATGAGCGGGAGGCAAAGAATTTTAACGAGGCGCTGCCTTTGGGAAACGGCAGGATCGGGGCCTGCGTGTACGGCGGCGTGGAGGAGGAGACGGTCTCCTTAAACGAGGATACGCTGTGGAGCGGGTATCCAAAGACTCCGGCGGGATTGGAAGGGCTTTCCGATTGTCCGGGTATTCGGCTCCAAGCCGGGGAAGCTGCCCCCGGAGTTAAGAGTAAGGAGTCGGAAAATTACCCGGAGATCTACAGAATGGCCCGGGAGCTTTGCCGGGCCGGAAAGTTTGGAGAGGCCCAGGAATTGGTGGAAAATAAATTCGGGGACTATCTGGTTCAGATGTATCTGCCTCTGGGCAAGCTGAAAATAAAGCACATACACTCCGGCAGCATCAGCAGTTACTGTCGGGAGCTTCGGCTGGACGAGGCGGTACACTGGGTGACCTACCGCTTGGGCGGGAGGGAGTATGTGCGGGAGAGCTTTGTAAGCCCGGTTTCCCAGGTTTATGTGCTTCGCCTTCGCTGTTCCCAGCCGGGGGGCATTTCCTTTGCGGCCTGGCTGGAGAGTCCGCTGAAGAGTACGGTAAGGCAGGTGCCGGTTCCGCTCTCCGGCGAGAAGCACCCGATCAGGGACGACGGGAGCGGGACGGCCTGGGCGCTTCTGCTGGAGGGGCATGCCCCTAATTGTGTGTCGGACTATGGGAAGGGCTATCCTTCCACGGACTGTCAGGTGTATTCTGAACATCCGGCTGAGCAGGGCATGGGCTTTGCGGCGGCCCTTGCCCTGCGGGCGGTGGGAGGCAGCGTCCGCTGGGAGATGCATAAGAGCGCTGCGTCCGGGACAGAGGCAGCGGAAAGAGTGATCGTGACCGGGGCGGACGAGGTGATCCTGTACGTGGCGGCCAGAACGGGCTTTGCCGGGTGGAACGTACATCCTGGCAAGGCTCAGGTCCCGTATGTGGAGTATTGCCTTTCGGATATCCGAAAAGCAATGGCGCTTTCCTACCAGGAGCTTTTGGAACAGCACAAGGCGGCCCACAGGGAACTTTACAGCCGGGTGAGCCTGACCCTTGGCAGCAGTGGGAACAGCGGTCTGCCCACGGATAGACGCCTTCAGCTCCATGGGGCAGGGCAGGAGGACCCGGCGCTGTATACGCTGCTGTTTAATTATGGCAGATATCTTGCCATTTCCGCCTCCAGGGAGGGAACCCAGCCCGGAAATCTCCAGGGGATCTGGAATGAGAAGCTGCTGCCCCCCTGGAACAGCAATTATACCTTAAATATCAATACGGAGATGAATTACTGGCCCCTGCTGGCCTGCGGATTGCCGGAGTGCTATGAGCCGCTTTTGAAAATGACGGAGGAGCTGGCGGAGTCCGGGCGGGAGACGGCCCGGCGCTATTACGGGGCGGAGGGGTGGGTGTGCCATCACTCCACGGACCTCTGGCGGCTGACCCATCCGGGCACCAATCGGATCAAAAAGAATGCCCAGTGGGGCTTCTGGAACATGGCTTCGGGGTGGCTTTCGGTGATGCTGTGGGACTATTACCGCTATACCGGGGATGCGGACGCGCTGAAACGGATCTACCCGGTGATGGAGGGAGCGGCCCGCTTTTACCGCCAGCTTCTCACGGAGGAGGACGGAGAGCTGGTGCTGTCCCCCTCCACCTCGCCGGAAAATAATTATATAGAGGACGGCCAGGTCCATGCCCTGGATTGCTCCACGGCCATGACCCAGGAAATCCTTCTGGAATTGTTTTCGGCGGTATCGAAGGCCCAGAGGCTTCTGGGTATTGAGGACGGGTACAAAGACCTGCTTCTCCGCCTGAAAAAGCCCGGAATCCAGCGGGACGGCCTGCTCTGTGAGTGGGACCGGGAGCATGAGGTGTGGGACGCGCACCACCGGCATGTATCCCATCTCTACGGCCTGTTTCCGGCCAACCAGTTTGACGAAGCCAGGAAGGAGGCGGCGAAAAAAGTACTGGAGCAGCGGGGAGACGGCGGAACCGGATGGAGCCTTGCCTGGAAGATCAATCTCTGGGCCAGGCTTGGGGACGGGGAGCACGCCCTTTTGCTTCTTGACAACCAGCTAAAGCCGGTGCCCTCCGACTGCGACACGCCGGACCGTCCCGGTGGCAGCTACCCGAATCTGTTCTGCGCCCATCCGCCCTTCCAGATCGACGGAAATTTCGGGGCGGTCAGCGGAATCCTGGAAATGCTGGTGCAGACGGACGAAGAGGGCAATCCCGTCCTGCTGCCGGCGCTGCCGGAAAGCTGGCGGGAGGGCAGGGCCGAGGGTATCCGCCTGCCCGGCGGGAAAAAGATTTCCTTTGCCTGGCAGGAGGGCAGAGTGATAAGTTCGGAAATTACGGAAGCTTAGGAGGAGAATTTATGAGATACGGATATTTTGACAATGCCAATAAGGAGTATGTGGTGACGAATCCCCGCACTCCGGCTCCCTGGATGAATTACATCGGAAATGGAAAATTCGGCGGGATCGTCTCAGCCGCCGGAGGCGGGCTGACCTTCGATGCGGACCCCTCCAACCGGAGAGTGACTCGCTACAAGTTCAACAACCAGCCCATGGACCGTCCGGGCCGCTACATCTATATCCGCGACGAGGAGACGGGAGATTACTGGTCCGCCACCTGGCAGCCGGTGATGAAGGAGGGGCAGGAATTTGAGTGCCGTCACGGTCTGGGCTATACCACCATCCGGGGCGAATGGAATACTGGGACGCGTTCCCGAATCTGGATTTTCTCATACAGGAGTACGGCTTATGCAGAACCTGTGTTCCGGTGAGCATGAGCTGCGGCGGGATGTTCGCTGTGAGATTTGCGGCCAAATATCCGGAGTATGTGTCCGCTCTCTATCTGGACGCTCCGGTGCTGAATCTTTTGTCCTGCTCGGGAGATTTCGGGCTGGGGAAGGGAGGATTTCTGGAGGAATTCAGGGAGGCCACCGATATGTCCGTATCGGAGCTTATCTGCTATCGGGAGCATCCCATAGACAAGCTGCCAGTGCTTTTGGAGCACGGGATTCAGTGGTAATGGTTTACGGAAAGGCAGATGATATCGTACCCTACTGCGAGAACGGGGCCGTATTGGAAAAGTATTATACCGAACATGGCGGAAGCTTGCTTGCTATCGGCAAGGAGGGCTGCGGTCATCATCCTCATGGACTTGAGGACCCGCAGCCGGTCATTGACTTTATTTATAATTTATAGCATGATAGTATCCTGCCCCGAAGGGACATCCCAAATCATAGGAAGAGATGAATCGGATGATATCTATCGGGGCAGTTGAAAATATTTGTGGTGCGCTTCGTCTAGCCAATCAATACCGTTTTCCCTTCAAAGACAAATCCGTATTTGCGGATTCTCTCTGCCGGGATTCCTCTGGCCAGCAAATCTGTTTCGTATTTCTTGTCTTCAATCTGTTGCAATGCGTTTTTAAGGGTTTCTTCCAGATTTTTCTCTCTTCGGAAATTGTAAACCTTAAATTCTATGATAATGGCATCGTCCGCCTGGGACAGTGGTTCCAGCACAATATCATATCTTCCAAATCCGCTTTCTCGATTGGAAGTGATCATATACCGGTCTCTCAGATCTACCATCAGTCCCAGAACAAAGCCGTGATAGAAGCGCTCCGGCTCCGCCTTATCTGAAAGGCGCTTTCCTGTATCAAAGAAGCTGAAGGTCTCGGCTGTTACCCGGCTCATATATTCGTTCATGGCGTCCAGGTCCCCCAGAAGCAGCGCTTTGATAAATTCATTGTATGCGGGGGTATATTCCGCAAACCAATCCTCGATCATTCCCTCAAACATGAAGCGGACTTCCGTATTTGTCAGAGCCAGCTCATATTCCGGCATTCCCTTTGCCGCATCCAACGTAAAGCTGACTGCTTTCAGGTAACCGCTGGCGAGAAGAAGGCTCCAAATGGCACTGGTTTTCCTGCCCAGCTGGCTGAATACGATCTGCTCGTCAATTTGTGTGCGCAGTATTTTTCCGTTCAGCAGATCCTCCATGATCGTTTTTACTTCGGGACTGCCCTCACGGATGAACTTTCCAACCAGGCTGTTGGAGCTGGTGTGGGCCCAGTAGGTTGTGAGCTTGCCCTTATCTAAATAATTCAAAATCGACCATGGATTGTAAATATCGCTGATATTGCCAAAAGTAAAGCCGTCATACCATTTTTTTACCTGCTGTTTTTCCGTTCTCCCGATTTCATCCATAGCGCTAAAAACTTCCTGCTCCGTGAATCCAAAACAATCTGCGTATTTGTCAGAAGTTGTCGTCACTACTTCAAGGTTATTCAGATCTGAAAAGATAGATTCCTTGCTGACCCTGGTAATTCCCGTCATGATTGCCCGCTCAAGCCATGGGTTCGTTTTAAAGGTGGAGTTAAAAAGATTTCTGGTAAACGCCACCAATTCATCCCAGTACCCGTTTACATAGGCCTCCTGCATGGGAGTGTCGTATTCGTCCAATAAAATGATTACTTTTTTGTTGTAATGGCTGCTCAGATATTTTGCCAGGTTGTGGATGGACAGCGATGCATCCACATCATCCATATCTACGGAGACTCTTCTGAAAAAATCCCGGTCGCCTGGCTCCAAAGCCGGGCTGTTCAGTAAAAATGCATGGCTTGAGTATAAATCCGCCAGCATCTGGCAGATTTTTTTTCTGGTTGCGGTATAGTTCTTTTCTTTTATATTGGCAAAGGTCAGGCTTATCACCGGATAGGTTCCCTGAAGAGCACGGAATTTTTCATCCTGCCAGATGGACAGACCTTCAAACAGATCTGCCCTGCCCGCATAATTTAAGGAAAAGAACTGCTCTGTCATGCTCATGGTCAGTGTTTTTCCGAAACGGCGGGGACGGGTGATCAGAGTAACACTATCCATACTCTCCCACCACTCTTCAATAAAACTGGTCTTGTCAATGTAGAAGCAATTCTTTTCAATGATTTCATTATAATTCTGGATTCCGATTCCAACGGTACGCGCCATGGTTTCCACCTCCCTGTCACAGTTTACACTTACAAAAAATCCGTGATACCAAAGCTGTCTCCTTTAGTATAACGGATTTTCTGCGAAAAAACAATATTCTATTTTGACGGCGAAAGCGGCGCTATTTCGATGGCGGAAGCGGCGCAGATTTTATTTTTAGCGCCATTTCCAGCATCTTTTCCAGGCGTTGGTTCCCGATCAGAAATCCGTCAGCTCGGCTGCCCGTCTCTCCAGAAATGCGCTCATGCCCTCCTGCTTGTCGTGGGTGGAGCAGGTGATGCCGAAGAGGTTCGCCTCCATCTCCACGGCGTTCTTGATGTCCATGTCGTAGCCGTTGTTGATGGCAGCCTTGGCGATGGACACGGCGTAGCTTCCCTTGGAAATGATCTTCTTCGCCATGGCCTTGGCGGTCTCCATCAGCTCCTCCTTGGCCACCACCTTATTTGCCAGGCCGATGCGGTAAGCCTCGTTGGCGTCGATGTTGTCGCAGGTGAAGATCATCTCCTTGGCCCGGCCCATGCCCACCAGACGGGCCAGTCTCTGGGTTCCGCCAAAGCCGGGGATGATGCCCAGGCCGGTTTCCGGCTGGCCGAAGACGGCGTTGTCGGCAGCGATGCGGATGTCGCAGGCCATGGCGATCTCGCATCCGCCGCCCAGAGCGAAGCCGTTGACGGCGGCGATGGTAACCTGGCGCATGTTCATCAGCTTGAAGAAAGGCTCTGCGGCCTTCATGCCGAAAGCACGGGCCTCAGCCGCGGTGAAGTTCACCATCTCGGCGATGTCCGCCCCTGCCACAAAGGATTTGTAGGGGTTGTCCTTCTTGTCGGGACCGCCGGTTAAGATGACCACCTTCACGTCGTCCCTGGCCTCGATCTCGGCAAGGCATACATTTAATTCGTCCAATGTCTCGCTGTTTAACGCGTTCAGGGCGCCGGGTCTTGAAATCGTGAGAACAGCAATCTCGTTTTCTACTTCCAAGCGTAAGTTATTCATGAATAACCCTCCTATATGTATAATGAAATGGTTTTGCCGGCAGCACCGGCCAAAGGATGTGGTGTATGACACCGGGAGCAAAAATAACGTTTGTTTAAGCTCACTCTCATGGTATTACTTTGTCAAAGATTTGTCAATATCCAATCGGGGCAGAAATCCGCACTTTCTTTTTTGAGGGACGTGTGATAGAATGAGGAAGGAAGGCGAGGTGCAGTATGTGATGAAAAAACCGCTGCCGGTTGGCATCGAATTTTATAAGACGCTCATTGACAATCCTTACTATTATGTAGATAAAACATGGATGATAAAGGAGCTTTTGGACAAAAAGGTTTCGGTGAATCTTTTTACCCGCCCCAGGCGTTTCGGTAAAACTCTGGTGTTGAGTATGCTGCAGACCTTTTTCGAAAAAGAGATTGGGCAGGATGGGATTGTTGTCGATAATAGTCGTTATTTCAGGGGAATGAAGATCATGGAGGCCGGGGCCGCATACGCCGCACATATGGGGAAATATCCGGTTGTTTTCCTGTCCTTAAAATCGGCAAAACAGCCGGAATATGAGATGGCCTACCAGAGCCTGGTGGATGAAATCATCAAGGAATACAATCGACATGATTATATTTTGCAATCGGATTGTCTGTCCGAAGAATATCGGGAACGTTATCTTGCTGTTATGAACCGGCGTGCGGACGCTATCGCCTATGCAAAATCCCTGGCGTTTCTTTCAGAATGTTTGAAAAGGTATCACGGCGCCAGAACTATCATTTTATTGGATGAGTATGATGTGCCTCTGGAAAATGCTTTCTTCGAAGGATTTTACGAAAAAATGGTGGGTTTTATCCGTTCTCTGTTTGAGTCGGCTTTAAAGACGAATGAAAATCTGGAATTTGCGGTAGTGACCGGATGTTTGCGCATCAGCAAGGAAAGCATCTTTACGGGGCTTAATAATCTGGAAATCAATTCGATATTAAACGATAATTTTTCGGAGTATTTTGGTTTTACCCAGGCGGAAGTGAACCGTATGCTGGATGATTACGGAATCAATGACCGGCGTGAGGAGGTACGCCGTTGGTATGACGGATATTTATTTGGTGAGTCAGAGGTATACAATCCCTGGAGTGTAATTAATTATGTGAAATTTGCCGTTACGAATAAAGTGGCGTTTCCAAGACCCTATTGGTCTAACACATCGTCCAATAGTATTGTGCGGGAATTGGTTGAACGGGCTGATGCCAGAACAAGAGGGGAGATTGAGAGCCTGATCGCGGGTGGATTAATGGAAAAACCAGTCCACGAAGATATTACTTATGAAGATATTTATAAAAACCAGGATAACTTATGGAATTTTTTGTTCTTTACAGGATATTTAAAAGGAGTTTCCCAGAGATTTGAGGAGGATACGATTTACCTGACCATGAAGCTTCCAAATCAGGAGGTAAGATATATTTATCGAAATACGATTCGGGAATGGTTTGAGCAGCATCAGAGCACCTTTGATCTGACTTCTTTTTATGAAGCCGTCAAAACAGGCGACTGTGAAACGATGGAAAATGTTATCAACCGCCAGTTGATGGACAGCATCAGCTATTACGACAATGCGGAAAATTTTTATCATGGTTATCTGCTGGGGCTTTTGAGCGGCGTGGGGGGATATCGCATTGATTCGAATAAAGAGCGGGGAAATGGAAGGCCGGATATTTTGTTGGGTCCGGTGAATCCCAGGCTTCCGGCCATATTATTTGAGGTAAAGCGCGCAAAAAAATTTTCAGAGATGGAGGATCAGTGCGAGGCTGCTTTAAAGCAGATGGAGAAGCAAAATTATGCGGCCGGGCTTTTGGAAAGCGGGATACGGAAGGTGTTTCAATATGGAATCTGCTTTTGCGGGAAAAGCTGTATGGTGAAGGTGCAAAAGAAGGAATGGAAAGATGAGTAAAAGAGGGTCGGGCATGTCAGGCGCGCATATCCCGGGTGCATTTTGGGAAAAGTTATAGTAAGCGGTAATTTTACCAGGAGGTTAGAATGAATATCAGAGAAAAATTAGAGCGGATCTGCTGCAACAATATTGCGGCCTGCACGGACCGGCAGTTATATGAGGGCCTGCTGCGGATCGTCAAGGAGATGGCGGCAGAGCGGGAGGACCGGGCCTGTGGGCAGGATATGGGAGCCGGGCCGGAGGAACAAGCCGGCGGAAAAGGTACGGCAGCCGGAAAAACAGAAGGCAGGGCGCCGGATATGGAAGCTGAGGCAGGGGAAGCCGGCAAATGTCAGGATAAAAGCGGGAAAAAGAAGGTATATTACATTTCCGCAGAATTTTTGATCGGAAAGCTGTTGTCCAACAACCTGATCAACCTGGGCATCTATGACGAGGTGCGGGAAATGCTGGCTCAGTACGGCAAGGACCTTGGCAGGATCGAGGAGCTGGAGCCGGAGCCCTCCCTGGGAAATGGGGGCCTGGGGCGGCTGGCAGCCTGCTTTCTGGATTCCATGGCGACCCTGGGCCTTAACGGGGACGGCATTGGATTGAATTACCACTTCGGCCTTTTTTTGCAGAAGTTTGAAAACCATTTGCAGAAGGAGCTGCCCAATCCCTGGATGGAGCGGGTAAACTGGCTGACGAAAACGGAGGTGACCTATCCGGTCCAGTTCGGCGGCTTCACCGTGCGGTCCAGAATGTACGATCTTGACGTGATCGGCTATAAGAACCGCGTAAACAAGCTGCATCTGTTTGACATCGAATCGGTGGATGAGAGCATTGTGGGGGAGGGGATCGACTTTGACAAGGAGGACATCCGCCGGAACCTGACGCTGTTTTTGTACCCGGACGACAGCGACGACGCCGGGCGCAGGCTGCGGGTGTACCAGCAGTATTTCATGGTCAGCAACGCCGCCAGACTGATCCTGGCGGAATGCAGGGCGAAGGGCTGCAGCCTCTACGACCTTCCCGATTACGCGGCTGTGCAGATCAACGACACCCACCCCAGCATGGTGATCCCCGAGCTGATCCGCCTGCTGATGGAGGAGGGCATTCCCATGCACGACGCCATCGGCATCGTGTCTAAGACCTGCGCCTACACCAACCACACCATCCTGGCGGAGGCCCTGGAAAAATGGCCCATGGACTATCTCAACCAGGTGGTGCCCCAGCTTATGCCCATTATCCGGGAGCTGGATACTCTGGCGAAGAAGAAATACCCGGATGCGGCCACCGCCATCATTGACAAGGACAACCGGGTGCATATGGCCCACATGGACATTCACTACGGCTACAGCGTCAACGGGGTGGCCCACCTGCACACGGAGATCTTAAAGCACAATGAGCTGAATGCTTTTTATAAGATCTATCCGGAAAAATTCAACAACAAGACCAACGGCATTACCTTCCGCAGGTGGCTCATGCACTGCAATCAGGGGCTGAGCCGTTACCTGGATGAACTTCTGGGCACCGGCTGGCACAGGGACGCCAGCCAGCTGGAACATTTGCTGGATTATGCGAATGCAGAAGAGACACTGCAAAGATTGCTGGACATCAAGCAGGAAAACAAGCGGGCGCTGGCGGCCTATCTTGCGGAAACCCAGGGTGTTGCGGTGGACGAGAACTCTATTTTCGATATCCAGATCAAGCGCCTGCACGAGTACAAGCGCCAGCAGATGAACGCCCTCTATGTGATACACAAGTATCTGGAGATCAAGAAGGGCAAGCTGCCGAAGCGGCCCGTCACCGTGATCTTCGGCGCCAAGGCGGCTCCGGCCTATGTGATCGCCAAGGACATCATTCATCTGATCCTGTGTTTGCAGGAGATCGTCAACGGGGACCCGGCGGTCAGCCCCTATCTGAAGGTTGTGATGGTGGAAAACTACAACGTGACCAAGGCCGAGAAGTTGATCCCCGCCTGCGACATTTCCGAGCAGATCTCCCTGGCCTCCAAGGAAGCCAGCGGCACCGGAAATATGAAGTTCATGTTAAGCGGCGCCCTGACCCTGGGAACCATGGACGGCGCCAACGTGGAGATCGCGGGGCTGGTGGGGCCGGAGAATATCTATATTTTCGGGGAGTCCTCGGATACGGTGATCGCGCATTATGCGAATGCAGATTATGTGTCCAGGGAGTATTATAAGAAAAATGCGGATATCCGGGAAGCCATGGACTTTATGGTGGGAGAGAAAATGCTGGCGGTTGGCAGGAAGGAGAATTTGGAGCGGCTCTATAAGGAGCTTCTCACCAAGGACTGGTTCATGACCCTGTTGGATTTTGAGTCCTACGCCAGGAAGAAGGAGGAGGCCTACGCCGACTACGAGGACCGCAGGGCCTGGGCCGGGAAAATGCTTGTCAATATCGCCAAGGCCGGATTTTTCTCCTCCGACAGGACCATTGCGGAGTATGACCGGGATATTTGGAAAGCTTGACTGAGAGGGGGAACAGTATGAAATTAACAATTCGGGATTTTTCAAAAATAGCGCATGCAGAGATTTTGGTGGATGGGATTACAGTGATCGCCGGAGAAAACAATACGGGGAAAAGTACGGTGGGGAAAATATTGTTTTCTCTGTTTAATGCGCTCTCGAATATGGAAGAAAAAATTCAGCAGCAGCGGTTGAAGGAAGCAGAAGATATTAGCCGCAGACT
>CALWDR010000273.1 GCA_944376745.1 uncultured Lachnospiraceae bacterium
TCCAGCTTCCACACCAGCCTCTGCTTCAGCCGGTACAGCTCCATCTCCTCCCTGCTGACGAAGACGCTGTAAATGGATTCCGACACCCCCAGCCGCTGCAGCAGCCCCTCGAAAATCTTCCGCCCCGGCACCTGAGAACCGTTCTCAATGCGGGACAGGGACGAGGTGCTGCAAATTCCAAAGCTCAACTCCTCCTGGGAATAACCCCGTGCCATTCGAGTCTCAAAGACCATGTCGCCTATCGTATAGTTCGCCATTCCTCTCCCTCCTTTTTCCGTAAATTCTGGTAAATTTTTCCATCCACAACCTACTTTTACTCTACTAAAAAAAGAGAGAAAACCGTGGCAAATTCGCAAATTGCGGATTTGCCACGGTATTTTCCGGGCACTCTGGCCGATTTATATCCTGTTTTTCCATATTTCTCTGGTGCCACCCCGCACCCCTATTTTCCCTCATCCTTCATACTTCTCTGATACCACCCCGCACCCCTATTTCCTCTCGTCCCGATACTTCTTTGGCGTCACCCCGTAGCGCTCCCGGAAGATCCGATGAAAATAGCTGGTGTTATCGTAGCCCACCGCCAGGATGATCTCCTCCACCGTCAGCCGGGTGGTGGTCAGAAGAAAGGCCGCCTGGTTCAGCCGCTTCTGCTTCAGGAGCTGCTGAAAATTCAGGCCGGAATTTTTCTTGATGAAGCGGCTTAAGCCCGTGACGGACTGGTTCATCAGCTCCGCCAGCTCCGTCAGCGTCCCCTCCCGGTAATGCTCCTCCACATAGCCGAGGACTGTCAGCATCTCGTTCTGCTCATACTGCCGCTGGGTGCTCCCCTGAATCCTGTCGATATAGTTGGTCAACTGCAGCATCAGAAGGCCCATGGTGGTCTGATTGATGTTGCGGACATTTCCCTGCTTATGCACCAGGGACCAGATCATATTTTCAATGAGATTCTGCACCGGAAGCACATCCGCCACCTGAAAATAAATGTACTCCCGGCCCCCGCCGCTCTGCCTTAAGCTGTCCACGATAAAGTCCCGGATCACATTTTCGTCCTCCATCATCTCAAAGGTCTTGTCGAAAAATTCCGGCAGCACGATAAAATTTACCGCGATGTCGTCCTCCCCCGCCGGACAGATCTCGTGAACGGCATTCCGGTTTAAAAACAGCAGGTCCCCCTTATTTAAAGTCACCCGCTGTGTACCGTTGATGATGTGAGTGGTTGCCCCGGAGCACATATAGATGATCTCGATATAATCGTGGCTGTGTCTTGGAAAATGCACAAAGCGCGTGTGGGTGCGGATATCTATGAGCTTGCCCTTTGCCAGCATCCGCTTTCCGTCGATGACAAATTCCCGGCTTCTGGTATAAATACTTTTCTCAATTTCCTGCTTCCCCGCCAGGATCTCCCGTTCCTCCGGGGTGATCTGCCGCAAACGCTCCAGCAATTCCTGCTGCATAGGTTCTCCTCCTTCTTCCGATGGCGCACTACAAAACCGCCCCGGTGTTACCAGCACCAGAGCGGCATGCATATCCTCAATTCTGTAAAAGTACAACACGAAATACTCCCGTGAAACTCAAAAGCGCCCTGAATGAATCAGGGCGCTCTTCCATGGAGCATATGGGATTCGAACCCACGGCCTCCACAATGCGAATGTGGCGCGCTCCCAACTGCGCTAATGCCCCATAACATTGCTAGTATACCACACATTTTCCAAAATTGGAAGTCTGAATTTTTATTTTTTTCTTGTGTTTTTTCTGGAAATATAGATATTCTTTTTCTCCAGGTTTGCCACGGAGTCCCAAAAAGAGGACGCCCTCCGGGCCGTTTTCCGGCCCTGGGCGTCCTCTTTCCTTCCTCTGTTATCTCGTTCCTCGCTTTACCGCTGTTTCCTCCTGCGCTTTGCCTGGATGATCGCCAGCGCTCCAAGCGCCGTGGCGGCTCCCACCAGCAGGCCCGCGTAGATCTCCACATATCCGTTGTCGCCGGTCTTGGGCCGTTCCTCCTCGGGTCTTATGGAAACCGTCCGCAGGAAGGTCTCCTCCCCGCCGCGAAGAGTGATCGTGGTCTCATAGAGATAGGTTCCCACTGCGGCACTCCACGCCTGATCCTGGGCCCGTGTCCAGACTGCCTGGTACTCCTGGTCCACCGTTCCGTTGTCGTAGACCACGGTGATGTCCTTAAGGCCATCCAGATATGCCTTCAGCGCTTCCGCCGACTTCAGCTGGGAATCCTCCTCAAACAGGGTCACAGTGGGTACTTCCTCCACCCTGCTCAGCTGCTTTTCAGCGAAAGTTCCTTCGGCAGACACCTCCACGTCCGTCTCCTTCACCGTATAGGTGACGGTGTGGGTCCGGCTTTCCGTATTTTCCAGGGTAAATTCCTCTCCGCCGGCCAGAAGTCCGGAGGGCGTATGCTCCTCACAGGAGGTCAGCGTGTAGGTCACCGTCTCCCCTGGCCAGGCCTGGGTCTTGTCGGCGGTCACCGTATCCTTCTTGCAGCTTCCCTCCGCCAGCTCCGGCGTCAGGATCTTCACCTTGGTGGTAAATTCCTTCACCTCATGCCAGGTGATCTCGCTCTTGGTCACCTGCCTCTGATAGAATTGATACTCATAAGCCGTATTGGGAGAAAGCCCCTCAAGCACGAAGGTAAAATCGTTGCCATTGCTTCCCTTTTCCGGCTCCGCCGTAAGCCACTTTGTATCTCCCTTCTTCCGGTACTGTATGCCGTACTCGGCAATGTCCGTCCCGTCGAAGCCGGATACCAGCGTAGCGCTCTCGGCGTTTATGGTATATTCTGTGTCACGAAGCACAGGCTCCTCAAGCTTCTCGATCACCAGGTCCTCGGTGGTGTAAACGTCCGTATTTCCCGCCAGGTCTGTGGCGATCAGCGCAAGGCTGCCCCGGTAGGGCTCTGTCACTACGCCCTCGTAAATGTCGGTGCCTTCCAGCCGGGTCATCCGATACTCCTGCTCCCCGGCCTTTATTACCACCTGGTAAATGCCACTGCGGTCATCAGTGGCCGCAAGGCGCACCTTCAGTTGATTCTCCGTATTGCCGTCGCTGTCAAGACCCAGAAGGTTCCGGAAGAATCCCACGACCCCGCCGGGCTCCTCGAGAGGATCCGCGGTCTCGATCAAGGTCACGCTGTCTGTGTCAATGACGGGATTTACCCGGTCAATCTTCACAATGGTCCGGTCACTGCTCATGGCGTAGCCCTCCGCGTCCAGGATCCGGCCCTGCACCACGTGCTCGCCTTCCTCCGTCAGCACCGTCAGCAGACGGGCATCCGTCTGGGTCCCTGCGGTCTCATCCGTCCCCGGCTGTGCTCCCGCAGTCTCACCGGTATTCGACTGGGCCCCGACAGCTTCCGCGTTCGTCCAGCCCTGGTTGTTGACATTGTACTGCCAGTCCACAGGCACGAATCCGCTCAGCTCCGAAGCGCTTAAGGAGACGGTTACCTCCTCCTGATTGGTCCAGCCGGTGGCGGTCTGAGCCGAGGTGGTAAGCAGCAGCTTGCCGCTGCTCTCCCGCCGGTTGTTCACGGTAAGCTGATAGCTTCCCGTCTCGGCGTATTCCGCCTCCGGTCTCACGGAAACGGTAAATGCGTTGGCCACGGTCTCTCCATTTTCCCCGTAGGTCAGAGGCAGGGTGAAGGTCACATAGCCCATGCCCTCCGCCAGTTTCTCGCCCTGACTGTCCGTGACGGTCAGAAGCGCCTCCGGCGACTGGGAAACCGCCGTTAAGAGCGTACTGCTCTGGTTCACAGTGTCTGCGCTTAAGCTCAGCGTATAGTTCTCATTCTCATCCAGCTTCAATGCTTCTTTATCAAAGCTTCTTCCGCCGGCTTCCAGCAACAGCAGCTCATTGTTGTACGCATTTCCGTCCGCTACCGGCAGGTACTGGGTCGTCACGGAATACCCCTTCTTGGTGAAGGATACGGTCCGCTCCTCTTTCGCCTCGCCATCTAGGTTAAACAGCTCTCCCTGGCTTCCGGCTAAGGACACGGTCTCCAGCACATTTCCGGTGGCGTCCAGAAGACTCACCAGCACATTTCCCTGCTCGCTGGCGGGATTCATGGACAGGTTCTTCACCGTCACAACGGCCTTTGACACCTCGCCGCTGTTGTCCAGGATGGCGTCCGTCTGAAACTGTACGCCGTCCTTGTAGAGACTCTGGAATTTCACAGTCTCATTGTTATACTCATAGCCGGTCTCCTGAACCACTTCCCCGGTGGCCCGGTCCACCACCTGGGCCTCGATATACAGGTTGACGCCCAGCTCCGGGATCTCCCCGTTCTCATCCAGGAACTCCTCAGGGATGGTGTAGGTCACCTGCTTTGCATAGCCCTTCTCATCCATCAACGTCAGAGCGCCCGCATCCTCAATGGTACAGGAAATAGGCAGGGGCGCAGCGTCCTCCGACTGCTCATCATAGAAATTCAGCACCACGGCGTATCTGCCGTCCTGGCTGTCACTGCCCCCGCCGCTGCCGGAAGCCGCGCCGCTTAAGGGCACATCACTGTCGTTGTAGAGGCTCACGGACAGGGTACGCTCTCCTTCAAGCTCCTCCAACACCTTCACCGCGCCGATGCTCACATCCGGCAGGGTGAGCTTTAAGGTGCCTTCGGCACTGGCTGTATTGCCGCCCGCAAAGGCGGCGGTAATGGTATAATCCCTGTCCTCGATGGACGCTCCCTGGGCGCAGTCCACATACACGTTCTGCACATCATTGGGCAGAAGATACAGATCGTCCACGGTCACGCTCTCACCGCCCACCGTCGCCGTAATGGACGTGATGGGAGTAAGCCCCGTATTCAGCACCGTAAACTGTACCGGCATGGAGGAATTCACCCGGATGTCGTCATTTTCAAAGACAATGTCCTCCACGGAAATGCTGTCTTTGCACTCCAGCGTAGCGGATACCATGGAGCTTTGGGTGGCAGCCAGCGTCACCGCCGGATTGGTCACGTCCGGGGAACCCTCCGCTCCTTCCGCCATGTCAGGCTGATAAGTTTCCGTCTCACCTGTGGGGCTGGACTTTAGGATGACCGCCTTGATGGTATTGCCGTTCACATAGGCAGACACATGGTCCGCTGTGGTGGCGTCTCCCATATCCGCCAGTTCCTGGGGCGCGGTCACCTGCACCCGGCCGTCCGCCGCCTTTATAAATTTTATAGCCTGCACTACATCCTTATCATAGACCATTACACTGCCGGTTCCGGAGGCTTCCGATTCCTCCGAGGTCGTAAAGATCAACGCGAGCTCATCCAGACTGCCGTCTGCCCCCTGGGCCAGCGTAAAGTCCGGAGCCACCTCCAGGGTACGGGTCTTGTTGATAGCGCTGACGCTGTTGACAAAGCTGCTGTCAATGGAGCCGTCCAAATTGATGGAACGCAGCTTGATATCATTGACGGTGCGGGTCTCATAGGCGTCGGTAATGGGGTCGGTAGCCGCAAGCTCCTCCGAGCTGTACCAGGCCAGCAGGAATCTGCCGTCCGCGTAAGCCGCCTGGGGATTTTCATCCGCCGCCGCATCGTTGGTCAGGCGGATGCGTTCTCCCATCAGCCGTCCCTCCCCATCGATCATCCGATAGGTGATCTCGCTGCTTCCATTGGTGGCAGCGTTGACGGCGCCTTCCACTCCGAGGGCGCTGGAGGGTCCCGCTGTCTGGATGGCGGAGGTCACCAGCGCCGTGCCGTCCGCCGCCATGGCCACGTCAAAGCCCTTCACAGAACCCAGATCCCCCAGGTCAAGCTGGCGTACCTCGCTCCAGATCCCATTGTCATAGTAGCTGTATACGATCTCATCTGAGGCGTCAAAGGTAGTGGGATCTGCCCCGCTGGCCGCGGCAGGCTGCCGCCAGGCCACAACGGCCTGTCCGACATCGTTTACGGCCACCTCCGGCGCCATATCCGAAACACTGTTTGTGGTCAGCCGGTAAGGCTCGCTCCAGCCCTCCGGCGTCTTCACGGACACCAGGATCTCCGTCCGCTTCATAAGGTCATTGACCATGGCAAGGTCCATGGCGCTGTCAGCCGCCACCGGGCTCTCCTCGCTCTGCTGCTCCCAGGCCGCCACGCCAAAATCCGCCGTGCCGTCAAAGTCCAGGTTGGTAGCCGGGGTCTGAACCTGCTTGCCCTGACTGTTCTCGATGGTCCCGCTGATGGTTCCGTCCTGCTTTACATAAGTATTTCCTACCTGAAGAGCCCAGCCCACGGCGGTCTCATTCAGGTCGGCGCTGCCGTTGTCGGTACGGAATACCACCAGGCTCCCGTCCCGGGCGATCTCCGGCTCCGAGCCTGGATAGACATTGGTGCCGATGGCTTCAAAGGCGTTGTCCGCATCCAGAGAGAAGGGACGGATTCCATAGGGATCAGCCCACAGCGTAGGCTCCTTCAGATACTCCCGGCTCTCGGTCTTCAGCCTTGTGGCCGCCACCTGCATGTTTGCCATATCCAGCAGAGACAGGCTCCTGGCACTGGCGGACCGAAGGGAATTTTCCGGCCTCTCGGGGATACTGGCGTCATCATCCTGATAGGACTCATAAATCTTATCCGGCATATTTTCCACCGTATACTCCGGCCTTCCGTCGATCTTGTCCGTCCGGTGATAATCCAGCTTGCCGGACACCAGAACCTTCTCGTACTCAAAGATGAGAAGCTTCAGTTCCACCTTCAAGCCAATTTCCCCGCCCACCTCAAAATAATTGTAGGAGGTGTTGATGTCCTGGGCCAGGTAAGCCTGATTTAAGGTCTTCACATTGATTCCGGCGTCCATCTGTCCAAAAATCCCGATCTTCGCGGCGATAATGTCAAAGTCGAAGCCCACACCCGCAAAGGCCTTGGCCCATACCACAAATTTTACCGTGCTCAGGAAATCGGTATAAATGTTGGCGCCGCCCTCCTGCTTCTCCTCGGACATGGGACTGAATTCCAACGCCACCTCCAGATCCGCCCCTGCGCCAATGCTGTAGGTGAAGGGAACGACGCCCACCACGGAATTTCCGCTCCAGACATAGCCCGCGGAGCCGGCAACCACCAGTCCGCCGCCGTCAAATTCATTTTTCCACTCCTTGGAGACCGGGTCATAGGTAGCGGTACCCTCCACATAGCCCGTAATGGACACGGAACCATTAAAGCCGCCCTTCCAGTCGCTGTTCAGTCCGTCCTTGCCATCCGTGAAGTTGTTTCTCATATCCGCCACGGCATCCTTGGCGCTTGTTGTGGACCAGGAGATGACCTACATTGACTGGACCGCAGCCGTCAGGCTGGATGGCGATGGACAGGAAGAACCGCTGGATCTGACGTCCTACAGCGATCAGACAGAGCTTTCCGGCATCTACCGTTTTACCGGAGAACTCCCCCAGGGACTTCCGGCAGGATACCTGCTCTTCGAGACGTCAGGGGCCG